>DASTDH010000001.1:0-2890 GCA_035710445.1 Chthoniobacterales bacterium
TGGGTATCGATCCTCAGATATTCGCCCAGAGTGACGTGCACATCCATGTCCCCAGCGGCGGGATTCCAAAGGATGGACCGAGCGCGGGGGTCGCAATTACCACCGCCCTGGCCAGCTTGTTCAGCGAACGACCAACTCGCAGTGACGTTGCCATGACCGGCGAGATAACTCTGCGCGGATCGGTTTTGCCGATCGGTGGCCTTAAAGAGAAGAGTTTAGCCGCGCTCCGTGCCGAGATCCGGCAGGTGATCTTTCCCAAGGCAAACGAAAAAGATCTCGAAGAGGTCCCTCACGAGGCCAAGGAGCGGCTCGAGTTCATTCCGGTATCGGTGATCGACGAGGTATTGGAGATCGCTCTACTGCCGAAAATAGGAGCCTGAGCAGAAAACGCGGATAGCGGATTACGAATTGCGGAGTAGAAAATCAGTCCACAGCGATTTTTCGTTCAGCCGCATTCATTCCGCAATCCGCATTTCGCAACCCGCGTTTTCTGATGGCCCGCCTCTTCGATCTCAACCCTCAACAGCTGGAAGCGGTAACGACCACGCAAGGGCCGGTTCTGATTCTGGCTGGCGCCGGCACCGGGAAGACTCGGGTGATCACAATACGGATCACCTATTTGCTTCACGGGGGCGTCAGTCCCGATGCCATACTTGCGGTGACTTTTACCAACAAAGCAGCCAACGAAATGCGACAGCGGGTCGGAACCATGGTGGAAAGGGCCAAGGCGAAGCGGCTCACCATTTGCACATTCCATGCCCTTTGTGTTCACATTCTTCGCCAAGACATTGAGCGCCTCGGATATAAGACGAATTTCGCCATCTACGACGAAGGGGACCAGCTTGGCCTGATCCGGAAGATTATCTCCCGGATTTCTGCCAGAAATGAAAAGCTCGATCCGCAACTGGCCAGAAACCTGATCAGTCGGGCTAAAAACCAGCATTGGAAACTGACCGAACCCGCCACCAACAACAGCTTGTTAGCCGCCGTATTTGAACGTTATCAGGTTGAGTTGAAAGCGGCCAATGCCGTAGATTTTGATGATCTCTTGATTCTGACGGTTCGTCTGCTGGAAACGAACCCGGATATCACGGGCAAATGGCAAGATCGATTCCAGTATTTGATGATCGACGAGTTCCAGGATACCAACCGGTTACAACTGGAATTAGTGCGTTACCTTGGCTGCCGGCACCGGAACGTCTGTGTGGTCGGCGATGATGATCAAAGCATTTACGGATGGCGTGGGGCAGAGATCGCCAACATCCTCGAGTTTGAAGCCCATTTTCCTGACCCGAAAGTTATTAAACTGGAGCAGAACTATCGCAGCTCTAATGCCATCCTTGGATTGGCTAATAGCATTATTCGGCACAATCCACGGCGCCGGCCAAAATCACTCTGGAGCGAAAAGGGCGCCGGGCAAAACGTGAAGATTGTAGCCGTGCCAGACGATCGAGAAGAAGCGAATTATGTCATTTCCGAGCTGCAGAAACAACAGTTGGAAGCAGCCGGACCCTGGAGGCGCTTTGCCGTCATCTTTCGAATGAACGCGCAATCTCGTCTGTTCGAGGAACAATTACGACGTCTCCAAATTCCCTATCGGATCATTGGTGGACGCAGTTTTTTCGAGCGAAGAGAAGTGAAAGATCTGCTCGCTTACCTTGCCTGTCTGGCCAATCCTCACGACGATCTGAATTTGCTCCGGATCATCAATACGCCGGCGCGCGGACTTGGGGCATCGACGATTGAGCTCGCAGTCGGCGAAAGTAACCAGGCGAAAACCAGCATTTTTACTACGTTGCAATCGCCCCGATTCCAGGAGCTGCTTTCGACAAGAACCAGGGTGGCGGTGCATAGCTTTATTGAATTAATCGACCGTTACGAGACTCAGATTCATCAGCCCCTGGCCGAGCTGGCGACTATAGCGAAGACGCTGCTGGAAGAAATTCGATACCCGGAAGAGTTGCGCCGAAGCTGCAAGACACCGGAGGAGACTTTGAATCGCGAGGAGAACGTTCGCGAACTCGTTCGCACAATGGCGGATTATCAGCGCCGATCAAACGACGGTCTGACTGGATTTCTAGGGGAGGTCGCTCTCGATCAGGAACGGGAGGAGGAAACCGACACAGACAAAGACGGTGTAACCCTAATTACCTTTCACGCAGCCAAAGGCCTGGAATTCCCTGACGTCTTTCTGGTTGGAATCGAAGAAGGAATCCTGCCCCACGATCGTTCGAAACTCGAAGGTAACCTGGATGAGGAACGCCGGTTATTCTACGTCGGAGTCACCCGTGCGATGCAAACGCTCACCATTACGCATTGTGCGAGCCGGAACAAATACGGCGGATCAACGCCAGGCCACCCGAGCTCGTTTTTGAAAGACATCGATTCGCGATATGTGGAAATCGTGGACTACCAGCAGCTTGCCAATCAGCCGGCCAGCGAAGGTACAGCACGAAGTCACTTTGCCAAAATGCGCGAATTGTTGGGGTGAAGAGGTTGCAGGTTTAAGGCGGCGGGAACGTTCCTGGTTGAGCGTCTGAGCGGACGGCGTTCCGACTTCGCCTCGTCGTTTGAAACTCCGAAACCTTCCCCTTTCGCTAAAGCTTTTGAGGACAAGTCGGCGTTTGACGGACGGCCCAAAGGGCCTTGAAAACGCAGCCCAGGCTTCAGCCTGGGTTGGCCAGTTTAAACGTGTCCGGTCTGAAGGACCGGTGAAAACCCAGGCCGGAGCCGGCTCTCATAGGCATTAACGGTTCGATCTGACGGTCCATCGGACCTCTGCGCCTAATAATTCATAAACCCAGGCTAAAGCCTGGGCTATGTTTTCAAGGCCCTTCGGGCCGTCGGCCAAGAGCCGAACTAAACGTGAAACATCCGGCTCGGGAACCCG
>DASTDH010000002.1:0-11038 GCA_035710445.1 Chthoniobacterales bacterium
GTCGAACAACCGAGGCCTGAGCCGGTTTATGGCGAAGGGCTGATCGAGGTGTCGGGAAAAGGCTTTGGCTTTCTCCGTGACCCCAAACGTAACTATGTGCAGTCGCCGCAGGATATCTTTGTTACCCCGGAGGTAGTACGAAAACACGCCCTTCGCGATGGTCTCTGGATCAAAGGAGAGATTCGACGCGGTAGCCGCGGGCCACAGCTGTTCAAGCTGACTGAGATCAATGGGGAGGACCCCGAGCGTTATCGAAACCTGCCCGTGTTTGAGGAGCTTACTTCCATCAATCCAAGGGAGCGCATCCGGCTGGAGACAGTTCCCGATCGGTACACCACGCGCGTGATGGATCTGATGACGCCAATCGGCAAGGGACAACGCGGATTGATTGTTGCGCCTCCGCGGACCGGTAAAACCACCCTGTTACAGCACATTGCCGATGCGGTGGTTCGAAATCATCCGGAAACTAGCTTAATCATTCTGCTGGTCGACGAACGGCCGGAAGAAGTGACCGAAATTCGCCGGACTGTACCCAAAGCTGATATCATGGCGAGCTCTAACGATAGCGATATCAAAAGCCATACTCGTATTGCGCAGCTCGCCATCGAACGCGCCAAGCGGTTGGTAGAGGCTAACCGCGACGTCTTTGTGTTAATGGATTCGTTGACTCGAGTGGGGCGCGCGTTCAATAACGCCAGCGCTGGCAGCGGTCGTACCATGAGCGGTGGGATGGATTCGCGAGCGATGGAAATCCCGCGAAAGCTATTCGCGGCTGCCAGAAACACCGAAGAAGCGGGCTCGTTAACCATCATGGCTACGGCTCTGATCGAGACCGGGTCAAAAATGGATGAGCTGATCTTTCAGGAGTTCAAGGGCACCGGAAACATGGAAATGGTTTTGGATCGTCAGATCAGCGATCAGCGGACTTATCCGTCGGTGGATATCTTTAAGTCGGGAACACGCCGGGAAGAGTTGTTGTTACCTCAAAAAGACCTCGAGAAGATCAATACGATTCGACGGGGATTAGCCGGGCACCGCCCGACTGAAGCGATCGAACGGCTCCTCTCATTTCTCCGCAAGTTCCCGACCAACGCCCAGATGCTGCGCGAAATTCCGGGCTGACGGAAGGGATGGGCGCCGCAGTTCCGGACCGGCTTGAGCCATTTGTGGATTCAACCCCAGGCCGATCTCCTGTTCAATTTGCTTCGGTGCAGCACCGATAGGCACCTCAATTATTCTCGGCGTTTACCGCGATACCGCCGCTAAATGCCGTGCTGCAGTTGAACGTGGTATTACATCGGTACTTATCGGTCGCTGAAAACATATTCAGACCGGTGCCGCAGTTGCTGAGCGTATTCTCGAACAAATAACTGTTCCCGAAGCTGGCAATCCCGGCACTGAAACCGCTGATGATGTTGCCGTTGGCGATGTCGCCGCCGCCGGCCAAGTAGACTCCTGTACCGCCGACAGCGCCGAAGTTGATAATTTGGTTATTAGTCACTTTTGAAAGTGTGGCGCCGACCAAAAAGATGCCATTCAATACGTTGGTCAGTCTCAGGTTCTGGACAATGTTACCCGAGTTAAGGTTCGTTGTTCCCGCATAGTAAACTCCGTAGGTGAACGCAACAATAATGCCGTTCTGGATTGTTACGTTCTCGGCGTTGTGTACGTAGACGGCGACGTTTCCGTTGGCCGTCCCGGCATGCGAGAGATAATGGCCCCCGAGGTCAAGCGTGACATCGCTAGCCGCGATTGTGATGGCATTGCCCGTGGCCGATGGCCAAGCGAGACTTGACCCAAGTACGAAAGTTCCTGAGCTGGAGATGGTGTAGGGCAGCGAGGTGATGACAGTTTGACCGAAACTGGACTGGACGCAGAGAATGGCCGCTGCCAGCGCAGAAAGGAATCGTTTTTTCATATCGGGCCAATCTGTCAATTCGACCAAGACCCGCCAAGAATAGAAAATGATCCGCGATTCTGGCGCTCTGATCGTTTCTGACGATTTGCGTGTACCGGAGGCGGCCGCAATCCGCAGCGTTGGACCCCGTCGTTGGGGTGCGTCCGGGATCTTGTCCCCGAGTGTTAGGAACCAACATTTCCGGTGTCCCGACCTTGCTTTTAGGTGTAGCGTTTTTCCGTCGTGAAAACTCAGTCGTCCGATCACGAGCCGAGAACAATCGAGGTGGAGGTTTTGCCGCCGGAAACCAAAACACCTAAACGCAACAATAACGCAGGTAGACGCGAGGAGATCGATACCGTTCTTGACCTTGTAACCAAGGTGATGGACACAATCTTCCGGATGCCTGGAACCAAGTTCCGGTTTGGTGTAAATCCTCTAATCGGATTGATCCCGGTCATCGGCGACCAGATCGATGCGGCCATCTCGACCGCGGTTTTATTTGGGAGTGTACGGCACCGTTTACCTAAGATCGTGCTTGTCCGGATGGCATTGAATGTTCTGCTCAACGCCGTCTTGCAAGGCATTCCGATTGTGGGGGATCTTTTCACCTTCTTCTATAAGGCTAATCGGAAGAATTACGAGCTCTTACGGAAGCATGCCGGCACCGGAAAGCCGGTGACCCGAGGCGACTGGATCTTTGTCGGTGGGATCGTCGGTATAATCTTTCTCGTTGCGATTTCGCTCTCGCTGCTCTTGATCTACGCCGTTTGGCTCCGAGACCCATACTGGTGGTAGCGTAGGAGCTGGTGGTTAGCGGTTTACAGTTGCAGGTTGCGGTTCAGCATTCTGCTTCCTGCCTAAAGCCGGATGTAAATTTTTACGCTCGCACGCTGGACTGAATCACAACGAGCGTATTTACTGGATGATGCTCGTCCCCAATGTGCGGGTGGCGAAGCTATTTACTCCCCAGAGTAAATCGCACCTATCCTATGAATACTGTCTATCTCGTCGCGAACGGCGATTTACGCCCGGCCGCGAATCAAATGTGTGAGCCGGCGCAAGCAGCGATGGAGAAAGCTCTGGTCGCCGCGATCCAGAAAGAAGAATTTTTCGTGAAACGGGCCCACCCATTCGATGAGAAGAAGGGGCATGGATTCATCGATAACCAAAGGGTGGGAATCCAAGTATTCCATTCCATCCCTAAACAGGCCCCGATCATTGTGGCCGAATCGGTCTGGCAATATAGCCAACATATTCTTCCCGGGCTCGTTGCTCACCAAGGACCGATTCTGACGGTGGCGAACTGGAGCGGGACATGGCCCGGCCTGGTCGGGTTGCTTAACCTTAACGGTTGTCTCAAAAAGGCGGGAATCAGATACAGCAGCCTTTGGAGCGAAGACTTCAAAGATAAGTTTTTCGTGAAGAAGCTACGTCAATGGCTGACCAGCGACAAAGTCAATCATGACACTTCCCACGTTCAAAAGCTGAAGGAGGTAAAGGTTCCGGGCGAGCCGCGCCGGCTCGGAGAGAAGTTTGCCGGCAAGTTCCGAGAACACCAGGCGATCCTTGGCGTTTTCGATGAAGGTTGTATGGGCATGTACAACGCGATCATACCGGATGAGTTGTTGAGCCCACTCGGAGTCTTTAAAGAGCGGCTCAGCCAATCGACTTTGTATGCTCGCATGGTTACAACCTCTGACCACGAAGCCCGGCAAATCCTTGATTGGCTGCGCAATCGAGGAGTGAAATTCTGTTTTGGCAGTAACGAAGAGAGCGACCTGACTGAGAACCAGGTCTTGCAGCAGTGCAAAATGTACCTGGCTGCGGTCCGGATCGCGCACGAATTTGGCTGTGCGACGATCGGAATTCAGTATCAACAGGGACTCAAAGATCTGGCGCCGGCTTCCGACCTGGTCGAAGGCATCCTCAACAACACCGAGCGCCCGCCGGTCTACGATGAGATCACCGGCGAAGAGCTTTACCCCAGCCAGCCGTTACCGCATTTCAATGAGGTCGATGAATGTGCCGGCCTTGACGCGCTCATCACAAATCGAATCTGGCAGGAGCTTGGATTTCCACCGGAAACAACCTTGCATGATTTACGATGGGGTCGCCAATATCAGGACGATAACCTCGATGCCTACGTTTGGGTTTTCCTCATCAGCGGGGGCGCACCTCCGGCTCACTTCATCGGAGGGTACAATGGCACCTCGAGCGAACGCCAGCCACCCATGTATTTCCGGCTGGGGGGAGGCACCTGCAAAGGTATAAGCAAACCGGGTTGGATCGTTTGGAGCCGCGTTTTCGTCGATCAAAGCGACCTTTGCTTCGATACTGGTCTGGCCGAGGTGGTTGCGCTTCCGGAAAGCGAGACTGCGGAGCGCTGGCGATTGACGACTCCGCAGTGGCCAATCATGCATGCGGTACTTCAAGGTGTCACCCGCGATCAAATGATGGCGCGACATGCTTCTAATCATATCCAAGTCGCTTACGCACCGGACAAGGCCGGAGCGCGAATGGCGATGTTCGCTAAGGCTACTGCGATGTCCGAGTTGGGACTGAAGGTTTATTTTTGCGGAGACATTTGACGCGCCTCGATGAATAGCGAACGGTCGACCATTCTCGCCGATTTAATAGGTCTTTCCCACGAATTTGGGCGCCGCGAGCTGGTAATTCTGGGCGAAGGGAACGTTTCGGCCCGACTCGACGATTCAACATTCTTGGTCAAGGCGAGCGGGACTAGTCTTGCAACCTTAGCTCCGGAGAACCTCACCGAGTGCCGTTTTGATCGGTTGCTCCCATTTTTCGACAATAAACCAGTTTCGGACGCCGAAGTTGAAGCAGCACTTCTCGAAAGCCGGGTTGATCCCGGCGCTTTGAAGCCATCGGTTGAAACGTTCTTCCATGCCTTCCTGCTTTCCTTGCCGGACATTCGATTTGTCGGACACACCCATCCGATCGCGGTGAATCAAATTTTATGTTCGTCCCATGCCACAGAGTTCAGCCGAAACCGGCAATGCCCGGATGAAGTCGTCTGCTGTGGTCCGGTCTCGCTATTGATTCCGTACGTCGATCCAGGATTAGCTTTAGCCAAAAGAATCCGGGACGACCTGGTGTCGTTCCAACTAGGTCAAGGTAAACTGCCCAGAGTGATCCTTCTGGAGAACCATGGAGTGATTACCATGGGCTCCAGCGTGCAGGCCGTTCGTGCCGCTATGTTGATGACCGTAAAGGCCGCTGAAATCCATGTCGGAGCGAAACAATTAGGCAACTTGACCCATCTATCGGTGAGTGAAGTCGCCCGGATCGAGAGTCGCCTGGACGAGGAGTATCGACGGAAAATGTTGCGGATTTGAGGCACCCGGTAGTGGCGGCTGTTCCATCACAACGCTCGTTCGGCGCGACCTGAAACACTCGAAGAAGAAGTCGGTCCTCCCGGCAAAAGCTCGGTCCCGGAGGGATCTGACGAAAGTAGCCCACCAAGGTGTTGGGGAAAGTGCCGAAGAGAGACGATCCGTCGTCGCGGAGGGACTCTAGAAAGTAGCCCAGGAATTCATTCCTGGGTTCGCGTTTTTAAACGCACCCGTCCCGCCAGGGACGATAGAAAAGAAGGCGTCTTGAACTCCTTCTTGGGCGGCAGACCTTAATCAAGGTTATCGCAGCAAACTCTCCCACGTAGTTTTTTGACCTGAGCGAACGATACTCGATCGTCCCTGGCGGGACGCGGCCCTTTTTAAAAGCCAACCCAGCACTGAAGTGCTGGGCTACCATCGGTTTGTCCCTCCGGGACAGAAACCCCGCCGGAGAACCGAGACGTCTTCTATCGGGTTAATGAATTTACCTTACTGGCTGGTACCGCGTCGGAATGCTGCGCCAGCCTCCTGCCCGCGTTCAGCCGCTACGTCTACCCATTCTGCGCCAGGAAGGCCTCTACTTCTTCCCGAGTAGGGTTAGCTTCGGCCGCACCGTATCGAGTTGCAACGATGGCAGCGGCTGCATTGGCGAATCGAGCGATCGGTTCGAGCTGGGCGGGACTGAGACCGGCAATTTCTTTGCGAGTCTTACCGGCCAGCTTGGAGAGCGTGGCGGCCATAAAGCTGTCTCCGCATCCCGTGGTCTCAACTACTTTCACGGAGAAACCGGGTACACTGACCAAACGTTCGCTATCCCGGTAAATTTCGGCTCCCTTACTACCAAGAGTGAGTATCACCAGAGCTCCGGCGGAAACTCGAAGCTCCCGGACTGCTCGACTGAGGTCGCTGACTCCGGTCAGGTAAGAAAGCTCTTCGTCGCTCAATTTCAGCACGTTGACCTTTTCGGCCAAACGCCGGATACGGTTAAGATAAGTCTCCTCGTCGGCGATCAGCGATCTGCGAATGGTTGGATCGAGCGAGACCGGTACACCCAGTTCCATAAACCGGTCGACAATCGAGCTATAGGCCGAAGCGGTTGGTTCTTCGGCCAGCACGATTCCACCGCAGTGATAGAGGGAGAACTTTCGTGGATCGAAAACCTTGAGTTCGCCTGTGTGCAATGAAATGTCTGCGGCTTTGTCGCGATAAAACCTAAAATCGACTTTGCCGGCGGCATCGACAGCAACAAAGGCCAAGGTTGTTTTGGTACCGGGCTCGCGGACGATCAGGTCTACGTCGATCTGCTCTTTCTTGAGAAACTGAACGAGGGCATCGCCAAATTGGTCATCGCCGATTTTCCCGACGAATGCCGTCGGGGTGTCTAACCGGCGGACGCCGACCGCAATGTTAAACGGCGAGCCGCCCGCTCGCTTTTCGAAGGTTTTAGTACCGCCTAATCCTGCCCCGGGATTAGTCGAAATCAGATCGTAGAGAGCCTCGCCACCAACCAGAACCGGGGATACGTTGTGCATGGGCATGATGACTTAAAGATGGACTGGCTTGGACGTATTGGGAAGACGAAAGTGTGCGAGCCAACCATCAAAAAACGGCGGGAAAGCCACTATGAAACCGGTTGTTATCCTGAGCTTCATTTTTTCCTTCATCGTCAACGGTCTGGCTGAGACGGCCGATCTACGCGATTTCTCCATCGACACTTTTTGGCCGAGCCCTAGCGAAATTCGGGTCGCCGAAAAGCACTGCCAGAAGTACTGGGCAAAACACCGGGCCCAATACTCGACCAATACCCGTTACCTGGCGGTCGAAGCAGCCGCGGTTTTTCCAGCTGAAATCGTGAACAATTTGTGGCTCAAACTCATCAACTCGGACACCGCGACCGATTTCTTCGCTCACGGCGACCGATTTAGCTATTCCAATCTCGATCTGAAAGGAATCCTCATTTACGACATAGTGAACAACCGATTTGTGAGCAGAATGGGTTATGTATCGGTCGATCTACCGCGGCGAAACCAACTGGCCCGTTGGGATCGCTACGTAGCCCGGTTCATCGGCACCGGAAGATGGGCCTAGAGGCGATCGCCGATTATCGGCTATTCTCAGGATGAGATGTAAGCTCGGCGGCTAGAGTAGAGCTCTAGCCGGCTCTTCATGCCGGGCAGTTGGACCGCTCGGTCTTTCGGATCGAGCGCGTCAATCGCTCTTTGCTGAAATTTGACCGCCTGCGAGAAATCGCCGGCCGCCGCATATGCAGCGGCCAAAGTGTCGATCGAATAGGCGTTATTCCAATTGGTCAGAGCACACGATTTCTGGGCGAAACCGACAGCTCGTCGTCCGTTTCGCAGGCGTGCATTCGGTGCCGTCGCCAAGAGCCAGGCCAGATCATTCAGTGTCGTCGGATCCTTGGGCTGCAAATGGTACGCAGCCTCGAGTGAGCGCTTGGCATCGTCGTACCGTCCAATGTCGACGCATGTCCGCGATTTGCTCTCATACATTTCTGCCAGCAGTTCGGCCG
This sequence comes from Chthoniobacterales bacterium, assembly GCA_035710445.1. Classification (GTDB taxonomy): domain Bacteria; phylum Verrucomicrobiota; class Verrucomicrobiia; order Chthoniobacterales; family JAFAMB01; genus DASTDH01. Next base: position 7,784 of record DASTDH010000002.1, read on the forward strand.
ACACCCTGGCCTTTTTGGCCAAATCAATGCTTATATCGATTTGTTGCACTGCGTCGTTCTGCCGCTTGATCAATGTCAACACGGCAGCCTTAAGGAAATGAGCTCGCCAATTTCGCGGGTTCGCCGAAATCACCGAATCAATTTGCGCAAGTGCTTCGGAAGACTTCCCGGATTCAGCCAATTTATAAGCCTCGTCGAGCTGGGCCTGTCCGATGGTCATCCTTTGTTGCCAGATCGATCCCCATCCTTTTGCCTCTTGAGCATGGAGAGACCAGGCCGTTCCGATATGGAGCACGATCGCTAAAAAAAGGGAAAGTGCAATTTTGCCGGATCGTGTTTTCTTCATCACGTGGAAACTGGACATGCCGCTATTCTGTAATTTTAAGCGCAAGCCCATCAGGTGGGCAACTTTCTTGCTGGGATTAACTCTTCTGAGCACACAGGCGAGCGAGACTCCTACCGGAGTTTCACTGAGCCGAACCACGGGTAATCATCTCTTTGTTTCGGTTCAGATCAATCATCGCCCGGCATGGTTTGCCGTCGATACTGGTGCGGCTTTGACTATCATCGATTCGAACCGGGCGAATTCGTTTGGTGTTTCCGGTGAGATCAAAGTAGTCGAGCTTCCGCGGCAGATCGAAGTGAATGACCGCGTCGTACCAGTTGCCCACATCGGCAACCTCCAGGTCGGAAACGAAGATCTCGGAGCTGGACCAGTCGCGTTGATTGATCTCCGGGCGTTTTCTGCCCGGTTTCGGGATTCGGGAGATAAGGTCCGAATGGATGGGATTCTCGGGCTTGACATTCTGGAGCGGTATCGTGCGGTGATCGATTGTTCGCAACGCCGAATCTATCTGCAGGGCGCAAGCGCGAACTCCGGAGAGTTGCTTCGGCGCCTAGGTGCTCGTGGTTTGCACCGCGTGCCGTTACGAATCACCACTTCCGGCGCGTTAGAGGTCGAGGGCCATATCGGAGACCAACGATACAGCTTTGTCGTTGATACCGGTGGATTTGCCACTCTTATTCCGGCAAAAGTAGCTGCGCAAAGCGGAGTCACATTAGTGGCCAGGACCGCAAACGCAAAAGGGATTCACTCCAAAGAGCGGCCGGTTTCAGTCGCCATCGCTCCGCAGCTGGGGATTGGAAAATACAATCTTGGATCTACGGTTGTCGGCGTAACGGTTTTGCCGGAGGGCCCAGAGGACCTGACCTATCCGTTTGGCGGATTGCTGGGAGCCGATTTTTTCTTCGAGCGCAACGGGATAATCGATGTCGGTAATCGAAATCTCTATTTTCGGTAAAAAAAAAGACCCGCAGCCAAAATGCCGCGGGTCCCGAGTTCTCCGAAATGATCTCGAAAGATTCTTCCGGAAGCGACCTATGACGTCTTCGGTGAAGCAGAAGCCTTCGGCGATGCAGCCGGCTTGGAAGCAGCCGGAGAAGTCGAAGCTTTATGGTGGTGATGGTGTTTCTTCGGAGCGCCGGAAGCCGCCGGAGAGGCCGATGGGCTGGGGTCAGCAGCCTGCGCAACAACGCCTAGACCGAAAACGGCCGTCAGCAAGAGGACGAATTTCTTCATAGCAATAAGGTTAAGAGCAATTAGGGATTTATTGTGTATCAGGTTTATGGCTCCGGTCGTACCGGAGCTTCAATCGGTCCTCGCCAGGAAACCACTTTCAGGCGCAACCAATTGAAATCGAGATTTTCGTTTCCGCAGTCAGTCTCTGGCACGATGATCTCCAAGATCCTCGTTACCAGAAAACGCCTGACGTCACGTCAAACCTCATCTGCCAAACCCGCGAAAGGAGTGGAAGTTTCAAAAAATCGCGAACGTTTTCATCCCTTGCATCGGGAAATTGTCTCTGGTAGTTGGAATTTTCCGCTATGGCCGGCTTAAATCTTAGGAACATCGTCAAACGGTTTGGTAAGACCGAAGTCATCCACGGGGTCAGCCTGGACATCGATGACGGCGAGTTCGTAGTCTTCGTGGGACCCTCGGGCTGCGGAAAATCGACCCTTTTGCGGATTATCGCCGGCCTCGAGGAAGTGACGGAGGGGGAAGTCTGGATTGGCGACGAAAATGTCAATGGTGTTGAGCCGGCCAAGCGCGGCGTAGCAATGGTATTTCAGACCTATGCGCTCTATCCTCACATGTCCGTCGAGGAAAACATGGGTTTTGGACTTCGTATGGCCAGCCGCCCAAAACAAGAGATCCGCGAGCGGGTGCGTCGGGCCGCCGAGATTCTTCGGCTGACCCCTTACCTCAAGCGACGTCCGAAAGAGTTATCCGGCGGCCAGCGTCAACGGGTGGCCATCGGACGAGCCATTGTGCGGGAGCCCGAGGTTTTCCTTTTTGATGAGCCGCTTTCGAACCTGGATGCCGAGCTTCGGGTGCAAATGCGGATCGAGATCTCGAAGCTTCATAGTAGCCTCCAAACGACAATGGTTTACGTCACCCACGATCAGGTCGAGGCGATGACGCTGGCCGAAAAAATCGTTCTCATCAACGAAGGTAAAATCGAGCAGATCGGTCGTCCCATGGACCTCTATCAGTCACCGGCCAATTTGTTCGTGGCTGGATTTATCGGTTCGCCAAAAATGAATTTCTTGAAAGTAAAGGTCGTGAGCGCCGGCCGAGGCAATGTTAACATTGAAAGTCCCGATTTTTTCGGTGATCCCGTGAGCATTCCCACTCGGCACGAGTCTCGGGTGGCTCCCGGGGCCGAATTGACGCTCGGTGTTCGGCCCGAACATCTCAAAATCGTCCCAAAGCCGGAAGCAAACGGACTATTGACGATAGAGGTAGTCGAGAGCTTGGGCGATTCCACCCTGGTCCATGGACTGACCTCCGGAAACAATCGTCTTTCCATTGCTCTTCGCGGATTCAACGATCTCAGGCACGCCGATTCGGTTGGCTTCTGCTTTGCCCCCAAGGATGCGCATCTCTTCGATGCGTCAGGCATGTCGGTGTAGCGGGTTAATAACGTGCCGAGGTACAGGACGCGTATGATTTGCCAACCGACTAGTGATTAACGATGTGCCAGTTCGGGGAGACGGCAGGTAGATGGAAAGAGCTCTGTAGAGTCCCGTTCTGAAGCACCCATGCCGCTCGCTGACCGGTGGCCGTATTTTCTAAAACCAGGTCGGCTTGACCGCGGTTAAAGAGATCTACCGCGCCTCCGATGTGCCACTCAGTGGAAACCGTGGGCAGATTCAGAGTGCCTTGTAGAACTCCGTTGTGCAGGAGCCAGATCG
>DASTDH010000003.1:0-7878 GCA_035710445.1 Chthoniobacterales bacterium
AAACCCTCAATGAGGAGAGTCAAGCCAACGAAAAGCTTACAGAAATTGCCGAAAGTCATGTCAATGTGGGCGTTGCCCGCTCGTAGCGGCGAAAAGCATATCCAGAATGCTTTGATGCGCCTCTAAGGCTGGATTTCGAACGTTTTCCCCGCTTGACCGCCAACGCAGCACCGGCGGCCATCTGCTGTTTTTTAGATCTGGCTGGCATACTTGTATTTCGCTGGTGGCGCTCGCTTTGGCTGGATGACAATGTCACCTCACCTGCGATCTCCGATCTCGTCGCTACCTGATCAAACGCCTGGTCGAAGAGATGGTTATAGCTCGTGTCACCCAGACTGCGGGCGAAGCCTCTCCCGACCAACTGGTCTTCGAAGCCGTTCAAGCATTTATCGCGAAACGGAAAGGAGAACGCCCGGCAAACAGACAGAAATTCGCTGCTCGAACGGCTCATCGTGGCCGGTCGTTGCGGTTTTTCCGGACGTTGGAATCAGGCACCGACCCGATAATCCCAGCGACCACGGAGACGAGTTAGTCGTTGGCGGACACCAATATTGCACTAAAATCAATTCATCGACCAAAGTATCGATATCAGTAGCTGGCCGGAGGGCAAGCCCGCCTAGCGACGGGTCGCCGGTCAACAACAGGAAAGCAGAACGAAGCAGGATGGATGTTCGGAATGGCATAACTAACTCGGATTCCGAGGAGTCCATCAATCGTCGGCTCCGGGCCGACCCGTTTCAATTTGATCAACTGGTCGACGGTGTACGTGACTACGCGATTTTTCTTCTCGACGCAAACGGCTACATAGTTAGCTGGAACCAGGGTGCCGAGCGAATCAAAGGTTACACGGCTGATGAAATCATCGGTAAACACTTCTCAACGTTCTACACTGCGGAATCAATCGAGCGAGGTTGGCCTCTGTACGAGCTCAAGGTCGCTCGACGTGAAGGCAGATTTGAAGATGAAGGTTGGAGGGTGCGCAAGGACGGCTCTCGCTTCTGGGCCGGGGTCACCATTACCGCCCTTCGGGATAGGCACGGCGGCAGTGAAGGTTTTCTCAAAATCACGCGTGATCTGACTGCCCGCAAGCAGGCAGAAGAGCAAGCCGCTCGCTTGATTCGCGAAAAAGCTGCCCGCGAGGCGGCGGAACTCTCGGAAGCTCGTGCTTTGTTCTTGGCCGGAGCCAGCCAGGCTTTGACCGGTTCCTTGAAAGAGAAAAAGATTTATGAGGAGCTGGTCCGAATCGCCGTCCCTTTCCTGGCTGACATTTGTATCGTCGATCGATTGGACGAATCAGGTTCCACTCTCTTGGCGGCGATTAACCAGTCGCAAGCGGTTCCGGCAGACGTTCGATCTCGATTGCACCGGTTCTATCCCGTTAAATCGGATGATCCCTATCTGGTGAGCGAAGTCCTGCGAACGCGTAGAACCTTGATTTGTGGTGATTTCGCTCAGCTCCCGGATCATGCCGCACACTTTCGTAGCACGCAACGAGCGTTTCCTCTACTCCGGGCTCTGTCGGCTCATTCGGCAATCGTGGTTCCATTGATTAGCCGAGAAGACATTTTCGGCGTCATCTCGTTTATCATCACCGATCCGGCCCGCACTTACAGTCTGGCCGAAATAGCGCTGGCCGAGGACCTCGGCAGGAGAGTAACCATCGCAATCGATCAGGCGTTGCTCTATGCCAGCGCCCAAGAAGCGCGGCGCACCGCGGAAATGGCCAATCGTACGAAAGATCGGTTTTTGGCCATGCTCAGCCATGAGTTGCGAACGCCACTTACCCCGATTCTGTTCTCCTGTTCGCTGCTGATCGACAATCCGACATTAGCGAAAGAGTTTCGAGAGCATCTCCAAGTGATTTTAAAAAATGCAGACCTGGAGGCTCGTCTCATCGACGATCTGCTCGACGTAACTAGAATCAGTCGAGGCAAGCTTCACCTCAACCTTACTGTCGCCGATGTTCATGAGGTCATGCGAACGGTGATAGAGACCTGTTCTTCGGATGTAACCACCAAACGCCTTTTCGTGACGCTCGATCTGCGAGCGGACGATCACCACGTGCGTGCAGATGTCGATCGGTTACAGCAGGTTTTCTGGAACCTGCTTAAGAATGCAGTCAAGTTTACGCCGCCAGAGGGCCGGATAGCGATTCGTTCCATGAATTTGCGGAGCGATGTGCTGAAAGTTGAAATCCAAGATTCCGGGCAAGGCTTAGCACCCGGCATGATGTCGAGGATTTTTGATCCCTTCGAACAAGGAGAGCGCGCCGAAGGGCTTGGTCTGGGTTTAACGATTTCCAAGAACATCGTCGAACTTCATGGCGGTCGCATCACGGCTAGTAGCCCGGGTCCAGCTAAAGGAGCCACGTTTGTGGTTGAGATTCCGACTATCAAAATGACGGATGAGAAATGACAGATTTTCAAGGTTGACCCGATTGCGGATTGGGGTCGTGGTCATTTGTCCTTTGTAATTTTCATTGCGCGGTAAGCGCCCGCCCTGATATCTGCATCAGGTTGTTTTCCGCATCGGGCTGGACCAAGTTATTGTGTGGCAGCGGCTCCCTTTGCGTTCCAGATCTATGTTCAAGGCGACCAGCCTCGCCAGGGAAAGGAGGCCAAAGAGAGTTGCGTCTTTGTGGAAGTCAGTCCCGAGGTTCTGAAGGTCATTCCGGCCGGGCGAAGCAAGGACAAAGCCGAACTGGAGGAGGCCCAACGCGTTGCCAGAAAGGCAGCGCTCGAGGCTATCCGGTCCCAGGGTGAACGGGATTGCTCAATCGCCCAGATCGGCGAGCTGCCCGTAGAAATTCGCAATCGTGCGGTGACGCTGGAAAAGACCGGGGTCCGGGCATGGGTAGCCGATGATGGCCAGGTAAATAGGTAACCTGCGTCACTCGCAACGGCTCAGACATTGGTGAGCGATGCAAACTCAGTCGTGGGGACCAACCAGACTCGCCCGGCGAAAAGCCGGCGCATCAACCGGTTCCATTTCACCCTTCTTTTTTGGCGCATTTCTGCCCGCCGAAGTCACATCCCAACGAGGAGCGGATAGTCAGAGATGGTTTTCATGTTCGTCCGAACGAATGTCTTTACGCAAGCCGGTTCAGGAAAACAATCAGTAGGCTGCATGATTCGGATATCCCGAGAAACCCGAGACAGCGGAGAGATAACAAGATAACAGGTTACCAATAATAGAAGCAACCGTGGCTCGACTAACAAATCCGTCTTTCTCTATCGAACATCAATGACGCACCAGCGTGTGCGGCTACTTGCCATGTCTGCTTGGCGGATTAACCACCCTATGCAGTTCCTGGGTAGCTTGAGTTAGAAGCTCCGCCAAATCCGAAGCTTCCTGTCCCAAGTTTTCGTCAAGCGGACCAATCTTATTAGCGATTGACTTGCACCCGAAAGCTGCGGCCAGAAACTGCTGCGCCACGTCTTGGTGAAGGCCAGCTCTGATCCGGCTGCGCTCCAGTTCCTGGCCTTCAGCGATCCAGGTTTGGCTAAGGCTATTGAGAGAGGCCTCAGCCAATTGCATGAAGACACAAACGGTTGATTCCTTGGCGGCGGCGGTCTTTAATGGGCTCGCCCACATCACCGACTCCAGTGCCTCGCGGCCCGGCGGATTCAGCCGCATGGGAATCTGAATAGGCTTTCCATTGGAAAATGCACTTTCCCAGCGCTCCCTTTCGGGCGCTGTAAATTGTCGGACCACGCCTTCTACAAACCAGAGCCGGCGATCCGAGAGGGCGGAGGTATCAATTAAGGAAGAAAACGATTCATTCAAATCGAGGACTTCGGCTGTACCGCGTGCAATGAGGACAGCCGGTAAATCGATCTCCTGAAGTAATGCGCAAATCGCGTCCAGATTGCTCTGCGTAACCAGAGATTGTGACGAGGGATTGTTTGCTCGGTTTGCCATCGCTCGAGCCAGAGCGGCTAGCCTACCGGCGCGCTCCCCTTCTCCTCGGCTGCCTGCTGGAGGAGCGTTAACAAAGCATCCGGCACAAAGGGCTTGACCAGATGTGAGTTAAAACCTGCCGCCCGACTTTTTCGCTGATCATTGCCGGTTCCGTAGCCGCTGATCGCTATGGCAAAAGCCGGCCGGCTCGGACCCAATCTTTCCAGGAGCACCCAACCATCGCCGTCAGGTAACCCGATATCGCTGATCAAGACGTCGCACCTGGATTTCGGAATTTCGCGGAAAGCTGTTTCCATATCCCGCGCGACCATCACTACGTGGCCCAGGTGTTCCAGGTACAATTTAATGTATCGCACGGTGTCTTCGTGATTTTCGACTAGAAACACTCGGAGAGGTTGCATAGAGGGATGCGAGCCACACTTCTTCCGGCAATCTACATCTAATTGCAAGCGGTTCACTCACAACCAGCAACCAAATAGCGACTGGATTCGACGGCAGATGCAGGGGAGATTTACGCTATCATTTCGCGGCACGTTCATTCTTCCTGAGGCGGAAATCAGGGCGGCTCCTCATATCTTTCCGGAGTCAGAGCGTCGGTAAGAGAACCCAAGATATCTTTCGAAACCGGCGTCCGGTCCGCACAGGGACGGACCGCCCTACCACCAATCACCGATTACCGGTTAGTTTTAACCGGGGAAGAAGCCTCAGGCTACATCGTCGTCGCGTTGCCGGCGCTCCCGCCAATACACAGCCCTTCGTGCGGTCCGCAGATCGTCGACGAACTGTCGCATGGCGACGTCACGCATCTCTGAGCCTTCAATCCGTAGAATCGACGATGGATGAACCGTCACAACGACCCGTGAACTCAAATCGCATTCGAGGAGTTCCCCGCGATGCTCGGAGATTTTCGTGATTTTGCCAAGCACAGCCCGGGCCGCGGTCGCACCGAGACAAACCAGCACGTGGGGTTGAATCGCCTCCAGCTCCGCCACAAGCCACGGACGACAGGCAGTAATTTCCCGACTGCTCGGCTTCTGATGGAGCCGCCGTTTCCCTCGCGGCAACCATTTGAAATGTTTTACCGCGTTCGTGATATAGACCTTTTTCCGGTCAACACCGGCCTCGACCAACCCACGATCCAATATCTGTCCGGCCGGACCGCAAAACGGAATACCTTTTAGGTCCTCTTGATCTCCCGGTTGTTCTCCAATCAGCACCATTTTGGCATGTTCGCTTCCGACTCCAAAAACAGTCTGGGTAGCGTCCCCCCAGAGCTCGCATCCCTTGCACGTTGCTGCGGCCGCTCGCAGTTCCCGAATACTGAGCTTGGACGGCAAGAATTCTCCTGCGCCGATTTTCGCTTCCAGGTTACGCATCTCCGTAGTTCGCGCACGGGATCAGTCCCGGGTGTTTCGGAAGAGCGCCGGCAATGGTGACTGGTGACTTGTGATTACTGATTTACTGGTTACCGATTACTGATTACGATGGCTACTAGGGTCCGGTTGCCGAGTGCCAGTCGAACATTGGATATGCGTATTTTAGTCTCCAATGATGATGGGATATATAGTCCCGGAATTGCCGCTCTGGCAACGGTGGCCAGTCGATTTGGAACTGTGCGTATTGTCGCACCGGACGTCGAACAGTCTTCGATGGGGCACGCAATCACTTCGAACCGACCACTTCGACACAAACGCACTCCCGTACAGGATTTCGAAGCTTACCGGGTTAATGGTACTCCCGCGGATTGCGTCGCGCTCGGTCTGCATTTTTGGGGAAGCGCCGACCTGGTATTGTCCGGCGTCAATATCGGCACCAATCTGGGTAGTGCTACTTGGCACTCAGGAACTCTGGCCGCGGCCAAGCAAGGGGTTCTTCTGGGGGTGCGAGGTATTGCTTTGAGCACACCGGCCGATGATGAAGAGCCCGACTTCGAAGCATTGCAGCCACACGTGGAGGAAGTCCTCCGCTTGGTGATTAATGATTCTTCGCCGCAACTGCTGAACATAAATATTCCGCCAAACCCGCGCGGCATTCTTTGGACCCGGCAATCGCTTCGTCGATACGACGGCAGGATGGTACGCGATAGCGATCCGATGGGTCGCGAGCATTTCTGGTTTACGGTTGTTCCAATCGAGCAGTCCGAGGAAGGCACCGATCGGTGGGCTCTGGAAACCGGTCGGACATCAATTACTCCGTTACGCCTGGACCTCACTGACGAGAGTGAGTTGCAGAGGATGGATCCGGAAAATTTCGGGAAAACCTCAAGACAAACTGAGTTCCCTGCCCGACCTCGGATGACACCCTGATTTCGCCGTTCAAAAGTAACACCAAACGCTTGGTTATCGCCAAACCGAGTCCGGCTCCCTGAATTTTTTCACTGGGAACACCACGGTGGAATTCTTCGAATACCTTCTCCAACTCTCCTTCGGGAATTCCGACTCCGCTGTCCGCTACGGTTAACTGCCAATATTCCTCACCCGCTGACTCGAAAGTGATCCTGACAAACCCCTCCGGCTTATCTCGCTGACGGTACTTGATTGCGTTGGAAACCAAATTGGCGATGATCTCCTTCAGTTTGCGAGGGTCAGTCCGTACCACCTCGAGGCCAGAGACGTTAGTCACTTTCAAATCCAGATCGTTTGCTCCGGCCATCGGAGAGAGAGATTCCTCAAGTTCCTGGCACAAGGCGGATAAGGAAATCGGCTCAACCTCGGCCTTTACCTCTCCGGCCAAGAGGACAGAGTAATCGGTTAACTCGTGAACCAGGGAACTCATGTCTGCCAAGTTGCGTCTAGTAACTTCCAGCATTCTGGTGCGGTCGCCGTCGTCCGACGTAATGGCGAAAGCCTCTACTACCCAGGTGAGGCTGGTTAGATAGTTGCCGAGATCATGCGCAATCGTTCGAATCAATGCCAATCGCGATGTATCGGTCTTAAGCAAACGTTCGTTGACATCCGCTAAAGAGCGGCCGGTGGTGCTGAGCTGGGAGGCATAATTCTGAACGTATTCCTCGACCGAGCCGGTTACGGCGTCGTCAAAGAACTGGCCAATTAAGTCTTTGGCCTCGGCACAGTCGGCATCGAATTCTGGATGCAGCTCAAAAAAGTCTTCTAGACCATGCCGAACAAGCAATCGGCGCACTGTTCCAAGCTCTCGCAACAGTTCAACCAGTCGATAGTCTTGTCTCCAACGTTGGTTGCCATGGCGTTGTGCCTCACGTCTCACCTGCTGACGGGCAACCTCCGGAGCCGAAGTTTGCACATAGCCGATCAGGTCATTGAATAGAGCCGGAAGGTGGTCTGCCAATTCGGATCGCGAAAGTTTTTGCGAACTGGCTATTTCGGGATCGCTTCTTACCGCCTCAATCCACGCTTCAGTTATCTTAGGTTGGCGAGCTCTTAAATGTTCGGCTAACAGAGACGCGGCTGTAGAATTCATTCGAGGGGAGCCATCCAAGCATGGCACATCCTGCCGGTCAAAGCACCAATTTATTCTAAATCTTGACCAGCTGGAATGGGTTATTCCGACCGTTCACTTACTGTAGCAATTCCACTCGGATCGTCGTCCGCCGCACGAGTAATGAGGCCTGCGCCAAAATCTTGAGCAGCTTACCGAGCTTACCGGTACGGTTCATTTCGCGGGCCTGCCCAGGCCGGCGCTCCATCCAGGGAAAGAAGTACCAAAGCGGAAAGAACAGGCATAGCGCCAGACCCGCGATTCCGATACTGATACTCAGGCTGTTGAGAATAAGCCGAGAGACGACAAATAGATCCCTCGATAGCCCCAACATGAAGCGGAAGCATCGCCAAGGCGAGTAAGCGTGAACCAAGTTCGACGAATCTGCGCGAGACAATCCCCTTTTCTGCGATTCGATGGTAGTTCGATAAATCCGAATTTTAGCGCGCTTACGAACAAGGGATCGAACACCACGACGACCCAGGGCGCCCGCCAACGCTT
>DASTDH010000004.1:0-5213 GCA_035710445.1 Chthoniobacterales bacterium
ACGCGCTCTAATCGAATTTCCGTCTGCATGAAACGAAAGAGAATCTATGGCCGACATTGCGAATAAATACGCGGAAAACGTGTCCGGAAAGTTTTACGTCGATGACCAGTGCATTGACTGCGACCTGTGCCGGGAAAGCGCACCCGCTAATTTCACGCGCAGCGACGACGGCGGCTACTCCTATGTGTTTAAGCAACCGACCACCGCGGAGGAGGAGGCGCTTTGTAAGGAAGCCATGGAAGGATGTCCGGTCGAAGCCATCGGCAACAATGGCGAAGGCTGAGTGTGATCGAACCAAATGACAATGAACTGCCTGCCAAACCAACGCAGCGAACGGGCGAACCAGAAGCACCCGCGCGAGCCAGCGTTCCGGAACGCTTCCGGCGTTTGAAGCGGAATGAAGTTGTGTGGTCTGGCGACTTCGTTGCGGATGAGCGCTTGGCGTTTGAACTGTGGGAAGCGCCGGGCGTATCCCGAGCCGGCTCGTTTGCGAGACCAATTTACCGGAAGGAAGAGACCGAAAGATTCCGACCGACCTCAACCAGAAAACCAAAACAAAAAATCACTGCGTACTTGGAACCAAACTGCGGCTGGAGCAAGGGCGTCCGTGCCATTTTGGGAAAATCACAATCTGCCCTACGAAAGATCGGGATATCATCAACAATCCGTTCAACTCCGCTGAGATGCTCGAAAAGAGCGGGCAGAGCCTTTCGCCTTGTGTCGAGGTCAACGGGCACATGCTGGCCGATGTCAACGGGGACGAAGTGGAAGCCTACCTGCTCGAAGCCGGCGTGCTGCATCTGACCGCCGGCGTCGCCAATGCGCCGGCCGACTGGGCTTGCGACGCGCATCATCATGAGTAACGCCTGGCAGGACCCAGAGGTTCCGGCTCGATCAGCAACCATCAAACCGACTCAAGCATTATGGCAAAACTTCTCAAGATAGCTAAGACCAAGGACGTGCCACCAGGCCAAGCGGCTGCGTTCACAATCGAAGGCCAGAAAATAGCCTCTTCAATGTGGACTATGCCATCGGCGACACCTGCACGCACCGTGGCGGACCGCTGTCAGAAGGCAACGTTCAAGGCACCAGGGTCACCTGTCCGTGGCACGGTGCGGATTTCGACCTGAAAACCGGTGCCGGATGGTCATTCAAAAGGAAAACGCGCTACTTAAAATCGAACGGGTTACGGGTGATAAAGCCATTGAAGAAGCCCACCTTTAGCGATCTTGCTCTAGCACAGTTGCGGAAGTCAAGCTAACCCTAAGGTAAACGTCCGAAGAGGGCACGCCTGCCGGCGGGCGTCTGGCGCGATGCTGAGTCAATGCGAAAATAGCAGCTCCAGTGGTCAAAAGCATCTGAGGCCGAAGACGTTGAGCGATGCGCTGTTATTCTTCTCTGCACTTCCTTCGGATGAAGACGAGGCAAAGGATTCGCCGAAGTACGTTTTCTTCCTAATCCGTGAGAGAGATCCGAAAGATGGGCAAAGCAGATGAGATCACAGCTTTAATTGGCGTACATCAAATTACGAAGCTCCTGCACGCGATGCGCCCGGCGCTCTGGTCGAACTTTTCGCCCATGCCGAGGTGCAATGTCCCAGAAATGACAGTGACGTGCTCCATAACCTAAGCCGGGAGCTCCAGATGCAGATCGAGGAGCCGGTACGCGGAACGACGGAAAAGCGGACTGTCAGATGGCTCTTCGAGGAACTCTACGCTCTCGTCGAACCATCATTGCCCGGGCCGGACGCCTGACTCTCCACAGGCAAATTAACTTTAACCCTGAACGCGAATACGACTATCCAAGGCGCGCTTCTCCGCTTTGCAGACGTGATTTTACGAAACGTTAGGGTACATTGAGATTTATAAGAGGCAGACGCCAGATTCAGATGGCACGGCCTGCGATAAGGTCAGCGTGTTTCATCGAATGGTCTAGTCTAACTCTAGCACTGAACGGCTTGAGACGTCATGATGGATATCATTGAAATCGAGAACCAATATTATGTTCGTGCGCAATCTTCTCTCGCCGACAATCGCACACGAGTATTGATGCACGGAGATGCATTCGCAGTCTTCGATCGTCACGGAGATTTGCATCCGATCGGTCTTAATGAGCAGGGATTATTTTACAGGGAAGCCAGGCACCTCTCTAAATCAGTTCTTCGCCTAGCCGAAACCCAGTTACTACTCCTGAGCTCGACTGTGAGGGATGACAACGCGCTACTCGCAGTCGATTTAACAAACCAGGATCTACAACTACCGAGTGGTGAGACGCTTTTTCGGGGTGCCCTGCACATCTACCGAACAAAGTTCTTGTGGAAGAACACCAGCCAGGAAATGGTCCAGATTCATAACTACGGCTTAGGTCCTGCATCTGTTGAGCTACTCCTCGAGTTTGCAGCTGATTTCGCGGACATATTCGAAGTGCGAGGTTACAAGAGGCGAAAACATGGGCGGTTACTCGAGCCGCAGTTGGATGGGTCCAGCGTAACGCTTGCTTACGAGGGCCTAGATGGCCTTCTGCGAACGACAAAATTGGAATGTATTGGAGCAGCTGCTCAAGTGGCTGCCAACGAGATGCGGATCCAGTTAGCTCTCGGACCCCGAGAAGGAACGGCCTTTACTTTGACGACCTCGTGTACGTCCGAGGACGAGAAGGAGACTTTGCCGTACGCAGTAGCAGCCGAAGAACTAAGCAGAGACTCCACCACGTTCACGGACTGCGACATCAACACCTCGAACGAGCAATTTAATGATTGGCTAAATCGGTCGAAAGCAGATCTTCGCATGCTTATCACTTCGACGCCTGAGGGTCTCTACCCGTACGCCGGCGTGCCGTGGTTCAGCACTGTGTTTGGTCGAGATGGCATCGTCACGGCGCTTGAATGCCTATGGTTTAGTCCGGACGTTGCGAAAGGAGTTCTGAAGTTTTTAGCTGCGACCCAAGCTACCGAAATTGAAGCGGAGAGAGATTCAGAGCCGGGAAAGATTCTTCACGAGACTCGTGAGGGAGAGATGGCGCGAATTGGGGAAGTCCCGTTTCGCCGGTATTATGGCAGTGTTGATGCTACTCCTTTGTTTTTAGTTCTGGCCGCCGCTTACTTCGAACGTACAGGCGACAGCGCGTTGATCCGTTTTATCTGGAGGAACATTCAATTGGCGCTCGATTGGATCGACAACTTCGGAGATCGAGATGGCGATGGATTCGTGGAGTATGCGCGGCTCTCCTCGAATGGTTTGGTTCAGCAGGGTTGGAAGGACTCTCATGATTCTGTATTTCACGCCGACGGCAGACTCGCCGAAGGCCCGATCGCTCTCTGCGAAGTCCAGGCTTACGTCTACGCTGCGAAACGGGGGATTGGTGCAGTAGCGGCTGCATTGGGTTACCATGAACAGGGGAAAGAGCTGGAACGCGAGGCTGAAGCATTACGGACCCGATTCCACGAGGCGTTCTGGTGTGAGGAGATGTCCTTGTACGCTCTGGCCCTCGATAAAGAAAAGCGCCAATGCCAAGTGCGCAGCTCTAATGCAGGCCAATGTCTCTTTTCTGGAATTGCCAGCGCCGAACACGCCCACCGAATTGCAGAGAGGCTATTGTCCGGTGCATTCTTCTCCGGGTGGGGAATCCGCACAATCGCTAGTTCAGAAGTCCGTTACAATCCGATGTCCTATCACAACGGGTCCGTCTGGCCACACGATAGCGCGTTAATCGCCTACGGCTTGTGGCAAACCGAAGGGAAGGACTTGCCGTGTAAGGTTCTAACCGGACTCTTTGATGCTTCAATCTTTCTTGAGTCCCACAGGCTTCCAGAGCTTTTTTGCGGCTTCTCGCGAAGCCCTGGAAAGGGGCCAACGTTGTACCCCGTCGCATGCGCTCCGCAGGCTTGGGCCGCAGGCGCAGTGTTCCTGGTGCTCCAAAGCTGCCTCGGCCTCAGCGTCCACGCCGCCGAATCGAGGATCTGCTTATCTTATCCCTGTTTGCCGGAATCAATCCAAGCTGTCAGGATTCAAAATCTTTGCGTCGGTGGGAACTCCATTGATCTCGAGGTGAGGCGAACCGCACAGAGCGTAGCTGTGGACATCCTGCGTCGCACAGGAAACCTTCAGGTTCGCACGATCAATTGAAATATCCAGATGACGCCCTTGGGGCATTTAGACCGATCCAGACTGATCGCGACAACTTTACCTCAACGGCGCACGTTTTGCTTCTGCCAAGTTTAGAAAGGCGTTTCTCAAGCTCCCCGAAGAACGACTTGCGAGCAGCAAAAAGAGGGCTGGAAGATTGCGCATCGGCGCGTTTTTCTACGATTAGTCGACGCGCCGTTGACCGTCCTCGCATTGACCCAGGAAAAAGGCTTTTCCGAAGAATATTTTCGGGTTCCTCGGTTTCCGTGAGGCAGGCGGCTTGATGACCCCAACCAGTTAGTTCCGAACTTCAACCGTTTCGTCAGTAGGTCCTCTCAGAATGTTTGCGGGATCATGGAACGCTTCGTGTTTGACGAGCAAATAGATCCCGGATGGCAGACAAGGAGCTTCGCTGCGAAGTGATCAGGGCGTTTGCTCGAATCGACCGAGAGCGTTAGATTCCTCGGGGATTTCTGGCGGCTACGGCTGATCCGAACGGCAGTGGTATTGCCACTGGTTGGTCATTGGACTCGCTCACAAAAGTTCCTTTACGAACGACAGACCCACTGGAAATCTAACGCCCTCCGTCTTCCGAGTACCAGGGGTGCGAAAGAGACCAGACAACGATGAAAATTGCCCAGATTGCTCCTCTTTATGAGAGCGTTCCCCCAAAACTTTATGGCGGCACGGAAAGAATCGTTTCTTATCTGACCGAGGAACTAGTAGCGAGAAACCAGGATGTTACGCTTTTCGCCAGCGCAGATTCTGTGACGCGTGCGCGGCTGGTCCCAGCTTCGGAATCAGCGTTGCGGCTCAGTCCAACGCCCGTTGTTGACACCGTGGCGCACTACATTCGTCTGCTCGAACTCGTCTTTCGGGAGGCGCATCAGTTCGATGTTTTGCACTTCCACATCGACTACCTTCATTTTCCATTTACAAAGCGGCAGTCTGTCCCCGCTGTCACTACCCTTCATGGCAAGCTTTCTATTCCTGATTTGGTGCCACTGTACAAGGAATTCCGCGAGATGAACGTCGTGTCGATTTCAGATGCGCAGCGACAACCATTACCATGGATCGGATGGTGTGGCA
>DASTDH010000005.1:0-3799 GCA_035710445.1 Chthoniobacterales bacterium
GAATGACTAGGCTGGCCGGGGCACACCAACTATTTTGAGCCAACGCGCTTAAATCGCTCATGTCCTCACCTTGGACCGGGGCAGCTTGAATTTATAACCGAGGAACGACAGACAAAACTGGCATGAAGTCCAAATAACGGACAGGCGCAGCCCCTTGCCCGTTAGTCCTGTCTGACGGCAATCCTCACCTCCCGTGTTGGATTCGGGCCGATTCCGTCACTTCTCCTGCGTATTCCTTTATCACGCTTCTCGGGTCCTTGTCCTCTCTCAGACCCGCAAATTTCGAATGCCTTAGATGATCGACTTACGCTTCATACTGCACCTCTCCGTTGACTGGATGGCCTGTAGGCGAATAGTGATTACTCGAAACTCTTCGAGCGTGCTTCCTGGGCGGATTGGGTCCGGGATCTTCAAAGAGAAATTGGTTTCGATCGTTAATTGCATGCGCACGGATTCGATGCTTTCGTCGCCAATCTGAAATTGTGTTTGTTGAAACGCCGCACCGTCGTGCAATCTCAAAGGCGGTAAGCATGCCTCGTTCACGAAGCCGATCGAAGCGGCTCTTGAGTCCATAGGCCGTTCGAATGTAGCCGACGGTTGGCGAAGTCAGCGTCAAGCCGTCGCCTGTTTTGAACCCGTTCTCGTTGAGAATTCGAGCCACTTCTGCGTAGTTGTAGTCGTTCAAGAGGCGGTCCATTTCGGCTACCATGTCCGGATTTTGCTTGTGGCTCTCGCAATAACTCAGCGGCCGAGGCAACAGCAACGTTTTCGATATGCTCCCGCGGAAGCGAACGTCAAGCTGGATCTGCTCGCCTTTTCGTATAGTGATGTCTTCGATGAGGAGACGAACCATTCGCTTGCGTTCGCGGTCGGCAGTGCCGGCATCGTTCCACAGCTGCGGGAAGTTCGTGGCTAGGGCCAGCACTTGCTCTCGCTGCACGGCGCTAACCTTGAGCTTATCTGCTTGCTGCTGGCGCTCGTAATTCTGCTCAGCTTCGGAGAGTGCCCGTAGCTTCGAGTTCCATTCTGCTTCCAACGAGGCAGCTACGAGTCGATTATCGGGATCGACACGGAGAAAACGGCGGCGGGCCAGTTCAGATTCGTAGCGAGCCCGATCCACTTGAAGACGGCGAAGTCGATCGGCTTCATCCCAGCGTGACTGTAGCTCCTGCTGAACACTGAGAGCGACTTCCAGTGCCAGAGGAGTCACCGTCTCTACTAACAGCGCTCCGATTGCTTTGTCGAGGTTGTACCCGGAGACTCGTTGACAGTAACCCTTATCGATCCGATCCACCTCGCGAGGCCCCTGGCAGATGTAGAACGGAGCAAGCCCCGCTTTGCGCTGCCGATAACCGACGGTCATGCGGCTGCCGCATACTCCACAGATTGCCAGGCCTTGTAGCAGCGAAGGACCTTCTCGTACTGCACTTCGCTTCTCTAGTCCGCGAGTTTGCGCGTTTTGTTGCAGACGACGGAGATTCTCCTCATAGTCCCGCCAAGTGATATAGCCCGGATGTACATCGAGAATCAACGTGTGCCATTCCTGTCGGGGCAAGTCTCGACTGCGGCCCCTTCCTTCGAGTTTCTTCTGAAAGCGCGTACGCCCGTAGAAGAAAGCGCCGGCGTACCGAGGGTTGCGAAGAATACGTGTAACTCTGTTGTGCTCGAGATCGCCCCAGCCGACTTCGGCAGGACCGCTGGGCGGCCGAATCAATCGAGGAAACTGCCAGCCTTGTTCGCGAAACTCCTTCGCCACTCCAAACGCTGAACCGACCCGGCGGAACGCGTCGAATACGGATCGGATTGCTTGCTGGATTTGTTGGTCGGGATCAAGCACAACCCGGCCCTCGTCATCGTATGCAAACCCAAACGGCAACGGAGTGGCCAGTTCGCCGCGCTTAGCTTTATTCAGGAGTCCGCCGCGCATCCGGGCGCGGATCAGGTGCAGTTCCGCTTCACTCATGGTGCCCTTCAGTCCCAGCAGGAGGCGATCATTGAACTCTGCAGGATGGTAGATACCGTCCTCGTCCAGGATGAGCGTATTAGTAATGGCACAAATCTCTAGCAGTCGATGCCAGTCGGTTGAGTTTCGAGCAAGGCGTGAGACTTCAAGCCCGAGAACGATGCCGGCTCTACCCATGCTCACTTCCATCACGAGCTTTTGAAAACCTTCACGGTCTGCAGCGGACGCACCCGATTGACCCAGGTCACTGTCGATCACCATGACTTGGTCATCCTTCCAGCCGAGAGCGACGGCGCGTTTCCGTAGTGCGTATTGACGGGCAGTACTCTCGGTATGTTCCAGCACTTGGCGAGCAGTAGATTGACGGATGTAAAGGAAGGCACTGCGTTGGAGTTGGCTCGCAGTTACCTTCTGGCTGGTTTCGATGCTCATGGATAAACCTCCGGCGCCTGCTTGAGGGCCATTGCTGTCAGTACCAAGACGATTTCCCCACGAAGCTCGTCCGGCAAAGGTGCGGCAGTGGTCGGACAGCGACGCGAGTTGTCTGGATTGGTGGAGGCCACCCAGGAGCATGCCAGTATCCATGCCACCATTCCCTGGTCAAGAAAAATGGCCATGCCCAAGCCGCCAGAACTCGAACACTCTGCGGCCTGTCGCCGCAGATCTTCGTAGGCGGAGGTCAGTGTTCCCGGCTCTGCTGTCTTGCGTGGGCCAGCGGCTGGATTCAGCGACGTTTTTTTTCCTGTCGTCTTAGTGCGCGTTCGATACTCCGTGGATGAGCATTTATAGCGAACCGTTCCTGGATGGCAGCAGCCAAGTCCAGAGGACGCAGCGAAGGATCGCTTGTCCGGAGTTGCATAGCGAAGTCCAGAACCTCCGATGTGAGTTTGTGGCCTTGCCGGGGCCCTCGCTTCTCGGGCAATAACCCGAAGAGGCCATCTCGCTGAAAGTCGGTTTCCGCTTGATAGTAGGTAGGGCGGGAGAAGCCGAATGCTGTAGCGGACTGAGTCACTGACTGCTTGTCGACTGTGACGCGCCGAAGCATCTCGTATTTGACCTGCACGAGGTCGTCGCGATCGAAGAAATCGCCAGTTTGGAACAGGGGATCTGCCACCGCGTTCGGATGTGGATTCAGCGTGCCGTGCCGCTTGAGGGCATCTCGCTTGGACTTTTTGGCTGCCTTGCTGGGCATTGACCAAGCCTCCGGAACGTCTGGTTCTGTATGTAAATGTAATTATGTACATATTCCGGGATCTGTCAAGGCTTTTGTGCGTCCCGCTAGCACCAAATATAGCAAATAAGTACCAACGCCAGGAATTTGCCAACAATTGCTGCGGCATAATTTCTTTAACAGTAGGGACGAAATCAACTTTACATATCATTGCCGCATTCCTTCGATTAAACGTGCCAATTCAAGCAGGTCTGCCGCACGGAACCAACTTTTTCCCGAAGCCAAGATGGTGATGGGATCTTCCGCAGCCAGATCAGTCCAGCTCAGTGGAATTTCAAACTGGCGGCCTTTCTTGTCGAGGAAACAGACTCTCTGTTCACCGCCGTATTCTTTGCATGCCAGAGCTTCAAACTCGCGGCCAGAGAGCGGATGAAAGGGATGCGTGATCCGAAACTTCCAGGGTTGTGTTCGACGAACGGGTGTAGTCCGACGCCGCTCTCTCCGATTCGGTCCATTCTAAAAACTCAATCTGGGCGACGAGTTCAGGTCGGACCCAAACACACTTCTTCATGTCTTAGGCCGTCAATCCTTCACCCCAACGCGAACGATGTTTCTCTTTAATCAGCCGGGCACAAGAGAAGAGAACGCAATCCCGGGCAGGGTGG
>DASTDH010000006.1:0-10005 GCA_035710445.1 Chthoniobacterales bacterium
CTCCTCATGCAACCCCGCCAGTTCAAACGCAGATGGTGTGACATGTGTGTTTCCAAAGAAATCGCAATTTGTAAAGCACGCCCCAAAATCCTTGCCAAGGCTGGCCACAGCGTTCAATTGAGCCTCAAGCTTCGTGGGAAGCCACAAATCGTCTGACGCCAGAATTGAGATCCATTTGCCTCTTGCCAATTGTACTCCCTTGTTCTGCGCAGCGCTCGCTCCGAGATTTTCTTGATACACATATCGGATTCGATCCATGTACGGCCTGAGTGCCTCCTCCGTGTCGTCGGTCGACCCGTCGTCAACAACAATGATCTCATAATCTTGATAGGTCTGACAAAGGACACTTTGGATTGCATTTACAACGAGCTTACTCCGATTGAACGTAGGGACTATAACCGAAACCGTAGGCATGCTTGCTTTCTCAATCGACGCTTAGCCCGGCGGAACTTGTGCCGGGACGGTTGCTTGTAATGCTTGATTACGTGGGCTCACCATGGCTTTGGCGGCTGGTGCGGCGGCGTTGAGCTGGTTCATCACGGCGCTGAATACTTCATCTACGTTGATCGCCATAGTTGCGCTCGCGTCATAGCCGCGTGCATAGAAAAACTTTTCCAAAACAGGCGAGATGACCTTTTCTTGTAATCCGTATCCGTATATCTCCCAGGGACTGGTACAGGTGAAAATGGAAACACATCGCACGCCGCTGCCCAGCGCCAGATGCATGGGCAAGCTGTCACCGGAGACGAGACAGCGGTGGCCTTGCACATCTGCCAAATGCTCGAGCAACGTAGGTCGGCTCTCTAACATGTTCACTTTGAGCCCTGCGGTCTGCAATTTTTTCTTCAATTCGTCGTAATAAGCCCAATTTTTCATCGGCCAGACCGCGCCAGCGGTGGAGGAGATAGCGACGTCTCCTCGTAACGCAGTCGGTCGCGATGGGGGCAGATAGTAGAGCTCGCCGTTAAAGCCAAGACCGAGACCATCGAATATCAATTCCTGATACGTGCGGCGATTTAGGAGCTTAAGTCGATCGGCTGTTGGCCGCCCATACACGCTGATCAAGCTCAGGTCGAACCAGGCGCTCGAATCTGAAGTATAAGTAAGCCGGTCATCTCCGTTCAGGTGAGCGCCGAAGAGTTGTTTGAACTTCAATTGCTTCAAAAAGGAACTCGACTCTCGATCATCCTCCAAATTGATCACCAGATCATAAGCGGTATCTGCGACCCGATTGCGATTTTCCCATGAAACACATCGCACTTCTCGGTCGATCCCATCGAGCAGCGCGAGATTCTTCTCTGCGGTGATCCAGCTTATCGCCCCGTCGAGTCTCCTCAACAACGGGGTCGTACGGACAACGTCTCCCGCAGCACCTAGCTTGATAATTAATACGTCCACGTAAGCCCCGCCTCAGTATAGCTGTTCCTAGTCACGCACTTAAATCAGACGCTATTGAGGACAGTGCGTTTTTCGTCCCGCTTATAACACAGCTGCGCTGTGTCGCAGTCACGAAGTCAGGAAATCCTCCAAGCATCCGCGCGTTGTACAATAACTACATTCGACTTGAGCGCCAAACCTCGTCGCCTGTTGAGCAAAACACGACTCGCATAGCACGAATGATTAGTGGGTCGCCCGAACAGCATCGTGAATTTCATCAAGGATCCTGTGAAGATCGTACTGGTAGTTCCATTCCGGATAATGCCGCCGGAACTTCGCGACACTACTGACCCACCATACATGGTCGCCCAATCGATTGTCTTCCACGTAGCTCCAGTTCAGCTTTCGACCGCTGATTTTTTCGCATGCGTCAATCGCTTCCAACATCGAGCAGTAGGAATGACGTCCACCGCCGATGTTATAAACTTCGGCAGAACGCGGCGCTTTAAAGAACTCCCAGAAGGAATTAACCAAATCGTGGCTGTGAATGTTGTCCCGCACCTGCTTACCCTTGTAACCGAACACACGGTAAGCGAGGCCTGTCGCCGTACATTTCATTAAGTAGGCGAGGAAGCCGTGCAACTCCGTACCGGCATGCGCAGGGCCAGTTAGGCACCCGCCACGAAAGCAAACAGTTTTCATTCCGAAATAACGACCGTATTCCTGGACAAGCAGATCGCCAGCAAGTTTGCTAACACCAAATAAGGAGTGCTTGCTCCGGTCGATAGACATCATTTCGTCAATCCCTGAATGATATGGATGAGAGGGATCAATTTCATAAGAAGTCTCCAATTCTACCAGCGGCAGGTGGTTGGGAGTATCACCGTAGACCTTATTAGTGCTGGTGAAAATGAAGACGGCTTCTGGGCAATGCCGGCGCGTCGCCTCCAGCAAGTTCAATGTGCCAAGCGCGTTAACGTGAAAGTCCATGTGCGGATTGCGCGCAGCCCAATCGTGCGAAGGCTGGGCGGCGGTGTGAATCACGACCTTAATATCTCGGCCAAGCGCACCAAACAAACCGTCGATCCGCCCGTTATCACAGATGTCCATGTCCTCGTGCCGGTACCTCTTCAACGACTTTTGTAACTGCATTCGAGCCATAGCAGTCGAAGCCTCCGGACCGAAAAAGCGGGATCGCATATCATTGTCGATTCCGATGATATCAAATCCCTCGGCATGGAACCTTTTGGAGGTTTCCGAACCGATCAGACCTGCTGATCCGCTGACTAGGGCGACGCTCATTTTAGTTTACTAGCTTATCCCTTGGGAATTGCGCGCGTTCCCCTTGACGATAAGGCTGCGCTAGCACCATCCCGAGTTGTTCCTCCTGGACGCGAGCTCCATAACCAAATTGTCCAGGGAGTTCGCAACGGTCTGTGGACCGTAAGTTTGCAACGCCGCTCGCGATGCATTGCGCTCGTAGGAGCAGCTTTCTATCACCTGCTTGAGTGTCGTGGCGATCGTCTCAGTCTTGTTGTCCGGCATGTAGGTGATGCCCCCCTCGAGTGCCGGATCGAGCGTGCCCATGCGAGTGCTGATCACGTGCGCGCCCGCTGCTAAGTACTCGACAATTTTAAACGCAAAGACGTTGCCCGGCGTCTCGCTAACGTCATGTGGATTGATAGCAATTTTAGCCGAACAAAGCAATCGAGCGTTCTCGAGCCGATCCAGCAACCCATGAAACACTATCCCCCGGCCCTCTGCTGCCAACCGATGCAGTCGATCGCGCAGGTTGCCGTCACCGGCGATATGCAGTTCCCAGTCCGGAAGCCCGGCCATTGTCCAAGCTTGTATCAGCTGTTCGACGCCCTTGGTTTCAAAAAGGGTACCCGAGAACACGATCCGGTTCTTCCGAGAGGCTACGGCGGGCTTTGTTCCATTCGCAATTTCATCGCTCACTACCCCGCGTAAAAGTAGCTTGGGTATCGAAGGTGGCAGTTGCCTCAACAGATGCGGCGAAACGCCGATACAACCAGAAACCAGGTTGAAGAGATTTCTCACGACGGCTAGTTGCAGCCTTACTTTGAAGCCGCTCTCTATTTTTCCGGCAACGCTTACGAAAGCGTCATCTTCGTATTCCAGAATAACAGGTAGGCGCAGACGCCGGATCGCATAATTAGCGCAGAGAATCTGCGCTGGTTTGACGTTATAAATTATCATCATTTCAAAGGGCGCAACTTGGTGCCGCGCTTTGAAGATCTGAAGGAGGCTGTTACTAGATACTACTCCATTAACAAATTTAAGCGGAAATGCCGCGCCATAATACACCGGAATATTCTCATCGAAGAGTTCACGTTCCTGAAACCCGGGATAGAATTTGAATGCATGGTCTATCACTTCCCCCTGTGAGAAAACCTCCACAGAATGCGACTTATTTCTAAGCAATTCAGCTACCAGGCCTATCTTCACATTAGCTGCCAAGCTCAGATTTCCCACGATCGGACGGCGCTTGAGCAAAGTGGGCCCCTGATAGTTTGCTATGTAGGCTATTCTCATTCGTTCAGAGGGAGCCGTTAGTTGTTTCCCACATGGTTAGAACTCCGGTCATGATACGCGCATTTATGCCTCTAGTATCCATTTATTTTGACAGCATTCGTCGATAAACCCGGTCCAGCATCTCTCCCACGATCGCCCATGAGTACCGCTCGTTGGCGTAATCGCGAATCTTCCGTTTGGTTTCATCCAGATTCCGGTAAATATCGCTACGAAAATATACCCGAATCGCCTCGGCAAGCGCAGCGGCATTCTTTGCTTCGTGAATAAATCCAGTTTTGCCCGGGATAACATCTTCCTGCATTGACCCAGTGTTAGAGGCTATCGCCGGCAAACCAAAGCCGTAGCCCAGGAATAGCACTCCACTCTGGAAAATATACGTGTAAGGCAACACCAGAACATCGGCCGCTTTGAAGTATATTTCTGTGTCCTCATCCGGCACATATTCAATCTTCCGTATGATGCGTTCGCCCACGCCGCTTAGGATGATCGACTGTTCGACTGCGCGCCAGTAGGTCTGGCAGTTTTTTACGCTTCCTGCAATTATGAGGCGATAGATGGAGCATTCCTTCGACAGTTCGATGAAAGCAGCCACGAGATATTCCAGTCCCTTGTAAGGTGCGATATTCCCAAAGAACAGCAAAGTCTTCTCATCTTTATTAATTCCAAGCTTTTGTTTCGCGTCCGCGGTCGAAAGGCTGGTATTCGGAACTGTGTTATTAATTCCAAATGGAATAACGCTTACCTTCTCTTTCGCCACACCGAATTCGGTGACGAGCTCGGTTTTCATCTTTTCAGTATGAACAAAAATGTGGTCGCTTAATCGGTACTGCCACCTCAGTGAAAATCGATTTAGAAACGACTGACCGCCATCTCGTTTCGATTTATCGACATTGTGTACCGTAAGTATGAGACACTTTCCAAGCAATTTGTAATAAAGCATGAGCAGCGTCCGATCGAAAATCTCGATCTTGTTGTTCCACAGAATGTGGAATATTGCCGGCTTGGCCTTCGCGGCATAGCAAATCAGCCGGAAATAATAGTTCAAGACGCGCAAAACTTTCGTCACTCGGCTCACTTGAGGACGTTGGTCTCCTCGTAAGTTATGGAAATTCACCCGTGGATTGGCGAGTAACTCACGCACGACGTGGTCGTCACTACCTATGAAATCAACTATCACGCCAGCTGAGGTGAGTGCTGTGGCTAGTCCCAAGGCGTATGGCTTGTCTCCTCCACCAGTCAGAAGAGTAACGCGAATTGGAACCGCGACACCGCGGGCCGCTGCCTCCGCCGTGCAATCACTGGCGGCGCGCTCACGCGATTGCTCCAAAAAGATAGTGGAC
This sequence comes from Chthoniobacterales bacterium, assembly GCA_035710445.1. Taxonomy (GTDB): domain Bacteria; phylum Verrucomicrobiota; class Verrucomicrobiia; order Chthoniobacterales; family JAFAMB01; genus DASTDH01. The sequence goes on from DASTDH010000006.1 coordinate 5,274, forward strand.
ATTCCCGATTTTCGCTCAGCAGGGACCATAGGTTCGGACGACCGCACGTGGACGTGAGAAAACATTTTGGCTGTGGTAAGCTGAGCGTTCGTTTACGGCTTCGATTGACTTGGCAAGCAGCTTCGCCAAAAAACTTCGACCGAAGTTTCCCCTATCCATCGATAATGTGGTATGATAATCCTAAATCTAATAGTCGCTGCAGGCGTTGTTAATTTAGTTCAATCAGTTTTCTTTGGATGAACTCAAGCGTCAAAATTTTGTGTATCTCAAAGGCATAGTTGCGCTGGCCATTGATATGGGCTTTGACGATTTTTTCCAAAGAATTCGCACGGAGGTACGGTCTACTGCGCGCGTCCGAGTCGAGAAGCATCTCCGTTAACCATCGCGAGAGTTCGTCACGGTACCAGACACGGAAGTGATGGAACTTGTGCCTTCCCAGGAACAATCTTTCGAGGTGAAGTGGCGCAAATGCATGGTCGAGCCTCCCCAACCATTGGGGCATGCGATAATCATAGGCGTATTCTGCTTTAAAGGTGAACTCTTGGTACCAATGAAGTGCCCGATTAACACCCGGAACTGATCGAAAGGCGAGACCGCGATCTGTTCCAATCTTTCCCAATGCCGGATTGCCATCAGCAATGAGCCGAAGCGCCGGCCCATTGTGCAACAGGTTTGCCGGCGTTTGGTACGCCAGAGAAACCAGATCGTTATCAAAATAAGGAGTTCGATACGTGACCTGCGATCGTTCCACGGTAAATTTGCTCGCCATATACCACGGTGCTTGCTTGAAGGAAGTGAAGGAAAGCCTATCGCCTTGAAGCTGACCGCTGTAGGTGTCAGCGGCATCCCGAAAGGAACTTTCCAACTCCGGATCGAAAAGGCTTCGTTGTGGAGGATCTGGTTTGAACATAACGAGGCGCCTCAAGATTTCGCCGCCACAGACACCACTTACCCGGACTGGGGCGATCTGACGGGCAAACCTCTGGACGTACAGGTCGATCGACCCAGTTACGTCCATGGTGCCGTCGCTAACATAAACCGCTTTCTCGGCGAGGTCGTGGAAATGCGACAAGAACTCGGCGCCCACCAGAATCGTGTTGTGAGGTTGCCGGCAAACTTTCGCGGTGCGTCGCGCAATCTTGACGTCTGCACAATCACGGTATTTACCGCCCCACGTGTAGCATGGAAGTGTGCCCGGCAGACGAGGCGCCCAGGCCAGGATCATTCGGCTATCCACTCCGCCGGTCAAGGATAACCCGACGGACTGTTTCCCACGGAAATACTTGGGAAGAACCCGTGTCCAGGTTTCTTTCAACTTCTCATAAAAGTCAGATTCGCTTAACTCTAGCTGACTTTCCCATGCTTCCTGCTTAAAGTAAGTTTTTTTCTTCACTGGCTCTCCCCGGGAAAATACCCACGCCGAACCTGGCGGAAGCAGCGAGATCCCGGAGAAAAGGCTCCTATTCTCCAGAACGGCCTCGCAACTGAAAAGTTCGCCTAAGCTACGCAGATCAAGTTGACGGGTGGCGGGCAGGATTTTAAGAAGGGACTTCGCTTCAGAAGAAAAATAAAATCCGCGCGCGTCTTCGTAATAATAAATTCGATTTACGCCATACCGGTCGTTAAACAGAACGAATTTCTGCTCACGAAGGTCCAATAACACACCGCTGAACGCCCCGTTGAGTCTCTCCAGGAACGCGTAACCCATTTCCTCGTACAAGTGGACGAGATAACTCGCGTCATCTGGGGCAAATTCGTGCCGATGCATTTTCAGGGCGTCGACATCAGCCTGGTCGGCGAAATCCTCGCCTGAAAAAAGAAGGCAGATGTCCTTCTTTTCATTCCAGACCGGAAGGCAGTCGGAGAAAGATCCTTCGTGATTGACCCAGCCCAGCCAAAGGCCGAGCTCCTCGTTAATATATGTACCGTCTGTATAAAACGGCTCGTGCATCAGGCATTGAACCATGGACTTCACGACAGCGTGGTTCTGCTCTGATGGCCTCTGACTAATTATTCCAACGATGCCGGGCATATGAACTTAAGGGTTGATGGTTGATATTGAGAGCGAAGGGCAACGCTCGCCTTTTTTAGAATAGTTGCGTAACCTGCTTTGAACTTATTCCCCTGCGCAAGTTTCCTTTGTTCGAGTCCCCGGCGTCGTTCGCAAAAGCTCCGTGCTATATTCAGATTTGGCGGACAGGGGAAGGATTCGAACCTCCGATACGACTTTCGTCGTATAGCAACTCTTGCAAGCTGCTGCCTTAGACCACTCAGCCACCTGTCCTAAACTTTCTATTTTACTCAGTGTGCGCGAGCTCTGCAATATGGTTGCGGCCAGCTGAATAATTTGTGTGCGATAGCATCTTTGGGGGCAAAAGGTCTGGCTTCGGACCTCGCCGCACGACCCAATGCAGGACCTTAGTAACAGCCTGCGCCTTGGCGTCCCATGTCAGGCATTCTCGTACGTAAGCCATTCCTTGTCGACGTAGCTGCTCGAGCCGCTCCCGATCATTTGCCAGTTCCGTCAGAATCTTTTCCATCTGCGCCACAATGTCATTCTCGGTCGTAAGAGCTACCTTGTACCCTACCTCTGAGTGAACGATATCTCCGGGGCCGCCGAAGTCCGCAACCACAGGTACAGTCCCACTGCCGAGCGCTTCGAAAACAGCGCCTGCGCCATTGTCGCGAATAGATGGAAACACGAACACATCAGCAGATCGGAGGCGATTGAGGACTTCCACATGACTGAGCCAGCCGCAAAAGAGAACAGCCTTCTCGATCCCAAGGGATCTCGCTAGCTGCTCGAGGCGGGTCCGCTCGGGGCCATCGCCCACGACGGTAAAATTGGCCAAACCGCTTCGCAACAGGGGAGCAGCCCCGCGCAAAGCAAGATCACAAGCCTTCCGGGGAACCAAGCCGCCAACGAAAATCAGCTCCAGTTTGGCGCCGGACTCCGTAGTGCGCGAGTCGGCGACACACAGGGAGCGAGCAATGCCGGGCTCCGGGACAAAAAACAGTTTGCCGCGATATGCGACAAACTCCGCGTACGTTTGGGATGAGGCGGCTATGATCGCTGCCGCGTGGCGATAGGTTGAGCGAGCGAAAGGCAGATAGCGATACACATTCCGCAAGTTGGCGATCCATTCCTTTTGGTTCTCAAGCTGGCTAAAGCCGGGCGGCCATGGCAAACCACCATTAAGCGGACCGATCACGAACGGTATAGGCCCCTTGCGTAGGAAGAAAGCAAAAGGACTCGGCAGGACAGGTGTCATCGGCATGATGCGTAGAACAACATCGAACTCGCGCGCAAAGATGCGGCGCCGCAACTGTCGCCAGGCATACCATTCAAAGGCAACAGAAAACGGATAGCCGAAAGCGGTCAACACTTGAGTGTCGTAGTTGTATTTGAAGATCTTACGCAAACTCCAGGCATAGAGGCGATCGAGCAATGGCATTCCGACGACTTCGATGGTGCGAAACGGTGCCTTTGCGCGGCGTACAGGCTCCTCACTGGGCGATCGAACAATCAAAGTGACGTCATGGAGCTGGGCAAGCGCTGCCGCATGAGAATAAGTAACATAAGGCATGCTGACTATCTCCGGATTACAGTCAGGCGCTAGCAGCAAAATACGTAATCGGTTCATGAATTTTCCTCAAAAAGCCTCTGTCAAGTCGAGATTGGACGGAATATTAATGCTCAAAGTAATGTAAGTGATCGTCTGAAACAAATGACTATCTCCCTTTTAATCCGTAGGAGTTGATAACCCCTCAGCTTGAGCTTCACATTTGTTGGTCAGCCGGCATTGCAAGTCATACCACCGTCTTCTCAGTTTCTTGAGCGATTTTCTAAGTGGCTTTGGAACAGCTTCCTTCCAACCGCGGTGAAGACCGAGTTTGAGGGCCAGCTTTCCTTTACCAGTTAGAGGCACGTAGTACCTCGGAAGATCAAATTTTTGAAAACCGTTGCTGCGTTTGAAGTCGCCAAGGCTGTCCTCAAGCCAAAGCGCATACACAAGATATGGCACGCCTTTCTCCGCACAACGTTCCACTGCTTTAGCCAAAAGCAGATTATTGGGGGCGAGATCGCGATGGGCTATCTTTGAGATGATCTGGCCCAAGTATGCGTAATTTTCGGCATAGGCCAGCATAATGAAACCCACCAGTTCTTCGCCCAGATATGCGCCGAAAATCTCCTCCCGGAACAAGAACCGGCTGAACTGGCGTTTTATCGTTTCAAAATCTTTTCCATAGTGCAAGTAATGTCGTCCTTGCCGGATCGGAGTTTCGTTGAAAATCGATGTGATTCCGCGGACGAAGCGATCGTCGAACGTAGCAGGCTTGACAACGACCCCGTTCTTTTGCGCTTTTCGAATTTTGTTTCGTGCTTTTCGATCGATTTGTTTCTCCCACCAAAGTGAGTAGCTCTTGATCGGAAGCGCCGCGATCGAATCCAGTTCCATGGGGTAGGAGTATTTAGGTTCTGTGTCCGGTAAACGTTGCCAGAAGGTCAAAATATCTGGCCTCGGTTCGCTCTTGCACAGCTGGTTAATCAAGGTCCTGGGATCCTCGACGTCCTCGTACCATTCCTGCTCCAGCCTGGCAATCCGCGGAATTTCGCCTTCAATTAGGATTCTTTTACAATCAACTTCCATTGTGGTAACACGATTTCTCGTAGATCTTTGATATGACCCCGTCAGGGTTAATGTGCTGCTCGCAAGGACTGATTGTGCTT
>DASTDH010000007.1:0-6320 GCA_035710445.1 Chthoniobacterales bacterium
GGCAATCCCGTCTGCGTCGCCGCCGCCCTGGCCACCATGGACCTGATCGAGACGCAATACAAAGACAACGCCCGCCGCATGGGTGAATATCTGCTCGCGAAAATGGCCGACTGGACCAAGAAGTACAAAATCGTCGGCGACGTTCGCGGCCGCGGCCTGATGATCGGCGTGGAAATCGTTCGCGATCAGCGCACCAAGGAAGAAGCCCCCGACCTGCGCAACGCCATCGTCGACGCCGCCTTCCACAAAGGCCTGCTAATCCTCGGCGCCGGTGCCAACACCCTCCGCCTCTCTCCACCCCTCTTAATCGACGAACAACAAGCCGACTTCGCGGTCAGCACCCTGGAAGCCTGCATAGCCACCGCCCAAAAATAACCCTAACAGTAGGACAGCCATTTTTGGCTGTCCGCGTAGGCGGGGCCGTCCACCATAATCGGGGCGCCCCAGCATCGGCCGCAGGGGCACGGGACACCCGTGCCCCCACCGGACGTCATTCTGAGGGCATCCGATAAGGATGCCCGAAGAACCTCAACATAATCCCCACTACAAAGCTTACGCAAGCCTCCCTCTTTCTCTCCGTCTCTGTGCCTCTGTGGCCAATCCTCTTTCCTTCTTTCCTTCTTCCCTGGTCATCGCACAACCATACTGTCGCGCACGATTCGAGCACGCCACTTTTTGGAGTGCGGCGGTCTTGCCGCCGCTTTAACGGCGAAAACCAAATCGCCGCCGCACCCCACGACCAAAAATCACTCCGCAACCCCGAATCTCTGCCGCAGTGTATCTAGCTCCAATTTCTTCTACCTCTCTCTCTGTGTCCTCTGTGCCTCTGTGGCGAAATCTTCTTTCCTTCTTTCCTTCTTTCACCGCACCGTCGCCAACGCAAGCACCCCGTCATTCTGAGGGCATCCGACGAGGACACCCGAAGAACCTCACCGCAATCCCCGCCACAGAGCCTCGTGGCGGGCACGATTCGAGCGACGCTCTGGGAGTGCGGCGGTCTTGTTTACCCTGAGCCTCGAAGGGCCGCCGCTTTCACGGCCAAAACCAAATCGCCGCCGTACCCCACAACCGAAAATCGCTCCGCAACCGCCGAATTTCCGCAGTAGTAGCTATCTACTTCCGATTTCCTCTATCTCTTTCTCTGTGTCTACGACGGTATAGTTTGTGGGGATTTTCGCCAGCGAGCCGCGCGCCGATGAAACGAATTACTTCCGCTTGGGCCGACCAACCGAGAACCACTACATGCGAGGACACAAGCGCGTTTCTCGGTACCTTATCTGGTGAGACTTCCCAGAACGAGACTTCTGGCCCGGAGTACCTTCCTGTTAGCCCGTGATCCTGGAGTTAAGACCCTTGGTGCTTTGTAGTACTGCGAATCGCCGCAGAATTGGCTAGAGAGAGCTCAAGAACGCGACCAAGTCCGATTCCTCCTCGGGCGTCAGAGCCAGATCGAACCGCGTTTCATAGAAACGCACCGCGTCCAACAGAGTTCGGGCCGAACCGTTATGAAAGTACGGGGCGCGCGCCGAGAGGCCCCGCAAAATCGGTCCCTTAATCTTGCCAACGTGGTCGAAGTTTCCATCGATCAGAGCTTGCCCCAGATCGCTGGTGGTCTTGCAGGTGCTTGTCGGCGATCCCGTGGCTGGGTCAGTCTTGCATACCGTGATGGACGGCAAGTTACTGATGTCGAGTCCCCCCAGATTGACCGACGGGTTGGACAGGCTGGGGTCGCCAGTTCCAATGTTCAGCGGGGTCGGGAAAGAGTGATTTCCCACGTTCGGCGTATCGTGGCACGTGCCGCAGGTCCCCTGCAGAGAAGGAATGCCCCCCGATACCAGACCACCTGCCGACACGTCGTCGTTTATGCCTGCCACGCCGGTGATGTTGATGGACTTGGAATTGAAGATGGCCTGGCCGCGTGCAATGGCGGCTCTCGGATCGCTATGCGGGAAAGCCGCCCAAGCGCCGTATGGGTTGAAAATCGCCGGCGTGAACTGGCCGTCACCCGGTGTCACCAGCCCGCCCGGCTGTTCGAGTGCCAGCACCAAAGGATGGACGCTGGAGTTGATGGTTATGAAGAAAGGTTGAGTGAGCAGAGCTGCCGGTCCTCCATTTGCTCCCCAGGCGTTCAATAACCCTGCGCGCTGATCAAATGCTTGCGCCGTCGCGAGCCCCATCTCAAAGTTAACAATTGCCTGTTGCTCCGCGGGAGTTGGCCTCGTTCCATCGCCCTGCGCATGCCCGGTCGTGGCATCCACAGACTGATGCGTCAGGTCGCTCAGCAGTGAATTCGGATAGTTCGCGTAAAGGATTTTGGTGGTGCCGGTAGCAGGCGAAGACTCCCGTCCGTCGAACATCACCGCACTCAGGAAACGCAAATTGGTAGCGGGCAGGGGGCGGCGATACATCGAGATCACATTCGATTCGTTACAGCCGTAGGGATTGTTGACGCTGACCACCTGATAGTTCGCGTTTGCGGGCACGCCGATAGCGATACGGATCAAGCCGCGCGTTCGCAACAAGCTGTAAGCGGCCGCTCTCCCGGAAAGCGTCGAGACGTCTATGTTGTGATTGCAGTTGGAGCCGTCCACAGGACGGAAAATCGGGTCCTGCCCTTCGGTTAGCAAGAACCGCAGTTGGACATTAGCGGCGGAGACGGACATGCCGTCGCTGGGTTGGTGGCAGGTGCCACACGTGCGGCCGTTCGTGCCCAGGCTTTGGAAGAAAGGCCCAGTGAGGTCGATTCCACCACCGTTCGTGCTGTAGGTCTGCGACGCGCCATGCGGGTTCGGGAAAAATACCCCGTTCGGAATGAAGGTCACGAAAGGAATCTGCTGTCCACTTGCTGCCGCAATGGCCAGAGGCACCGCGGCAGCCAAAAAAACAGCGGCAAGGACGTTGACCTTGTACCTGCGCCTTGTTGCCAGTCCCTTGTTCCGAACGCGTGACACGCGATCGACAAAGCTGCTAATCGAAACCGCAAACCCGTGAGTTTTGTTGGGCTGGGACATGGTAACCTCCCGCGTTTCCTGGCAACATTCGAACAAAGGGAGCCGTCTGCGAGACGTTTCTCGCCCTCGACGAATGTTGTCAAACGCGAACGCCGACAGGGCTACGCAACGTTTCGGGGCTTCTATATATGAAATCGGAAACGGCGGGCAAAAGACGACAGCCAGCAATAAAGATTTCTTCGAGAACCCTGGGGTCAGAGGCGTTTCCGCAGGTAGGGACGATTTCATAGGGGCGAACCTAATTGGACGTTTTCGCGTCAGCGAGTTTCTTGGCGTGGGCAACCAAAGCGGCGAAGCGCGGATCGCCGTGAAGCGAATTGAACATGGGGTCTGTTTCAATCCCCAAGTCAACCCGGGGTGGCAACCCGTGGTCAATAGCTTGGAGCAAAAGCGAAAGCGCCACCTCGGTTTGACCACGTTGTGCGAGAAGACCAGCGAGGTTATGTCTGGTCTCGGCAGTCTCCGGTTGGTCCGGACCGAGGACGCGTCCTTGCAGACCGAGCGTCTGGCGAAATAGATTTTCGGCCTCCTCGTATCGGCCCAAAAGCCGCTCATCTTCAGCCAAGTTGGCCATAGAAATGATCGTATTTAGATTCTCGGAGCCGAAGACTCGGAGCTGAATCTCCAAGGTCTCGCGATCGAGCTTTTCGGCCTCGGCCAGCTTGCCCTCGTTTGCCAGATAATTCGACAAATTGTTCATTGAGGTAAGAGTTTCGGATGCTTCTGGGCCGAGCAGACGCTTTCGTTTCTCGAGCACTTCGCGCCCCAGTTTCTCCGCCTCTGCCAGACGACCTTCCTCGGAGAGCGTATTGGCTATCTGGGCCATAGTTCTCAGCGTATCCGGGTCATCGGTTCCGAGGATACGCCGCTGCGCGTCGAAAATTTCTCTCTGAAGACTTTCCGCCTCAGCCAGATGGCCTTGCTCGAAAAGCACCCAAGACAATTCGTACTTTGTACTTAAGATTTCCCGATTCTCCGGCTCTGCAAAAGATCTGCCAATTTTGATGCTCCGCTCGAATAGCAATTGTGCGCGAGAATAGAACCCCAGATCGCTATATGCCCTGCCCATTATTTGCATCATCCGTGCCTGAAGTTCCGGGTCCTTCGATAGACCGGTATCGATATCCTTCGCCGCTTTGTCGAGAAGCTCCCGTGCCGTTACAGTTGCGCCGACCCTTTCGTTTGGGTCCGAAACCTTGAATACTCCGGTCATGAATTCCGCGATGCGATCGGCGCGGTCACGTTCGCGGGTGATCCGCCGCAGTTGGATCGCCTGAATCACTGAGAATCCAGCCAGCAGCACGAGCAGGCCGGCCGCAACCGCCACTCCAACGCGGTGCCGCCTCACGTACTTGCGCAGGCGATAAGACACGCTGTCGGGTCGCGCGCTAATCGGTTCATGCCGCAAGTAACGGTGGAGATCATCGCCAAAGGCCGCAACAGAGGAGTAGCGTTCACCGGGTTTCTTCTTCAAGGCCTTGGCAAGGATCGTATCCAAATCGCCGCGGAGCCACCGACGGAGCTTCTCGGGGGTAGCGCCGCGCTTCTCTGCTGAGGCGACGTCAATCGACAATGCAACGGCCTGGGATGCGAGAGGAGGATCCGTTTCGGTGATGGCCTTGACTAGGTCCGCGGGGGAATGAGGCTCCGCTCCCGCCGGATGATGACCCGTCAGGAGGACGAAGAGGAGCACGCCCAGCGCATAAACATCCGTGGCTGTCGTGATCGTGCCGCCACTCACTTGTTCCGGCGCCGCGTACAGCGGAGTCATTGCGCCTCCGCCCTCCAGGGTGAGCAGCGTCGCAGCAGCGGAATTTGTGTCGTCGGCAAGCAGCTTGGCAATGCCGAAGTCCAAGAGTTTCACTATGCCTTCGCTACTGACCAGCACATTGGACGGTTTAATGTCACGGTGAACAACGAGATTGGCGTGGGCGTGCGCGACGGCATCAAGAACATCCAGGAAAAGCGCGATTCGCGCATCCATTCCAAGCGTGCGCTCATCGCAATACTCATCAATCCGCTTCCCACTTACGTACTCAAGAACGAGATAGGGCTCGCCCTTTGGGGCCACGCCCGCGTCAATCAATTCGGCGATATGAGGGTGTGCCAGCTGCCCAAGAATTCTGCCTTCCCGCTTGAATCTTTCGACCCCTCCCGGGGAAGCCACTGCGAAAAGCAAAAACTTAACCGCCACTTGCCGATCGAAGCGGCCATCAATGCGCTCGGCCAGCCACACATTGCCCATTCCGCCCTCGCCAATCCGAGAAATGAGCTTATATGGACCAAGGGTCTCCCCTATTAAGGACGGCTCGTTCGTAGGTCGCGGTGGCTCAATTTCAAGAAACTGTTCCTGAGCTAGCGCGCGATGTTCGTCCAGAAGTTTTTCAAGCAGATCGGCTAAATCGGATCTCTGTGCCCGGAAAGCGGCCAGCCAAGTGATGCGTTCACCCTCAGATAATGAGAGCGCATGGTCCAGGTGGGGACTGATCTCTTGCCACTGGTCTGGAGTCAACGCCGGCATTCTTATCAAATCTCCAGATCGCCTCGAATCGCGCGATGCAGGTAGATGCGCGCCTTCTCCCATTGACGCTGCACGGTTCGCTCCGAGACGGCCCTCATCGCAGCAATTTCAGCAAACGAAAACCCACAAAAGAACTTCAAGTCAACGACTTCGGCTAGCACCGGCTCAGCCATGGCGAGTTCGTCCAGCGCCTCGCTAATCCGAGCGAGCTTCCCGTCGTCCGCAGCATTTTCGACTTCGGCTTCGAGCGACGTAATTTCGAATCCGCCACCTCGCTTTTGAGCCTGGCGGCTCCGAGCGTGGTCAATAATCAAGCCCCGCATGACACGCGCGGCATAGCCCATGAATCTGTTGCGGTCGGGGAACGAAGTGCCTTCATTGCCGGCGATCTCGATGTATGCCTTATGTAGAAGCGTGGTAGCGCTGACGCTCATCGGCGCGCCATGCCGCGCTAATTCGTACCTCGCAAGCCGCCGCAACTCCGAATAGAGTGCGCTAAACAATGCGTCCGCAGCCGGCCTGTTTCCGCGTTCGGCCGCTTCCATTAGCGCAAGCAGAGTTGGCTCACTTCCCAAGGCAGGCCTCGCACTCGCAGTCTTCCAGGGTATCGGCTCGCGAAGGGTTTACGAACGATTCTAGCGCAAATTAGCAAAACGGAGGCGTTTATTGGGTGGAATAAGCGAGAAAGACACGTGTGCGGCGTCGACTTAATGACGCGCCGTCATTCCCGTGTAGTCGGCTACACGGAAGTTATCCAGAAACGGCGTTCGAGGAAGTTGGCCAATTAA
>DASTDH010000008.1:0-6645 GCA_035710445.1 Chthoniobacterales bacterium
CCGCACCGGTGCAGCAAGTGTCACCGTTCAATGACAGAGCCGCCGCCGACACGGGCGATTGGCAGACCTACCGCGAGCCGACGCGCGATTACGACGAAACGGTCTGGAACGTCGTGCCTTATGGTGATGAAAATGGCGAAACACTCACGGTGCTGCACAATGCAGCTGGTGACCTGGGCATCAGTCTGGGTTACAACATCGAGCAATTGCCGGTCTTCTCCTTGTGGAAAAACACTGACACTTCAGGTCAGGGCTATGTCACGGGATTGGAACCTGGAACCAGCTTTGCTTACAACCGCAGCTATCAGCGCCCGTTGAACCGCGTGCCAACCATTGGCCCCAAAGAACATCGCCAATTCGACATCACCTATAGCTTTCTTCCCGACAAGGCCGCCGTCGATAAAGCTCTACAACAAGTGCAGAGCATCCAACACGAGCGTCCGACCGAAGTGCGAAAAACGCCGTTGGTCGAGCTGCCAAAACACTAGCCAACGCCTCAATCCGAGGGTTCCGCGAAGGCCATCAGCCCAGGCCGCCTTCGCAAGCTACAGCGCACCGGGAGTGCTAGCCGAAGCAGCGCACAGGACCGGAAGGCGGAAAGACGATTTTGAGTTGAGGGAGATCAGCACGGAGGAGTATGAGCGAATCAAATCGCTGCTGCTTTGATTCCGCGTTTTCTTTGGCTGTCTGCTGTCATCACTTGCGGCATCGCCAGAGGCGCTTACCACAAGCTATAAATAGCATGAAAATGCCTGTTGTAAGTAGTTCTATCCAAATTTGTTACGCAGATAACATCGAATAAACTTTTCTTTCGGTACGTCCAAAGACTTATGAGAACGATACTTATACTCTTGGCAGTCATAACATCGTTATCAGTCGTTCGTGCTTCTGGTTTAGAAGTTTCTATCGGACGGGACAGAGGTTGAGATCAGTACGAGCGCCAGGTTCATGTCTGGGACTGGCAGCACGGTCACTGGGCGTACCGGCGGTACTGGGATGATGACCGTGGCGTGTTGGTTCAGGAACGGGTCTGGATTCGCTACCAATAAGCTGGCATTTTGACACGCGTACAGAGGCTGAATAAAGGAATCGCGAATTCCGTCTCTTAGAACGGTTCTCTAGCGAGGAGAACCGCAACAGAATGGATTCAGCACCGCCGGGAAGAGTCGGGTGGTGACTTTTCCCGGCGAAAGCTCGGTGAAGCGTAATGAAACTGGTTGACAGCATGAAGGAACTACCGACGCCGAGCGCTGGACAGAAGCGCACACAAAGCACATTCCGTCTGAGGTTCTGAGTCAGCTCATCGAACAGAGCACCAGTATTGAAGAGCTTCGCGAGCGGATTCGGAAGTGGCGAGCCGAGTCAGAGACCTGTGTGATGACAGGGAGCCCGACGAACATCAAGGACGCAGAACAGATTCAATCACCCTCAACAGATCACCCGGAGAAAAGGGTTTAATGAGCTGTTCCTGAAAGCCAGCCCCGAGCGTGCTCGTACGACCGAACGTAAGCGGATACGCTGTCATAGCAATCACTGGAACTCGGCTACCTTCACCTTCGACAGCACGGATGTCTCTCAATAGCTCGTATCCGTCTTGATCGGGCAACTGAATATCGACAAGAACAACATTTGGACGATTCGCTCGTATAGTCCACAGTCCCTCAGAAGCGTCTGATGCTGTGAATACCTTTGCTCCCAGTCGCTTCAAAAACACAGCGATCGGAAATCGAATCTCCGAGTGGTCTTCCACAATAACGATTGTGGTATTCTGGAGGGCTAGCATTTCGCAATCGCACATCTAACGGGTTCGATAGGTCTACGGAAAGTGGATGCCCCCCAACCCCGAGGCTTAAATGGTCGCAACTCAATACGCTATTCCGCGTATTTGCCGTAGGTTTAGGCCGTGACCAGACTGCGCCCATGAACTTGAGCAAAAAAGAGCAGGTCGAGCTTATGGCAACAATCGCGGCTGACCCGACCGTATTGCAATCCGCATGCGAACCGAAAAGAGGAGAAAATATAAGTTTAGAACGCTATGAAACTCAAAGACATCATGAGCACCGAAGTAGAAATCGTGCGGCCGGACGCCTCGATTCAGGAAGCCGCCGAAAAGATGCGTTCCCTAGACGTAGGGGCGCTGCCGGTGTGCGATGGTCGCCGACTGATCGGCCTGATCACTGATCGTGACATTACGATTCGAGCCACCGCAGCGGGGGGCGACCCGAAAACCACTGTCGTGCGAGATTGCCTAAGCTCGGAGCCAGTCTACGGCTTCGAAGACCAGGACGTTGAGGATGCCCAAACTTTGATGGAGCAGAAGCAAATCCGTCGGCTGCCGGTTATGAGCCGTGACAAGGAACTGGTAGGGATCGTCGCTTTAGGGGATCTGGCAGCGAAGGTGGGCGCAGCAATGGTCGGACAGGCGACCAAGGCGATTTCCTCCTCGAAATAGCTTTGCTAGCCCTGACAGGACCGAAGCGTGGGCAGTCGAGTTCCGGCAAGATTAATCGAGGTTACTACGATTTCAGCTTCGACCGATACGGAGATGTCGCGATATTTTCGGGGACCGGAGAGGTTCGAAGTCAAGCCGATTGGTGCTGCCAGGATCGTACCAGCAACGCGTCCGGGCTCGACAAGCATCTTGCATGAGATCTTGGCCTCCAAAGGACTCTCATGAGAGAACTGGTTTTCGGACATGTCCGGCAATTGTGGCTGAGAGTACTTCCGAGCTTCGGGATGGGCGGTCCCCGTGCGAGATTAGTCAGTCTCTGGGCACACGAAATGCAAAAAGATTAGTTCTATTCGTGGCGGATGGCCGCCAAATTTGACTTCCAAGCTGTCCATTGCGCTTGTTCGTCAGCCAAAGGTAATGGGGCCGTCCGGAAGCGATACGTTGCCCTTGCTTTTGCTGAAATGTTCAGCGTTACGGAGAGATATAGAGTACAAAAAGCCGCCACCAAAACGGGGCCAGCATTTGGTGGAAAATAGTGGACTTGTTACCAGTCACCCCAGGAGAAGCGTTGCCACCGTCCACTTTTTCATCTCTCAAGCATTCAACGTAAGTGACTACTGCCAAAGCCAATACGGCGCATAAACGGTGAGGGAGGGATTCGAACCCTCGGTACCCTTTTGAGGTACAACGCTTTAGCAAAGCGCCGCTTTCGACCGCTCAGCCACCTCACCAAACGGAAGGTCAAAAGGATATACTCGCGAGCAACACCGTCAAATTAATAACGCTGACAGCACCGGGAGCGGTGAGTTGGTGATTGGTGGGCGGTGGTTGGGAGGGCGGCCGTCCCGGGCCACCGAGAATAGTGGGCGGTCGAGGTGATTCGTGAGACGAACGTCGGCGTTTTGGTGCATAGGACGTATAGGACCTATCAGACCTATATGACCTATCTGGAAGGCACCAGTCACGCCTTCGCCCCTCTCACCAGTCACTCTCACCAATCACACCCCTCACTCGATCCCCGAAAGGTTCCCAACGTTTGCAACTTCTTTCCCTTCGCCGGTGTCTTCTCCTTGAACAGGAGGAAGTAAATGAAAGACAAAATCGTCCCTTTCCCGTCGGCAACCGCCGGCAACCCGCGCGTCGAGCGAATCAGGGTATACCGGCCGACAACGCGAGTCGAAACCATGATTGCCGTCTGGTTGTGCGGCTGGGCATTGTTGACCGCAGCTGAGTGCGTTCGCCAGGCTAGTAGAACGCCGGCGCCGGCCGCGCAGCCGGCTCAACCGGCCCCAGCCCAAACCTACGTAGCGGCAATGTATCCAATCGATTCAGGCACGCCTGGCGCCAGGCCGTCCCCCAGAGAAACATGCAACTTTTCGCATACCGAACGTGTCCTCTGGTTGAACTAACGAGGGAATGCATATGACAAATAAAATCGTTTATTTTCCGTCACCGGTCACCGACCGGGGCGTCAAACGCATCAAGGAGTATAAATCCACCGGCCGAACCGAAGTCCTGATCGCGGTCTGGTTGTGCGGCTGGGCGATGCTGACCGCAGTCGAATGTGTTCGCCAAATGAGTTTTCTCGCAATTTGATAGAACGCGACAACGATTCTCACGATAATGGTTAGTACCGCAACCTTGCCGCTGGCCGGATACCATCGCCAGCCTCTCTGCGGACTCGAGACCACGATGGCGCAAGTCCAGGAGTTCGAGACGCTGGTTCGAAACTACCAGAATATGGTATTTTCGGTTGCAACTCGAATTGTGGGCAGCGTGGCAGACGCGGAAGACATCACTCAAGAAGTGTTTATCAAGGCATACGATCGGTTTGCGGACCTCCAACAGAGCCAATCCATTGGCGGCTGGTTAAAAACTGTCGCGACCAACCTGTCGATCAACCACCTCAACCGATACCGCGCCCGCTGGCGTTTTTTCTCCGAACAAGAAGATGAACCGGAATTGGCTGCGCCGATCGAGAAGACAGACGATCGTCGCGAACTGCTGGAGTTAGCGATCCAGAAATTGCCGGATGCGCAGAGGGTCCCACTTGTACTGTTCCACTTTCAGGATCTGAGTTACGACGAAATCGCGGCCAAACTAGGTATCTCGCTCGCCAAAGTGAAAACCGACATTCATCGGGGTCGAGAAACGCTACGCAAATTGATTGGAGACCGACATGAATGATCACGACTGGTTGGACGAAGAGCTAAGGAATCTGCCGGATCTGAGCGCACCGCCCAACCTGCTTCCGGAAATAATGAATCGGGTGCAGAAACGCGCCGCCCAGCCAATTTGGATCCGATTTTGGCGAGAACATTGGACCTTGTTTCGCAATTTAAGCCTGGGACTATCGATGGCACTGTTGATTCTGCTGTTTTGGTTGAATCCGGCTCGGATTTTCTCCTCGGTAGTCGGTTTGTCTCCGCTCTTTCGAGTTACCGCCGCGCTGTTGGATGTCGCGGTAACGATCCTCAACTCAGCTCGAGTTTTTCAAACCCCTCTCTGGCTTGTTATTCTAGCGGTCACGGCAGCGAGTTATGGCATCTGTATCGTAGCCGCTTCGACCGTCCAACGATTGGCTGCGACAAAATCATGAACATGATTTTTGCGGCAGGGGTCTTCGGCTTGATGCTGCTTCAGGCTACTGCCGGTGAGCAGATCCAACATTTAAGCCAATGTCCGCAGCTCAAATCCATCGAGCGTTGGTATCGAATGGTGGAACGGGCTAAGGGCCGGTCGCTCCCGATTCATATCTCTACTAGCCGATCCGAAAAGAGCTGGGAAATCGGAGGGGGCAAACATGAAGGCAACCTCGTTACCGGACAAAATTTTGTGCTCGAGAAAGGGGAATCAACTTCCGGTGACCTCGTCCTGGTGCGCGGACACGCGAAAATTGACGGAACCGTAAATGGCGATTGCGTTCTGGTCGGGAGCGATGCCGATATTTCTGGAACCATTAACGGTGATGCGGTCAGTGTCGCCTCGAAAATGCAGTTTTCGCCAGGAACAGTTATCAATGGTGATTTTGTTTCCGTTGTTTCGACGGTATCCGGCTCTTCCCACGCCCACGTGAACGGTGAACGGATCAACCTGGACGTTTTCCCCCCCGATACGCTCCTGGGATTCGATAAATGGTTTTCCGGCACGGTTCTTCTCCTGCGTCCGATGTCACCCGAGTCTTTTACCTCATGGTTTGGCGCTCTCTTCGTGCTGGCATTTTGTTTGGGCGTTGGCGCGCTGTTTCCAAGGCTTCTGGCTGATACCGGTAAGGTCCTGCAGGAA
The DNA here is from genome assembly GCA_035710445.1 of Chthoniobacterales bacterium. Lineage (GTDB taxonomy): Bacteria > Verrucomicrobiota > Verrucomicrobiia > Chthoniobacterales > JAFAMB01 > DASTDH01. Next base: position 5,738 of record DASTDH010000008.1, read on the forward strand.
CGCGCACCCGCTTCGTTGTTGTCCGGGTTGGCCATTGTTCCAGCAGCCGCCCTGTTTTGCTTTCTCCTGCTGATCACGGTTTTGGGAGTTTTTGTGATTCCCTTTGTGGTTGCGACGTTAGTTGTATTCTCGCTGATCGGAAACGCTGCAGTCTTTCAAGCGATTGGACAACGCCTTGCCCCGAAACTCAAGGACCAGAGACATGGATCCCTGGTTTGGATTGCTTTGGGAGCGGTTATTTGCTGGATCATTTACTGTATCCCGGTAATCGGTTTCCTGGCCGGAAGTCTGGTTTTCCTGACAGGATTAGGCGCGTTTAGTCTGTACATTGTTGATCGAGCCCGGGCGACTCCGTCGACCCGGCAAGCTGCTCCGGCTAAAGCCCTGGCCGACGAGCCAGGCAAGGAATCTTCTCCGGTTCGCCGCACCTCTACTCTCGTTGCCGGCAATATGACCGATTTTTGGCGGCGCCTGGGAGCGAATCTGATTGACCTGGTGGTGCTGTACTCTCTCCTTCAATTTACTGGGATCACCAGAATTCTGGTACCTGCCTGGGTGCTTTACCGTTTCGGAATGTATGTCTGGAGAAGCGCTACTTTGGGCGAGATTGTACTCAATCTTCGCGTCGAAAAGCTTGATGGCGGCAATCTCATCAACGACTATGGCACAGCGATAGTGCGGGCGCTGGCCAGCCTGCTCTCACTATTGCCCCTGGGTTTGGGCTTTCTCTGGATCCTGTTCGATCCACAACGCCAAACATGGCACGACAAGATCAGCGGCTCAGTTGTAGTTCCGGTCGCTCCTCGAAGTGAACCGCGAAGTCTGTCTCCTCCCTCCGATCAACCGCCAACTGGACCTACTCCATCCGATCGGCCATCGCCAAGTTCCCCGCCAACGAATGAACCGCC
>DASTDH010000009.1:0-6958 GCA_035710445.1 Chthoniobacterales bacterium
TGCCGTCGGAGCAATTCGGGAGCTGCCCGAAGTCGAGATAAAAGTCCCTTCCGCACGATTTCTCCTGAATGGAGCAAACAGCTACGTACCATTAAGCGAGCCGATTTACCTGAAGGAACCGCATATCACGCAATGAACGACAACGAACACCAATGAACACCAACGACGTTAGCTGACGGTCGCTGGCGTTCGTTGTCGTTCGTTGCATATTTGCCGCCATGAAAATCGTTGTCGCATATTCGGGAGGGCTCGATACGTCGGTCATCCTGAAATGGATCAAAGACTCCTATTCAGCCGAGGTCATCGCATTTTGTGCTGACATCGGCCAGGAGGAAGAGCTGGAGGGATTAGAAGAGAAAGCACTGCGCACCGGTGCCTCCGAGTGTTACGTCGACGATCTGCGCGATGAGTTCGCGAGAGACTTCATTTTTCCGATGTTTCAGGCTTCGGCCTTGTATGAAAATCAATACTATCTCGGTACTAGCATCGCCCGCCCGCTCATTGCCAAGCGAATGGTAGAGATAGCCCGAGCGGAAAATGCGGAAGCAGTCGCTCATGGCGCGACGGGGAAAGGAAATGATCAGGTGCGCTTTGAACTGGCCGTGGCAGCGCTGGCTCCAGACATTCGAGTGATTGCGCCATGGCGCGACGAAGTTTTTCGACAGCAATTTCCCGGGCGCACCGAAATGATTCAGTATGCGGAAAAACATGACATTCCCGTCGCCGCCACTGCGAAGAAGCCCTATTCGATGGATCGCAATCTTCTCCATATCAGCTATGAAAGCGGTATTCTCGAGGACCCTTGGATCGATGCAAGCACTCCCGAGATGAGGGACATGTACAAGCTAAGCGTTGCTCCGGAAGATGCGCCCAATGAACCAGAGTATTTGGAATTAGAATTTGAGAGCGGAGTTTGCCGGGCTCTCGGTCATCCCGAGCTACAAGCGCGATTGGATCAGCTCGGATTTAGCGGGGATCTGGTTAAGACGGCTGAAAACAGAATCCGGCTTTCGCCTTTTTGGGTAATGAAAGTGCTCAACTTCTACGGAGGAAGAAATGGCATTGGTCGGGTCGATATGGTGGAAAATCGCTTTGTCGGGATGAAGAGTCGGGGAGTGTATGAGACTCCGGGCGGAGCGATTCTGTTTTTCGCGCATCGGCAGATCGAGTCGCTGACGATGGATCGGGAAGTGATGCATTTGCGGGATACGCTCGGGCCGAAGTACGCAGAGTTGGTTTATAACGGTTTCTGGTTTGCTCCGGAACGGGAGGCGATTCAAGCGCTGGTGACGGAGTCGCAAAAGCATGTCTCCGGTGTGGTGCGACTGAAACTTTATAAAGGCAATGTGATTGCGGCCGGTCGAATGAGTCCGCTGAGCTTGTACAATCCGGAGATTGCCACGATGGAAGCTGATCCGACGCAGGCCTATAACCAGTCCGACGCGACCGGTTTCATTTCTTTGAATGGGCTGCGACTAAAAGTCGCGGCCAAGGTGCATCCGAGGCGGTGAGGTGTGAACGCGGAATACGGAATACAGGAGTCGGCAGAGCAGTTGCAACAACGAGGTTTGGTATTCTGTATTCCGTGTTCCGTGTTCCGTATTCCCCCCTCGCTCCTTCACCCGGCCGGTTTTTCGTTTGATGTGCGTTGAAGTGTTTGACCGTCGAATGGCGAGCCATCGACCGGAGCATACGTGGTCCGAACGCGCGGGAACACTTGCGGATTTCTTTGTTGGAGATAGTTCAAGATCTTTTCTCGGACTTCACATCGAAGATCAAAAAGGCGCCCGGCCGTATCGGAGCTGACTAAGATCCGGATCTCGACGGTCTCATTTTTCCAGTCGGTGACTTGAGCAGCGTACATCCGCTTATCCCAGAGTGGGGAAGCCGCCACAATCTTTTCGCCGGCTCGGCGGATATCGTCTATCGGAAGCATGAAATCGGTGTACAGGAGCACCGCTCCGATCAGGTCAGAGCTGGTGCGGGTCCAATTCTGGAACGGCTTGTCCAGAAAATAGGTGATCGGCAAGATCATTCGACGCAGGTCCCACAGCTTTACGACTACGTAAGTAAGCGTGATCTCTTCGATCGTACCGTACTCTCCCTCCACGATCACGACATCGTCGATTTTCATGGGGCCAGTCAAAGCGATCTGCAACCCGGCAATAATCGTGGAAAGCGACTTTTGCGCTGCGAATCCGAAAATGACACCGGCTACGCCGGCCGAAGCCAGTAGCCCAGTCCCAACTTGTCGAACCGCGTCAATGTTCATCAAAATCACGCCGATGCTGATGATGATAACCAGGAATACGATGAGCCGGCGGAGTACCTGTAACCTGGTTAGGAAACCGCGGAACTTGTAAATATCGTGGTCGTGCAAGCTGCTCCGGCTTACCAGCATGTCTTCAACGGCTCTGATCATCTGGATGAATGTGACGCAGTTGACGATGGCACTAGCGATCGAAACGAACTTCGAACTGAGGGTTTGGGCCGATCCGGGCAGCTGAAGCAAGTTTAGACAGAGCTGAAGCGAGATCAGGATGAAATTGTAAAAGAGCAATTTCCCAAGGAATGGAAAAGCGGGATAGTACCACTGACGCGGCTCTCGCTGGGCGTGAAGTGTTAACCAGGAATTGATGAGTAAAACCACGTAGTAACAGAAAACAATCAGCGCCGCTAAATAGCCTAGCTCGGTCAGTTTACTGACAAGGTGGAAGATCCCGTCGTTCTGCAGGGCGATTGCGATATGGGGAAGCAATGGCGAAAGGAAGAGGAAAATAGCAGTTACCCAAAAGAAAATTCCGATGCCCTTGCGCACTGCCCGCAGGACTCCACCGACCCAAAATCGTTCCGACGGTTCGCTGCGCCGCCGATGGTGGACTGCGGCCAACAGAAACCGAGCGATCTGCAAAATCGCGAGAGCAACCAGTGCCGAAAGTACTCCCAGAATGATCTTGGCCGGCGTAACCTCTAAAAAAAGATTTTGCTTACTCCAAGGCCCCAGCGTCTCGCTCAACTGCACGCTTAGGCGATCGATTGAGAACGCAAACGATCGACTCAGGTATTCAATATCGAAGTTCTGGCTCTCGGCCTTGCTGGGATCGGCTACGGCTTCGACGACGTTTTTAGGAGCCGAGCTGGCCATCGGCGTTGGTGCCGCGGTCTGAGCTTCCACCGGCAGAACGCAGCACAACCAAACGAGTGAGAGGATTGCTGCCCGCATCAGGCAGCCTTAACGCTGGTCCGGGCAATCTCAACCAAAAGATGACGGACTAAACCGATCTTGGGAAAAGCGTTCTCGAAGGAGGGCGCCTCGTTGTCAATCGGTTGCAAGCGGTTCTGGTACCGGTAACACCCGGTTGGTTCGCCGGACGACGCGAACAAGTATTTTCTCTGTTTCCTCGACCGTTGAAACGTGGTTAAACTTCGTCAGTACTCTTTCTCTCAGGTCCGTGCCGATCCGGGCGAAATACTGTGGCCGATCCAAGACTGTGCGCAATCGCTCCTGCAGCCGGGCCACGTTTCCGACCGGAAAGAGAAGATCCCCGGAATACTGGGGTCCGAGAATCTCGCGATGCGGGGGGATGTCACTTGCAATCACCGGGACGGCCAGGGCCAATGCTTCCAACACGGCTAGCGGCAGGCCTTCCAATTCCGACGTTGCCACCGAAACTGTCGCACCGGCCACGAAGGACCACAGCTCTGGAGGTTGCACGTGACCCAGGAAGTAAACGTTGGGGTAGCCACGCGAGCGGGTGCGGAGCCGCGGTAAGTCAGGTCCAGTCCCGGCAATCAGTAGATCGCATTCAGAGCCGAAACTTCGGATGGCGGAAATAGCATCTCCAATCCGCTTTTCCGCTACCAGCCGAGAGAATACTATGACGTACGGCCGGGCTCGGTCACGCCGCGGAACAACCGGTTGTACCACCGCCGGCGGCACCCCGCTTACAACGACCGAAGCCGGACGCCCGCGTTTGGCAAAATAGGGCTCCAGATCTTTCGAGACGACAATTATATCATGTGCAAACCGGATCATGCATCGCTCGGCGAGTTTGATGACCAGACGACCGAGTCCTTGCCATCGCCTTCGGGACCAGTCTAGGCCATGCACGGTCACCACTACCGGCACTTTTCGCAGGGACAGGAGCGGCAGAACCAGACAGGCCGGCTCTCCGTGGATGTGAACCACATCGAATGATTCGGAAAACAGGATTCGGAATGTGGACGAAAACGATTTCGTAACAGTCTCGAGAGCCCAAGAATCATGACTCCAGACCGGCACGTATCGAAAATTGCCGCTTTTCGGTCCACAACCGAGTTCGCGGTTCCCTACGAACACCGTGATATCGTGGCCACGGGCTGCCAAACAAGAGCAGAGATATTCACACAGGCGCTCGATTCCGCCATAATGACCATGAAGGACTCGTGGTCCAATTACGGCGATTTTCAAACGTCTGTTTTCACTTTGAATAGGTCGGGCCCCCTTCGGTCACCGTTCTCCTTAACTATTCACGATGGAGCGGTCAAGATCGTGCGTTTAAATCGCTGGGACCGGCCTCAATTGAGCGTGTAATGTTTGGCCAACTCTGAAAATTGTTTGACTTGTTCGGCTTCCCAGGTCGCGTCGCGCGATAGTTTTTCGGCCAAAAGCCGAGCCACCAGAGGCGCCACCTCCACGGCTGCTTTGGAATCGAGGAGCAGTGCTCGAGTCCGACGAGATAGTACATCTTCGATCGTTCGTGCCATTTCGCGATCGATTGCCCATTTTGCTTCGGCAACTAAGTAAGGCAAGCGCGGGTGTAATCGGTCGCCGGCTTTTACATCCGTCTTGGCCATTTCTTCGATGTTTTTGCGGTCGGTTCCATATACGGCAAGGTGTTCCGGCGGAGCGAAGATCTCAGGGGCAGACGAGTTACCGTGCAGACTCAGTTCGGCGGTCTTTGATAATCTATGCTCGAAACCGGCCACTTCTTCGGAGTGGTTCAAGCAGTCCTCGCCCATATGACGATAAGTCGTCCATTTGCCACCGGTAATCGTAACCAAACCGGACTCAGATATGAGTACGGTATGATCGCGAGAGAGTGCAGCGGTACTCTTGGTGCCAGAGTGTTTTACCAGCGGACGAAGCCCGCTGTAGCAAGCCAACACATCGCTTTCGGTTGGGTCCTCCGCCAGATACTTACCTGCCTCTGAAAGAATAAAATCGACCTCCTGGCGCTGGATCTGGGGTTCTTCCACCGGCTTGGGAACACTGAAATCGGTCGTTCCAACCACCAGACGGTCGTGCCAGGGAATGGCGAAGAGAACTCGACCATCCGAAGTCTTCGGTACCATTAAAGCCGATTTACTTCGGAGAAACTTTTCCGGCAGGACGAGGTGGGAGCCCTGGGCCACGGCAATGATGTCAATCGCTTGCGGGTCGTCCAAATCCCGAACTGCATCGGTGAATATTCCGGTAGCGTTGATGATCACTTTTGCACGAACCGGGTACTCCTTTCCCGTCTCGATGTCTCGAATCGTTGCTCCGCTCAGTTTGTTATTCGATTTAGTGAGAGAGACCACTTCGGCATAGTTCGCGGCATGTCCGCCGAGGTCCTGAATCGTGCGCAGAAGAGAAACCGCCAGTCGGGAATCGTCGAACTGACCATCGAAATAGACAATCCCGCCCTTGAGTCCTGATGTCTCAACGTTCGGCAGTTGAGACGCAACTTGTTCTCTACGGAGAACGCGCGATTTTCCTAACGAGAGTTTACCGGAAAGAGCGTCATAGACTTTCAAGCCGACGCCATAGAACGGCAACTGCCAGTAATGATAGGCGGGAATAATAAACCGCAGCGGATGGGCCAGGTGGGCCGCATTCCGCAACAACAAGCCACGCTCGCGCAACGCGCCGCGGACGAGGGCAATGTCCCCTTTCTCGAGATACCGAACCCCGCCATGTACGAGCTTGGTCGAGCGGCTGGAGGTACCTTTGGCGAAATCATGCCTTTCCACCAATAAAACCTGGTAGCCACGCGACGCAGCCTCCAGGGCGGCGCCGAGCCCGGTCGCACCGCCCCCTATCACAAGGCAATCCCAGACCTGTGAGCGGTCCGAGATTGCCTGTATGGCAACCTCCCTGTTCACAACTTTAACTAAGCCAGCCCTTAGCACGTCCGAGGGCCTTTTTCCATTCGGTCTTCAGTTTCTCCCGCTGATCGGCTGACATCTTAGGCTCGAATGTGCGATCGGATGCCCATTGGGCGACAATTTCGTCAGTCGACTTATAGAAGCCTACGGCCAACCCGGCGAGATACACAGAGCCGAACGCGGTCGCCTCGGGATTGGCAGTGCGGACAACCGGTATTCCTAGTATGTCTGCCTGGAATTGCATTAAGTGATTGTTGCCGGCCGCGCCACCGTCGACACGGAGCTCAGCCAGCTTAACGCCGGAATCCGCCTCCATGGCAAGCAGAACATCCGCCACTTGGTACGCAATCGCCTCTAAGGCGGCGCGTGCGATATGAGCCGAGGTTGAACCGCGGGTCAGACCAACGATTGTGCCCCGTGCATACGCATCCCAGTGCGGCGCTCCCAATCCGACAAACGCCGGAACCAGGTAGACGCCGCCGTTATCGGGAACTGATAGGGCCAACTCTTCCACTTCCGCTGACGTACGGATGATCTTGAGCCCATCACGTAACCACTGCACGACCGCACCGGTGATGAAGACACTGCCCTCCAGGGCGTATACCGTCTTCTGGTTGCCGACTCGCCAGGCAATCGTGGTTAGCATATTATTTTTCGATGGTACCGCCTCATTACCGGTGTTAATTAGCATGAAGCTGCCGGTCCCATAGGTATTCTTGGCCATGCCCGGCGACAGGCAGGCCTGGCCGAAGGTGGCGGCCTGCTGGTCGCCGAGGATTCCCGCGATCGGAACACCTGTCAGCGGACCGGAGGTGATCTCCCCGTAGAC
>DASTDH010000010.1:0-2931 GCA_035710445.1 Chthoniobacterales bacterium
GGCGAGTGGCAGCGGGCGCATACTCAGCTTCAGGTGCTCGCCGCGATGGATTCCGACAGTATGATGCTGGCTCGGATTTTTGAGCCCATTCTACTGTGCGAGGCATTTCGTGCAGACGTCTTCGCGGGCAAACGAACGCCGGTCATTTTTGGTCAACCGCCCGAATGGATTGGTTTTTTGGTCCAGGCGATGGAGCACTTCGGAAAGGGCGAATTCCAGGCCGGGGCCAAGTTGCGTGATCAGGCGTTCGCCGCTGCCTCGATGAGCACAGGAACAATCAACGGAGAAACCTTTGACTGGATTGCCGATGCTGACGAACGGCTTGGTCCGGTCCTGGAGGTGATTTTGGAGGGGCGCTATTATTGGGTTCCTTTTTGTCGCGTCCGCGAAATTTTTATCGAGCGGGCTACCGACCTGCGCGATTTGGTTTGGGCGCCGGCGCAATTTGTCTGGGAGAACGGTGGTCACGCGGCTGGTCATATTCCTACTCGCTATCCTGGTACAGAGCATTCAGCCGATGCCCAGTTGAAATTGGCCCGCAAAACCGAATGGGTTGGTAAACACGGAGTGCATCTTGGCCTGGGCCAACGTATTCTGGCTACCGATGCGGGTGAATACCCACTACTGGAGATTCGAAACATTGAGTTTACCGTTCCAGACGCGGCGATGCCATGAGAGCTTGCGGGACTAACTGCAGCGTCTCGCGACGAAGTTACATGTTGGAGATGAGGTGGAACAACCATTGTGTAGGCGAACCGTCTCGGCTTGCTGTCTCCGGATTCGAGGCAAAGCCGGAGGCTTCGCGTCTTTAGGTTCCCATGGCCGAACCAACTATTCTTCTCGATAAACTTCAGCCTTGCCTCCTTGATCGTCTAACCGACGAGGAACCAACCAGGCGGGAAGAGAGCCGTAGCCAACGCGTTATTTCGCTCCAACGCTATAAGGCAGGGGTTCTCCGCGACTTAGAGTGGCTCTTTAATGCGATCGGCCATTTTCCGGACGAACGTGCTGGAGCATTGACTTTTGCCGACTATGAAGAGGCCTACCACTCCGTGCTGAACTTTGGAATCCGCCAGCTGTATGGACGCCTGGCGCCGGATATCGAGGAAATTGAGAAGCAGCTGTTTGAAGCACTCACGGTCTTTGAACCACGGATCAACCGACAGACTCTGCGAGTTAAAGTCGCCATCGAACGACACATCCTTTCGTTCCAGATAACCGGGGACCTATGGGTTCACCCAATCCCAGAAAAGCTGTTTATTCAGACTCAGCTGGACCTTGAGTCCTCTGAATGCAGTGTCAAAGAGGCCGGCCATGGATGAGCGATTGTTGTCCTATTATAATAGCGAGTTACGCCATGTTCGCGAAATGGCCGGTGAGTTCGCCCGCGAATTTCCCAAGATTGCCGGGAGGCTGGCGCTGGACCGCGATGCTAAAGAAGTTTGCCCCGATCCGTATGTTGAACGTTTGCTCGAGGGCTTCGCGTTTTTGGCGGCTCGCGTTCACCTGAAATTGGACGCAGAATTTCCGCGCTTCACGCAAACCCTGCTGGAAACCGTTTATCCCCACTATTTGGCCCCAGTTCCGGCGATGGGAGTAGCACGCTTCGAACCCGATCCACGTGAACCGGGGCCCGACGATGGCTTTCTGCTTGAACGGGGAACTGCGCTCCGCAGCAAAGGCGACGAGACGCCGTGTCAGTTCCGTACCGCTCATGAACTCCGCATTTGGCCTTTACGCATCACCAATTCACGATACTATTCGCGCGACGTTGTTGAGCTCGAACTACCCGGTTCGCTCGATGCCAAGGCTGCTTTATCGATCAGCCTGCAGACCAACGCCGCGAGAAAGATCGGAGAGCTAAAACTTGATCGGTTACCCATTTTTATTCGCGGCAGTGATCAGGTTCCAGTTTCGATTTACGAGCAGATATTCGCGCGAGGCACTTATGTCATCCTGCAGCCGCCAAAGGGATACGGCCAATTTCGGGAAATACTCCCGGCTGCCACCATCCGGCGCGTTGGCTTCGACGAAGCAGAGGCGCTGCTCCCGAAGGGGCCACAGAGCTTCGAGGGCTATCGCTTGTTGACTGAGTACTTTGCCTGTCCGCAGCGCTTTCTTTTCTTTGAATTGTCCGGACTCGCCTCCGCCATTCAACGCTGCGACACCGAGCGCCTGGACATTATCATTGCTCTGCGCGCTGCCGAGCCGAAACTCGACAACCGCATCGATGCGAATACCTTCGCCCTGTTTTGTACACCGATAATTAATCTGTTCCGCAAAAGACTTGATCCTATATTGCTTTCCGACCGCTTTTCCGAGTTTCATATCGTGCCGGAGCGCACGCGGCCTATCGATTTTGAAGTTTACCAGGTCGAAAAGGTTTCCGGTATTATTGCCAAAGCACATGAAGAACAGAAGTTCGAACCCTTTTACCGGGCTCGGGCTGACGATGGTCACTCCGGGGCTTACTACACGGTCTACCGGACACCGAGAGTCTTAACCGCGAAAGAAAAGAAATTTGGCGCTGTTTCGTCCTATGCGGGTAGCGAAGTTTTCATCTCATTAGTGAATGCCAAGGCTGCTCCTTATCCTCGGCAAATCAATCAATTGAATGTCACCGCGCTCTGCACCAATCGACATTTGCCTATCCAGTCACCGATTTCCGTGGGGGAGACGGATCTCACTACCGAACTCTATGCGCCATTAGCCTCTATCCGCTGGGCCGCTGGACCCACCGTTCCGATCGCTTCGACCGCGGAAGGCGACCCTGCCTGGCGCATCATCAGCCATTTGTCGTTGAATTACCTCTCTCTCCTCGACTCGAAAGATGGACAGGGCGCCGCGGCCTTACGCGAGTTGCTAAAGCTCTATATCAGTCCGAACGACGCTTTCACCCTGCGCCAGATCGAGGGAATTCGCTCGGCGGTG
>DASTDH010000011.1:0-18630 GCA_035710445.1 Chthoniobacterales bacterium
ACTCCACCGCTTGTGCGGGCCCCCGTCAATTTCTTTGAGTTTTAATCTTGCGACCGTACTCCTCAGGCGGCACGTTTAACGCGTTAGCTCCGGCACGCACGGGGTCGAATCCGCGCACACCAAACGTGCACCGTTTACTGCTAGGACTACCGGGGTATCTAATCCCGTTTGCTCCCCTAGCCTTCGCGCCTCAGCGTCAGGAGCTGTCCAGAGATCCGCCTTCGCCACTGGTCTTCCTCACGATATCTACGCATTTCACTGCTACACCGTGAATTCCGATCTCCTCTCCAGCCCTCTAGCAGAGCAGTATCCAGTGCAATTTCGGAGTTGAGCTCCGAGATTTCACACCAGACTTACCCCGCCGCCTACGCGCCCTTTACGCCCAATGAATCCGAACAACGCTCGAGACCTCTGTATTACCGCGGCTGCTGGCACAGAGTTAGCCGTCTCTTCCTCTTCTGGTACTATCAAGCTCTTGCGAGTTTTGTTCCCAGATGACAGGAGTTTACAACCCGAAAGCCTTCATCCTCCACGCGGCGTCGCTCCTTCAGGGTTTCCCCCATTGAGAAAAATTCTCGACTGCTGCCACCCGTAGGTGTCTGGACCGTGTCTCAGTTCCAGTGTGGCTGGTCGTCCTCTCAGACCAGCTACCCGTCAAAGCCTTGGTAAGCCGTTACCTTACCAACAAGCTGATAGGCCGCGACCCCATCCAAAAGCGCATTGCTGCTTTGATCTTGCGATCACATGCGGTATTAATTCGCCTTTCGGCGAGCTATCCCCCACTTCTGGGCAGGTAAGTCACGTGTTACGCACCCGTTCGCCACTAGGTCAGCTCTGTATTGCTACAAAACTAACCTCGTTCGACTTGCATGTCTTATCCACGCCGCCAGCGTTCGTTCTGAGCCAGAATCAAACTCTCCGTTAAAATCTTTCTCTAACGTGAGTTAGGTGTCTCCACCCAAGGTGGAGACAAAAGAGATTCTGACCAATTCATATCTTAACACTCTCCCGGATTGTGGTCCGGGAGCGTAAGGTTGTCGGTCATTAATAAAATATTAAAACCAAAAAGTGTTGACGTATAACGCACAACACAGTCTTCGCTGACATCACCATTCTGAGTGCTTAAAAACTCAGAACTAAACTTTCAATGAACTTGGTTTTTCTTTTTTGGACGACAAAAAAACTCAACCCGTTTCCGGCCAAACAGAGCGAATCAGGATCTCTCCCCATCTATTCAACCGGGACAAAATTGAGCCAATTTGAAGTCCCAAAACTAGAAGAACACCGCTCGCTTTCAGCCGAGCCCTCCGCGTTCAACGGAGAAGTTTAATCTAACTTTTCTTCTGACTTGGTCAACGCGATTTTTGCAAAAATTGCGCGACGTTCTCAAAAGCGCCCGGTCGAACCGGGCCGACAACCGTAGCGATCATTTCGATCGTCGCAAGCAGAAATCCGGAAATCTCTTCCCGGCTCTTTCCTGCTCTAGCCGCCGTCCCTTTTCTCGGGGCCGACACAGTAGCAGGAGAGATCCGGACGTCAAACGAGTTTCTGAAAAATTTCGCTAGCGGACAAACCGAACGGAGCAACGAGCTAAGAAAAGTGAAATCGGAAGTCAGAACTTGGCGTCCAGCAAAGGAAAACTTTCAGGCATCCGCAGCACGTTCCATACGTCGTTGAAGATTCGATCGGAAAATCCTTGGGCTTTGGAAAGCTGCAGCTTTCGCTCAAGAGGGTTTTTTATTCGGCGAATCCGATGCCAGTCTGATTCGGAGACCCAATGTGCCATTCTCGACCAGACTACAGAAGTGAGTACCGGATAGTCGCTTCCATATAGAACTCGCTCCGGATCGTCGCGCAGCCGGGCAAGGGTTTTCAGGTGGGTCGGTTGCGATAGCGCCGATATATCTCCGTAGAGATTCGGAAACGTCCGGCGCAACCGAATGAACTCGGGCGAATAGTCTTTACCCCAAGGCAAAGCCGGGGCGCCACAGTGGGCTGCGATGACTTTTACTCCAAGTTCGAGCGGTGCTCGGAGACAGTTTGGATCCTGTAAGTCGGAACGATAGGTCGGAAGCGAGAACTCACCGCCGGTATGAGCGAGCAACGGCAACCCGAGCGCAGCCATCCGTTGCCAAAAGGCCCGGTACCTTGGCAGAGAGGGATCGACAATCTGGACGCAAGGCAAGAGTTTCAACAAAACGGCGCCTGCCTCCGCACTCGCATCCAAAGCATCAAGAGCGTCCTTCCGAGCCGGATGAATGGAGATCCCGGGGAGTATCCGTGGTTCCAGTTTTGCGATCCGGAACACGTAGTCGTTCGGAACAAAGAGCCGGGAAAGGTCGGGCCGAGGCGTGCCGTTCTCCTCATGGACATCATCGCAAGCAAGCGCTACCAGTCCGGTCAACGATGAGCTCTCAAGCCAGCTAACCAGCAGGCGAACGTAGGCTTCATCGAGATCGGCGCTCCGGCGATCGGTCTTCAACCCAATATGATTCGCCATCGCTTGGATGAACGGAGCCTGCCACCAAACGCTCCGAACACGACACCCAGACCCGGAAAGACCGTTGCCAAGAAGGTGGACGTGAATGTCGATGGGGTTCACGGTCGCGGGTAGCGGGTTACCGGTGGGAGCTAAGTCGGATAGGTCATATAGGTCATATACGACTTATAGGACCGTCGCCACCCCGTTTCACTCCGGATTTTCAAACCAGCGATAGGTGTTGGCAGCCGGTAGCCCGATCTGGTCGAGAATGCGATGCACGACGGTATCTACGAGCTCGTCGATGCTCTCGGGGCGACTGTAAAATGCCGGCATCGCCGGCAAAATCACCGCACCTGCTTCAATCGCCTGGCAGCAGTTCCGAGCGTGAATCAAATTCCAGGGGGTTTCCCGCACAACCAAAACCAGTTTTCGTCTCTCTTTTAGAAAAACGTCGGCGGCCCGCAGAATCAGGGTCTCGCTGCTACCGGCAACGATCCGGCCTAACGTACCCATAGAGCAGGGAGCGATTACCATCGCGTCAAAGAAAGTTGAACCGCTGGCGAACGGGACGTTCATGCTGCGTTCATTGTGTTCATGAACGCCCAATGGAACACGTAACTTGCCTAGTTCATCGCTCACGACCTGTTTGGCATAGGCGCTGAGGACTAAATGCACTTCATTCTGCCCGGAGTCGATTTGGTCGAGTAGCCGCTGAAGATAGATCGCCCCACTTGCACCGGTCGCCGCGATGACGAGTTTCATGGTTTCAGGTTTTCAGGTTACAAGTTGCGGGCCACGGGTTGCGCGTCGCTCTCGTTTCACCGGCTATCGGTCCGCTGGCCCAGAAAGGCCAACCTCAAACTTGCAACTTGCAACTCGTAACCTTCACAGGTAGCCACCGGTCGCTAGCCTTTGGGTTAGCCCTTTAAATCGGCCGAACATTTCCTGATAAAGGTCGGCAGAGGCGGCCGCCGGCAGTGCGCGCGACTTTTCGTCCAGCTTGACGCTCTTTGCCACCAAATCATTCAGACTGCTGGACTTGTTGTTGACCAAATGATCGACCCAAGCAGAATGGAGTGCTGCGCCAAGCGCCGCGCCTTCAGCGGTAGCGAGAGACACAACCGGAACCCGGAAAATATCGGCACAAATTTGACGCCAAACAACGCTCCGGCTCCCACCACCGATCAATCGAATTTCATTGGGTTTAATTCCCAGCTGCCGGAAACGATTGAGGCCATAGGCTAATCCTAAGGTCGCTCCCTCCATGGCCGCTCGAGCCAAATGGGGCGGAGTCATATTTGCGGGTCTCAGCCCGTGGAATACGCCCACTCCGTTGGGCAGATTTGGTGTGCGCTCCCCGTTCAGGTAAGGAAGGAAAATAATTCCGTCCGCGCCGGGAGGGACACTGGCGACCGCCTGGTCGAGTTTCGCAATCTCCCAACCGAAAAGCTTACGCACCTGCTCAGTTGCAACCGTGACATTCATCGTGCAGATCAGGGGCAACCAGTTATCTGTGCTATCGCAAAAAGCGGCAACTTCACCTTCGGGATCGACCACCGGTTGCGCGGCGAAGGCGTAGATTGTGCCGGAAGTACCCAGGCTGGCGGTGACCACGCCACTCTGCACATTACCGGTTCCGATTGCACCCATCATATTGTCGCCTCCACCGGCGGACACGATGGGAGAGCTGGAGAGGCCCCAGGCTTCCCGCAGATTTTCCCGCAACAATCCGACCGCTTGCCGGGATGGACCCAGGGCGGGGAGTTTTTCGGAGAGATCGGGATCAACGAACTCCAGCACCGGCTCGCACCAACGACGGGTCCGAATATCCATAAGTCCGGTTCCCGAGGCGTCGCCATACTCCATGCGCTTTTCGCCGGTTAACCAGAAATTGATGTAATCGTGCGGAAGCAGAATGCTTTGAACCGAGGCATAGGTTTCCGGTTCATTTTCCTTCAGCCAGAGAATCTTCGGCGCAGTCCAACCTGGTAGCATCGTATTTCCCATGAGCTTGATGAGCGCAGCATCCCCGCCAAACTCTTCGATGATTTCGTCGCATTGTCTCGTCGTCGAAGTATCATTCCAAAGTTTAGCTGCACGAATGACCTCATTCGCGTCGTTCAATACGACTAACCCGTGCTGTTGACCGCTAACCCCGATTGCGCGCACTTCGGTTTTGCGGGCTCCGATCTTCTGCAAGCATTCGAGAATGGTCGCTTCGGTCGCATCAATCCATTCATGCGGCTCTTGTTCCATATGACCCGGCGGAAGATTCGGAATGAGCTCGTAAGATTGCTGGGCCGTCACAAGAATTTCCCCGGATTCGAGATCGAGGACGATCGACTTGGTACTTTGGGTTCCACTATCGATGCCGAGATAGAGCATAGGGTTACTGAAGACTGCCACAGATCGATGAGCTGGTACAAATGCCGATTGTGGCTTGGACAGAATTTATTATGCTCGAGGCTTGCGGTCACCTTCCCGGCGCCGCAAGTGGCGCACCCTCCGACCGCAAAGGCATAGCAACGCCTCCCTTTACTGACCTTCCAAACGTCAGCCGCCCTCTACAACCGTCACGGTCTCTCTGTGTTGCTTGTGTTTTTTTGCGGCTATTCTTTTCGAGGTCGGGCTCGGGAATTTCGGTAGTTTTGCTACCTCCAAGGTTGGAATTTTCCTGGAGCGTGCCATTTTTTTGGCATGGTAAAGAAACTCCTCCACACCCGTTATCGCGTTTCCGATCTGGAAAAGACCGTATCCTTTTACAAAGATGTCCTCGGGCTAAAGGAAACACGCCGGCATACCTCGCCGCGGGGCTCCCAATTGGTGTTCCTCAGTACGCCCGGCAGCGAAGAGGAAATCGAGCTCTGTAAATTCGATGAGAGCGGTCCGGTGAATGTAGGCAACGACATTACCCATCTTGCTTTCGAGGTTGACGATCTCGAAGCATTTGCCAAACATGCCGCCGCCAAAGGATATCCCCTTAGCGACGGTCCAACCAAAACCGGTTCCGGCGGCATGATAGCTTTTATCGACGCTCCCGAAGGTTACGAAGTGGAGTTGATTCAACACGGTAAATGAGGAGGATCAGAAGCCGGAATCTAGAACTTCGCCCTGGCGTGTTTTTTGACGGAAGGCATATCCAGCATTTGCATGCCTTCCCTCCTCGCCCGATCTCACAGGCCAAAGTTTTAACTTCAACCCGCGTCTTTCACTTTTCCGACAATTTGACGGCTAAACCAAGTGCCGGTTGGCGGTTTGTGAGCTTGGAATGCTCGCAATATCTGCTCGAGATCCGAACCGAAGGTGACCAAATCGGAATGCTCGCGACGCATGAATCCTGCATGCAGCATTTGGGCGGCCATGATCTGGATCGGCTCGAAGAACCCGTTTACATCCAGGAACGCGCACGGTTTCTCGTGGATACCCAATCGCGCCCAACCCCATTGTTCAAAGATCTCTTCCAAGGTACCGACGCCTCCCGGCAGAGCGATGAAGCCGTCTGCGAGCTCAGCCATTTTCGCTTTTCGCTCGTGCATGGTATCAACGATAAGTAATTGCGTAAGTCCGGTGTGCGCGACTTCTTGATCCACCAGCGCGCGCGGAATTACTCCGGTCACTTTGCCGCCCGCGGCAAGGGCCGCGTCAGCAACAATTCCCATCAGGCCTGCTCGCCCTCCGCCGTAAACAAGCTCGCAACCACGTTCCACGAGCCCCTGGCCAATCGTTCGGGCGGCGTTCGCATACGCAGGGTCGTTCCCGGAACTGGATCCGCAGAAAATGCATATACGCACGCGGCACGTTTTCACACGCAACAGAATCTGTCGAGCAATCCGCCGACTGAACAGCGATCCGTACGCGGCAATGCAACTGCCCCGCCGAGGGAACGAAGACTTTCAAGGCTACACCTTGGTCGCAAGGATCAGCGGCGAGACTCCTGGAGAATCTAAAAGACGGGCGTCGCGAAACCCAGCTTCGGACAACCAATCACTGATTTCTTCAAACGAGAACGTGTCTCCAGCGCTGGAAAGCACGAACATCTTGATCGAGAAAATCAACAATCTGCAGTTCGACCGCCGTTTGCAGCAGGAGTGGTGGCGCGAAGGCCAATGCCAGACGAGTCAGACGCTCGGAAGTGGGTGGAGTTTGAGGTTCTTGAATATGCTATTTTGAGTGTCTCCTCGCCGACCTTTGGTTGCGCGAAACTTTGGCGCGGATCGGTAAAATCGGGATATCTGTAGCCAGCGATTATGTGCAGCCTTCTTTTGAAAAACGAGTTTATTGTCCGCCAATGGATATAACGGCCGAACGCGTCTGGGCTGACTTCCGCAGTGTACGAGAGCTGATGCCGCTAGTTTTGTCGCTGACGAATTCTGTGGTGCAGGAGTTCACCGCCAACGCGTTACTGGCGCTGGGTGCGTCGCCCATCATGTCTGATGCGCTCGAGGAAATCGTCGAGCTGGTCGGCATCGCCAACGCTCTTAATTTGAATATCGGGACGCCGACTCCGCGAAGCGCAGAAGCCATGGCGCTGGCGGCTCAGGCGGCCGAATCCAGGCAGATTCCGATCGTACTCGATCCGGTCGCGGTCGGCGCTACCAGGTTACGCCGCGATCTAGCCAACCGCCTCTTAGAGATTGCGCCATCCGCAATCATCCGTGGAAATCAGGCTGAGATCGCGGCTCTTGCCGGTATTCCTCTACTCGCACGGGGAGTGGACGCCGCCGAATCATCCGAGAAGGCCGTCCTCGCCGTTCGTCAGTTGGCCAAGCGCCTGGGAACCGTGGCGGTCGCCAGCGGACCAATTGATTATCTCTCCGACGGGAAAACTGTTATCGCGGTCGACAACGGGCATCCGCTGATGGCCCGGATCACCGGTTCAGGATGTGTCGCAAGCGCTTTGATTGCCGCTTTTTTGACTGCGAATCCAAACCCATTGTCAGCCGCCCTGTCCGCGATGATTTTCATAGACATCGCCGGTGAACTCGCGGCTGAGCATTCCCGCAGCGAAGGCCCGAGCAGCTTTCGCATTCGATTCCTCGACACATTTGACAAACTCGAGCCCGAGCATCTTGAAGCGAGAATGAAGGTGATGCGGGTCTAACGGTTAGGGGTTACAGGTTGCCGGTTGGTCAACCCGCGACTGGTAATTCGTAACCGGAAGTTTGTAACCCTTCCGGCTCCTCTCCAACCTTGCGGTGGTTTGCCACTGCCTAGTCTGTTGCCGGCAAAGCACCCAGTGAGGCTAAGCATTGGCGCGCGACGATCATTCGTTTTGGTGCATCCTCGTCCTTGGTTATATCAAGATTCAACGCGAAGAAATAGGTGTCATTGTCCGTCTCTACCCAGCCGACCCACCATCCAATCGCCGGGGTCCGAGAATCGGCCCAACCGCTCTTGGCACGAAGGATGTATTTCGAGTTAGCCTCGTTAATCAACATATCTTTCACAATCAGGCTGCTGCGCTCGCTGACCGGCAGTTGATTGAGGTAAAGTTTCTCCAAGAATTCGATTTGTTGCAGCGCGGTAATCCGGAGCGCGCCATCGAGCCAAAAGTGATCAACCCCTCCGGAAACATCCTCATTTCCGTACCCAAGCTTCTTTACGAATTCCGCTTCGCGCGGCTCCCCCACTTGGCGAGCGATTTCCTGGTACACCCAGACCACTGAATACTTCAGAGCGCTGCGAAATGTCTGATCGTGATTCCAAGCGTCTACTCGGCGCTTTTGCCCGTCCCATTTGAAGCTTTGATTTTCATCTTTCACAACCCCAGTCTCCAAAGCAATTAACGAATGAGGGATCTTGTAAGTGGATGCGGGAATAAATGGTTCCGCTGCCCGTTGCCGGTCGTAAACATGAGTGTCTCCCTTCACGCGATCGGTCACGACCATCGTTCCGGCAACGCCGTTGGCTTCGAAATACGATTTCCATTCGGGATGCTCCTTCGTCTCGTTGGCGACGCACGTTATTCCAAAACTCAGGCAAACTGGGAGAACGCAAAAAGCTGTTCGCATAGGCGATCGACCTACCGAAAACGGCCTCGGGCGCAAGAGGGCAGAGAGACTTTCTGCACATCCTGGGAAATCAAACGCTGCTAATCCTGGCGTGTTCGTGACGGGGTTCTGACGGGTCTTACCGCAGCCTTGTATGCACTGCGCTCTCCTTGTGCGCTCGAAAGGACTCGATCGCCTCGTATTCAGCCAATCCAAGGCGGTCGTAATGTTGCGCAGTCGCCCGGTTGATCTGTTCGGCTTGTTGCCAATCTTCGCCGGCCTGGGTCTCAGTAAACGGCGTCTGACTCCGCTGAGAACGGTGGTGATAGAGACAATCCAACTTGACCGCGAGTTCTGCCGGACTCAAGGGAACGGCCATATCAATTTCGTCGGGCGGCCACGGCCGCTCGTTCGACCCGTAGAGCCAGATTTGACAATTCGAAAACCAGGGCTCGCCGGTATTGGCCTGTAACGCCGCAGATCCTAGTTGGAAGGCGATACCAGCAACACTACTGGGGTCCGCCCCGGCGCCGGTTAGATAAATCTGATGCGGTTGAGTGCCGCTGATAAGAGCTGCGATCGACTTCACGTCGGCGGCGGCCCATCGGAACTGCCGATATCGGCCCTGCTCATAAAACGGCAAATCAAGGAAGCGCACGCGCTTCAAATCCAAACCGAGAATCTGGCAAGAAGCGCGTGCCTCCGCTTTTCGAATCAGACCTTTGAACCGGCGCAGTTCTGGGCTGTCTTCGTCAAAAGGAGCTTTCTTTTCGGTCTCCGCGGCAAGCGCTTCGAGCTGAACCGCGGAGCCGGGTTGAGATATCCCAAGCTCGTGCAGCAGGCTAAACGCCATTCGCGCTTCTCCGTCGGGTACACTGAGGTTACCAGAAGTCAGATAAGCGAGAGTAACTTCGTGCCGTTGTCTCACCAGCCGGTGAAGAGTGCCGGCCATCCCAATCTCCGCGTCCAGCGGCTCCGGGCTAAACACCAATACTCGCTTAAACGGCGGCTCCGCCGGGACCGGGCGATTGGTATCGTCCGCATTGGGCTTACCTCCCGGCCAACCGGTGATCGTATGCTGCAACTCGTTGAAGATCCTGATGTTCAGGCTGTAGGCGGAACCCGTCTCCACCAAAAGTGGAGCCAGGGCGTTCTCTGTGTAATCCTCGTCCCCGAGTCGGAGCACAGGCTTCTTGCGCTCACCGGCGAGCCAGGTAACAGCCTTTCGGGTGAGATTCCGATCCCACTTAACCGAACCAACTTTCCACGGGGTCCGGAAACGGGTTAATTCGCTCCCGGCAGCTTGATCAATATAACAACCGCAATTGGGATGGCGCTGTAGAAAGCTAGCCGGAACTGCGTCGGTCTCCGATCCTTCGATTGCGGCACGTAGAATGGCCGCTTTGGACTCGCCCCAAGCAAGCAACAGAATCTGCCGGGCCTGTAGGATAGTCCCAATTCCCATCGTGATCGCGTAAGCAGGAACGTTGGCCTCACCACGGAAATCCCGAGCCGCATCCCGCCGAGTCAAGCGGTCAAGGGCTACCATCCGAGTCCGCGATTCGGCGCCCGATCCGGGCTCGTTAAACCCGATGTGCCCAGTCCGACCAATTCCGACGATTTGAATATCAATCCCGCCGGCTTCCTCGATCTGCCGCTCATAATCTGCACAGTATTCGAAAACTTTATCACGTTCGATCAGGCCATCGGGCACATGCGCCTGGGTCGGGGGCAGATCGACATGCCGAAAAAGCTGGACCTCCATGAAGTGTCGATAACTCTCCGGGTGATCTGGCGGAAGACCGTAGTATTCGTCGAGATTAAAGGTGACAACATTTTGGAACGAAAGCCCTTCTTCTCGATGCAGACGAATCAACTCCTGGTACAACTTCACCGGGGTTGAACCCGTTGCCAGACCAAGCACGATGAAGCGGTCTTCCCTCTGGCGTTGTCGAATGGCATCGGAAATAATGGAGGCCAGTTCACGGACCGCGGCGTCGGCGGCGGCAAAAACTCTCGTCCGGACTTTTTCGAACTGTTCGGCTTCAGTGGCGGCATTAGACATGACATTCACGTTGGTGTGGAACGGCCCGGCTCACCGATGCGATTGGTTAGAAAAACACTCGTATCGGAGTCGTCGAGCCAGCTCAATCGAGCTCGGCGAATTGTTCCGCCAATTCTCGCGGGTTATCGGTCCGAGGCCCAGGAGAATGATTGAGCCATGGGTGAACTCATTGAACGCATCTTGTCTGTTGCCTGCAAATCGATGACCCGGCGGCACCATTCCAATCAAGCGCTCCTCAGCCAAAACGCTAGCTTCAATCGCCGGGTCGGGCGAAGGATGTGAAAGGGTGGGCTGCGATACATTTAAAGCTGCGGTCGCTCGCCGAAAATTTCTGAACTCAGCCACAGCGGGCTGCTCTGCTAGTAAAATCGTTTCAAGCCTGTGACGGTTATGGATCGTCTGGATTTTCATACGCCACATCTTTACCGTTGAGTGAGGTTGTTTTGTTTCGAATGAAATCGTTTCAAAAAACCTGCAAAAATTGTTTCCTTTCTACCGAAACCCTGCATACTGCAACGATCTAATTCGTCCCAAACGCGGAAGCAGACCCCTCAGGACATGAACGTTCATCCCCGACCTCGGTTTCCCTTCTTTTGCGAGGCTCTAAGACCAGGCTTGTTCAGTTCCGATCCGCAACCAGCCGGCCGATTGCGTCCCCTGCGCACGAACTTGCCATGAGAGCGACGATCCGAAGTGTTGCCAAGCTCGCCGGGGTCGCTCCGAGCACCGTTTCCCATTATCTCAATCAGACTGCCACAATCTCGCCCAATACCGCCCAAAGCGTCGAGCGAGCGATCGCAGCGCTCAAGTATCAGGTTCATCTCGGCGCCAGGAGCTTACGTTCTCGTAAAACTCATTCCGTCGGCCTTGTCATTCCGAATATTACAACACCGTTCTTTGGCGAACTTGCCGCCATCATCGAAAATATGCTTTGGGATCGTGGCTATCAGATGCTGCTCTGCATTTCGGAGCGAGACATCGAACGTGAAGTAGTACAAGTGGCGACACTCACCAGCCGTCAAGTCGACGGGATTCTGATGATCTACAACAATGAGGCCAGCCAGGTACTTCAGACAGTCGATGAGCTGCCCGTGCCAATGGTCTTTGTCGATCGGCCGGTGCCTGGACGCAATTCTGTGGCCACGGACAATTTCTTTGGCGGCCGCCTTGCCGCGCGCCATTTGCTTTCACTTGGTCACCGTTGTTTTGCCTTTCTTTGCGGCGAAGCCGAGATCCGGAACGCGGCTGATCGCATCGAAGGTTTTCGGTATGAGCTCCGATTATCCGGGTTGGATGTTTCGGCTGATTATTTCGTCCATGGGCGACAGGAACTTCAGCTTGGCGCCAAGATCTCGGAATTGCTCAAGCTACATCCCTGTCCGACCGCTGTGTTCGCGACCAACGACATTGTTGCGATCGGCGCGTGGCCAACGCTGGCGGAAAGAGGATACCGGGTTCCGCAGGATATTTCGATTGTTGGATTCGACGATATCGAGGTAAGCCGTTATCTGGTTCCATCTTTGACGACCGTCGCGCAGCCGACCCGGGAGATTGGGATTCGAGCCGTTGACATGCTTTTGAAGACAATCACCCAATCGGACCAGCAAAGAGCTGCGCCGTCGTGCATCTTCGTTAGTCCAACCTTGAAGATACGAGGGTCTACCGCTCGTCCACCAGAAAGGAGGTAAAGACAACTAGTAAGGCATCTACTTTTCAGATTCGAATCGTCGCTCGCAAACGGCAAATGCTGCCGACCGGCACAGATGAATGTGCGAAACCAGCGGCCCAATGGCTGCAAACTAATCATTTCCCCCTTTTATCCATGACAAAGCTTTTCTGTAACTTCATTTTCGGGGTTACTCTGCTGTCAGCCAGCACCCGGCTCGCTGGCGCTTGGTCGCTCGAAGAAGCGGCTAAACCGTACAAAGGCACCGAAGTCTCGGTTATATTCCTGGATCGACCTGGCTATCGGGCTATTATCAAAATGCTTCCGGAATTCGAACAGAAGACCGGGATCAAAGTTAAATACGAAATCGTTCCTTACGAGAGCACCTTGGAAAAGGAAGTCCGGGACTTCTCATCCAATGGTGACCTCACCATCGCTTTGGTCGATCTCGTCTGGATCGGTACTTTTGCGGATTCGGACTATATCGTCCCGATTGAGGACCTGAAAAAGAAGTTCCCAGCGATTTTTGATCCGAACTTCGACATCAACGACTTCTTTCCGTTGTTACTGAACGCGTTCGGCACGTGGAATAACAAGGTTTACGGGCCCCCATTTGATAACTATTCGGGGTTGCTCTTCTACAACAAGCAAATGTTAAAGGACGCCGGATTCGATAAGCCACCGGAAACCTGGGATGAGCTGATCAATACCTACGCGCCGAAACTCACGAAAAATGGCAAATATGCTTATGCTCTGCAATCCAGGCGAGGTGAAACCCAGTCATGTGACAGTTTTATGCGATTCATTTGGCCTTGGGGCGGGTCGTTACTCGATGCAAAATTCAAATCCAACCTGTTAAGTGACAAGTCACAGGCCGGCCTGGACTTCCGCCAGCAGCTAATCAAATACATGCCGCCCGGGATCGTCGACTACGACCACAGCGAAGCGGTGAATGCTTTGGCTCAGGGGCAGGTAGCGATGATCACTGAATGGTCCGCCTTCTACTCTACTTTGGTCGACCCAAAATCATCGAAGATCGTCGACCAGCTTGGCGTAGCGCCCGAACCGAAAGGACCTGATGGCCGCAAGCCCGCGCTCGGCGGTTTCTCGCTGGCCGTCGCCAAACAAGGCAAGGATGAACAACAAGCAGCATCATGGCTGTTCATTCAGTGGGCGACTTCCAAGGAAAAAGCCAAAGAATACGTGGAGAACGGAGGAGTGAGCGGGCGCCAATCGACCTATGATGCCGAAATTACCAAGAAATATCCGTTTGCCGGGCCGATGGTTGAGTCGTGGCAGAAGGGAGTTCCCGAATTTCGCCCGCGCTTCGCCGAATGGCCCCAATTGACCGAGATCGTCGCGGAGGTGGGAACCAAGATGATGATCGGAAGTGTCAGCGTGAAACAAGGCTCCGAAGAAATCGGTAAACGCATTGAGGACGTATTGGGTAAGGCCGGCTACTACGACGGTAAAAAAGCGCTCGCCCAGTAGTGTTCAGACCCGGGCCCTGTGCGAAGTGAAGAAGTATTCCTGCAGGGCGTCCGGTGAGCTTATCTAGATCGAAAAATCCGATTAGGCCGGCCCGGAGCGCCATCTGGGCCGGTGGCGCTCGTCAGATGAATCGATTTATTGAGCCTGCTAAATCAATCAAGCAAGAGATCGCCGCGGTTATCGCGCGCATCGATGGGCGAAGCTCGTAATCACACACCAACCAGGAATAGATGGCAACCTCCACCAAGAAGACCTATTCAACGCGAGCATCGGTTTTTATTGCTCCGGCGGTGATCGTGCTGCTGGCGGTCGGTATCGCGCCCTTGATTTTCGCCCTTTGGACTTCCTTCCAGCAGTTTTTGCTTCCGAAAGTTCATCTCAAGGGAGCGTTCCTGAACGTTTGGCCCATCTTTGATGCGCCCTTCGTGTGGCTTTCGAATTATCGCGCCCTCCTATTCGATCAATCCTTTCACGAGGCTCTTGGTCGATCGTTGCTATTTTTGATAATCAATCTTCCGATTCAGCTGGTACTCGGAACTTTCATCGCGCTGCTTTTGCACCGGCCAGGAAATGAATGGCTCAAGAACATCGCCAGAGTCGCGCTGGTCATTCCGATGGCAACTACTTTCGCGGTGGTCGGCCTCATGGGACGGCTCCTTTTCAATAACGACTTCGGATTTATAAACTTTATCTGGAGCCATGTTTTCGGGCGCGGAGCGGAATGGCTGGCCGATCCCCGGCTGGCGTTTGTGTCCATCGCGATCATGGACTGCTGGCAGTGGACGCCATTTTGCGCGCTGGTTCTTTATTCCAGCCTCACCATGGTCCCGGTCGAGATCGAAGAAGCCGCCCAATTGGAAACTGACAAGTGGTGGCACGTGCTTTGGAAAGTTCAGTTACCATTCCTCCTCCCTGGCATCACGGCGATTCTTATTCTTCGTACCGCCGACATTCTCAAAATGTTCGACGTCGTTTACATCATGACTCGGGGCGGTCCAGGATCGGCTACTGAGCTGATCAGTATCTATATTCAGCGGATCGGCTTCCGTTCCTTTGATCAAGGAATGGCTTCGGCCGAGGCGATCGTCCTACTAATCCTGACCATCATCCTTTCGCGCATTTATATTCGTTTCATCTATCGTGAAATCTGACCACACTATCGGCCAGGAAGAGCCAGCAAAAGCTGAAGAACGCCATCGCCCTAAACTGCAGGTTTGGCATCTGCTGGCGCTCCTGGTGATCATTGTTTTCTGTCTTTTTCCCTTCTACTGGATGGTCGCAAGTTCGCTCAAAGCCCAACAGGACATTCTTTCTCCGGTTCCAAAGTTCTTTTTCGCCCCAACCTTGGAACACTATCAACGCGCAGTAACTAAATTCGATGTCGTTGCCAGTCTAGGAAACTCTTTGATTGTGGCGATTACTACGACAGCGATCGCTCTGCTGCTTGGAACCCCGGCCGCATATGCTATCGCCCGTTTCGAATTCAAGGGTAAAAAGGATCTCTGGTTTTGGTTCATCACGAACCGGATGCTGAGCCCGATTGTGCTTGCCCTGCCTTTTTTTATCTTGGCCAGAAATCTGAAGCTTCTCGATACGCAGGTGGTGTTGATTCTCATCTACTTGACCTTCAATGTGCCGATTGTGATCTGGATTTGTGCCGACCAGTTCCGAAACATCCCCAAAGAGTTGGACGAAGCAGCTACTCTCGAGGGGTACGGATCATTCGGCATTTTCTGGCGGATCGGCCTACCCCTGGCTGCGCCGGGTATCGCAGTCTCGGCCATCTTCAGCTTTATCTTCTCTTGGAACGAATTGCTGTATGCGCTGGTGCTCACCCGACGTTACGCCCAGACGGCGCCGGTCGTTGCCACAAGCTTTATGAGCGGCTACGAGTTGCCCTGGGGCCAGATCATGGCGACCGGCACAATGATAGTGCTTCCCGTGATCATTTTCAGTTTGATCGTCTCCCGGCAATTGGTGCGTGGACTGACCATGGGAGCAATTAAGTAGGCGCGAAAGCTGTTTTGGGTGCACGTCAACTCATGAGCTTAACGACTTAGAACCAGTTTTGGTTTCGCTCCCGTATGGGCCACAGTAGTCCCGGAGGGACGCAATGAAAGTAGCTCAGCAATTTATTGCTGGGTTGATGGACAAAAGGTGTCCCGCCAGGGACGATAGAAATGTTCGCGACAGCTTTCGAAGCAGCTTCTCCTGGGGAAACGCTATTCGATCGTCCCTAGCGGGACGGCCCGGTTCAAAAAAGCTAACCCAGCAATAAATTGCTGGGCTACTTTCATTGCGTCCCTCCGGCACAAGTTCTTGACATTCGCACCGGCGCCTGGCGACGGGCTCTTAGGTCGACACGGGTGTGAAGTCTTTCATGACTAACGGCAGTTGTATTTAAGCCCGAATGTGCCTGAATAAATTAAGTACCAAAGAAAATGAAACCCCGAACCAGAAGGAGAACTATTCCGTGAGCAGTGTCGTAGACAAATTACCAAAGTCAGCGCCGGCTAAATCCACGAGCAGTGTGGTCGACAAGCTGCCAAAGTCAATGCCAGCCGTCATGGCGCACGGGCCGCACGACTATCGAATGGAGGAACGGCCCGTCCCGAAGCCAGGACCAGGGGAGGTGCTTCTTAAGGTCGAGAGCACCGGTGTATGCGCCAGTGATATTAAGTGTTACACCGGCGCTGCGCTCTTCTGGGGCGATGAACATCGAAAAGGCTATTGTCAGGCTCCGGTCACGCCAGGTCATGAATTTGTTGGTGAAGTGGTCGGTCTGGGCGATGGCGCCGGGGAACTCTACGGCCTGGAGATCGGGGACCATGCGATCAGCGAGCAGATCGTACCGTGTTGGAACTGTAAATACTGCAAGATGGGCGCCTATTGGATGTGTAACGTTCATGACATCTACGGCTTCCGACAGCGAACGTACGGCTCTTGGGCCGAGTACATGCTCTTTCCAGCCGGAGCCCTGAACTACAAGGTGCCTAAGAGCATCCCGCTGCATCACGCGGTCTTCATCGAACCGCTCGCCTGTTCTGTCCACGCAGTGGAACGTGGCGATATCCGCTATCAGGATACGGTCGTAATCGCCGGGTGCGGGCCGCTTGGGCTAGGCATGGTGGCTGCCGCCAAGATGAAAGGTCCAGAACGGCTCATCGCTCTCGACCTGAGCGACGAGCGACTGGAAGTGGCAAAACGGTGCGGCGCCGACCTGGGTATTAACCCAAAGAAACAGGACGCAATTCAGACGGTACGGGATCTGACTGACGGTTACGGTTGCGACGTCTATATCGAAGCAACCGGGCATCCGAGCGCTGTGGAACAAGGTCTGCACATGATCCGCAAGCTCGGCACCTTCGTGGAATTCAGCGTGATGCGAGAAAAAGTAACCGTCGATTGGACAATCATCGGCGACTCAAAAGAACTCAATGTCCATGGCTCACACCTTGGACCACGTTGTTACCCGGTTGCCATTCGGATGATCGAGCAGGGTCGTTTGCCGATGGATGAAATCGTTACCCACCGCTTGCCGTTGAGCGACTACCAAAAAGGCATCGATCTGGTCATTTCTGGTCTGACCTCGGTGAAGGTCACATTAGAGCCGTAACAATTGGGCGGTTGGGATGCGCGCCGAAGAGGTAAACGTCGAAGTCTTCGTTGCCGGGGGCGGTGCCGTGTAGCACGCTCGCCCCCGATACTATGGACCGGAAACCGTGACCTCCATGCCGCGCTTTAAGCCTTAGGAGGGGGAATCCGACCGCGGGTTTTCTAAAGAGCACTCCCGCTGACAGCAGCTATCGATCGTCGCCCGGCATGCAGCCACGAATATCTACCTCGACCTCACGCAGGTTAGTTTTACCCATCAGAATGGCTCCCTGGGTGTCTGTCGGATTTACCGCGAAGCGGTCAGAGAACATAGCCCAGGCTTTAGCCTGGGTACACTTCCCGTTTGGACGGGAAGCCCTGTAAGGGCGGAGGAATAGTTCGGGGCACCAACTGATCCAAAACGTGCTATTCGTGGAGGCTCACATTGATGGCATTTTCAGAACGCTCGGTATCTATCTTGGAACGGGACTCGTTTGTGGTTCTCTTCTTGAGTGGGCACATATTGGACTACGCACTTTCTGCGACATGAAGCGTTCCTCCACCCTTACAGGGCTTCTCGTCTAAATCGGGAGTCTACCCAGTCTAAAGCCATATTCATGGTACCGCGACTTCGTTTGGCGCTTAAAATTTGTTTCACGCCCGATCGATGCGGCACGAAAAACAACCGGGACCGGCATTATGAACGTGAATATAGGCCACGCTGGAATCCGCGAGGAGCCGTTGGATAGATTGGGCGATTCCCGCGCTTTCGACAACCTCGGCCGACGCTAATAGGTCTTTCGCATCATAGCCGCGCATCGATAGCAACCGCCCCGGAACCTGGAGTACTTCCGGTATCTCATTTGTTTTCGAATAGGTTTGAGTGGCCGACTCTCGCACAAATATCGGGCCGACGCTCCGATAGGGAGAGAGCCCTGGTAAGTGCTCAAAATTCAGCAGCAATACCGATTCTCCAATCTCGGCATCCACTAGACTGACACGGCACGGAAACCCCGGCTTTTCATCCGCAACCCGTCGAAGCACGCGGTGTTTTTGTAGTTCCTCGTCCGAAAGATGGCGGTATGGATCGGCGATATCGGCAGAAATTCCAGAGACACGGAATGGATAAGGAGCGCTGATGTGCATGCCACTCTATAGATTCAAGTGTAAGCATCGTCTGGCCGTTTTCGGACAGACAAATCGCGGTTACCGGTTACAAGCTGCGAGTTGCGGGTTGCGTGGAAGATGTAGCCTCTAGGTGTCGGACCACCGGCTCCCCGCCCCTGCACAATTGAGTCCAATGACCAACGAGCAAGAGTACCGAGACTTTCAACGCCACGTC
>DASTDH010000012.1:0-19922 GCA_035710445.1 Chthoniobacterales bacterium
GATCACGTCGTTCGGTTTCCAGGTCTTCAGAATAAAGGGCCCGTTGCCGACAAAGACATCTGGCTCAGTCCATCGAGTGCTGCGCTCCCCGAGTTTGCCGAATCGAAGGATTGTACCCGGATGTACGGGAAACCAATCGTAATTGATTAGCGCGGAGAGCAGATAGGGAGTCGGACCGATTAGCTCCAGCCGCAAAGTGTGCGGATCGACTGCTTTGACGCCGACCCGGTTAAAGTCTTTGATCTTTCCTTTGTGAAAATCTTCACCGCCGCGGATGATATACAGGTAATCGGCAAAAAAAGCGCCGAGCTGAGGCGTGAGAATCCGCTGGATAGAAAAGGCGAAATCGTTCGCAGTGAGCGGATCACCGTTGGACCATTTGGCGTCAGTCCGGAGATGAAATGTCCAGACTGAGGAATCTTCATTGTGTTCCCAGCGCTCGGCAACTCCGGGAAGTTGCTTCGCGCTGTCGCTGGGATCCGGAACGACAAGACCCTCAAATATACAGTTGAGGATTCTTGATTCGGGAATCCCACGATTCTGCTGGGGGTCGAGTGAGGACGGTTCAGTCCCGACATGGAGAAGAAGTACCTTTTGGGTGTTAGCATGTGCCAGTGTGGTCTTCAGAATTGAAGCTCGCGCCGCCAGCCACCACCCGAGTCCGACTACGGCCAGGATCGGGATACCGATTATCGCCCAAGCTTTCGCTGCATGCACAGCGAACGGTTAGCATAACACCGTGTTTCCCGTCAGGAATTTGTCTTGCCGGTTTCGGAGCGTCCGGCCAGCCACGCCCGGACAAACTCAATTCCAGGCGGAATCATAGAGACGACGATCACTCCGAAGATCACCAACGAGAAGTTGTGCTGGACATAAGGGAGCCCGCCAAAAAAATGACCGATCAATACAACGCTGAAAATCCAGAATACGCCGCCAAGCAGATTATAGAGGAAAAACTTCGGATAGTGCATGGCCGCCATCCCGGCAACGAACGGCGCAAAAGTGCGGATTACCGGAAGATACCGGGCTAAAGCGATCGTTTTGCCGCCATGCCGCTCGTAAAAAGCATGAGTTTGGTCCAAGTACTTTCGATTGAAAATCTTGGAATCGTCGCGCTTGAAAAGCGTTCTTCCGAAAGCAGCGCCAACCCAATAGTTAAACGTGTAGCCCAGAAAAGCGGCGATCGGGAGGAGAATCAGGACCAGGTAAAGCTCAAAGTGCTTCGTCGTAGCGGTTAGGGCCCCAATGGTAAACAGCAGAGCGTCTCCCGGGAGAAAAGGCGTGACGATCAATCCGCTCTCGCAAAAAATGATCAGAAACAACAACAAATACGACCATCCCCCGATCTGCAGGGCCAATTGATCCAAGTGATCGTTAAGATGGAGAAGAAGGTCAATGGGGTTCCACTGCATAAAAAGGCTCAGTACCAAACCCGGGGATGTTTCGACGAAGCTGGAGCGGGCTGCAACCGAAATCGTTGATTACGAACCAAGAAAAATGGAGAGGCGCAAAGAAAGTTTTAAACGGAACCCGGCCTCTCTCCGTCTAAGTGTTCGGACGTAAGAATATGGTGCTCGCTGTGTTGCTAGAAGGGATCTCTGTGGATCTAGGGCAGCCTGCACCGAAAACACTGAAAGGACATCACAATGAAAAGGCGAAAAGTAGCGAGCAGGCCGCTCTCGCTCGGCGATTTGATTTTGGCAGTCAGCTCATATTCGGACACTCAAGAAGAGACGGTTGCGACCGTCGCTGATCTTCTTGCTTCGGGCCAGGTCAGCATCATGAACAATGGCCGGAAGATTAGGGCACGCGTCCGCTGAAGCCCCTACGAGGCGATGGCAGCACCCTTTCAGGGTGATGACAGAGGACAAATTAGCAGATAGCAAATAGGCTGTTTGCGATGCTGGACGATTCATTCGGCGTGACCATTGGAAAGGTCCTCTTTGCGATGACATGTGCTCAAAGGCGTTCGCCGGGTAACACCGTTGAAGACACGTCATCGCTCATTGGTCTGCTCCCTTGAAAAATCACGACGGAGCACATCTGTCATTTGCTATTTGTCATTTGTCATCGCACTGAAAGTGCGTGATTCTTCGTTATTCGCGCCCGCAGATGCGGGAAATCTGGTCGGAAGAGAGGAAATTCTCTATTTGGCTTGAGATCGAGACCCTGGCTTGCGAAGCGATGGCCGAGCTGGGCTTGATTCCTCGGTCTGATGCGGAGACGATTCGGGCGAAAGGCAGGTTTTCGGTAGCCGAAATCGCCGAGATTGAAAAACGCACAAATCACGACGTTATCGCGTTTCTGGAAAATGTTGCATCGTCGATTGGTCCCGCTGCTCGCTGGATGCATCAGGGGCTCACTTCCTCGGACATTCTGGATACTTCTTTAGCGGTCCAACTGGTGCAGGCGAGCGATCTGCTCGCCTCCGGCATCCAGTCGGTGCGTTCGACTGTGGCGCGCCAAGCCATTGCTCACAAAATGACACCAATGATCGGAAGAAGTCATGGAATCCATGCCGAACCGATCACCTTTGGCTTGAAAATGGCGCTCATGTATGACGAGTTCGGCCGGGCAGAAACTCGCTTGCAACGAGCGCGATCCGTTATCGCGATAGGGAAGCTGAGCGGAGCAGTCGGAACCCACGCTCATTTGGATCCGAGAGTGGAAGAGATCGTTTGTCGAAGACTGCAATTGGAGCCGGATCGGTTATCGACGCAGATCATCCAACGAGATCGGCATGCAGAATTCAGCGCGACGTTAGCGCTCATCGCCTCCAGCATCGACCGCTGGGCGACGGAGTTCCGTCACTTGCAAAGGACGGAAGTTGGCGAGTTGGAGGAGTATTTCAGTCCTGGTCAGAAAGGGAGTTCCGCTATGCCGCACAAGCGCAATCCGATCACGGGTGAACGTTTAAGCGGCCTGGCTCGAGTCATCCGCGGTAATGCGATGGCTGCGCTCGAAAATGTTGCGCTGTGGCACGAGCGAGATATCAGCCACAGCAGTGTAGAGCGGATCATTCTTCCGGACTCCTGTACCTTGCTTGATTACATGCTGGACACGTTGGCCAGGCTGGTGGACGGCCTGGTGATTTATCCGGACCGGATGCAGGCGAACCTGGCGATGACTAAAGGTCTTTACTTCAGCCAATCGATCTTGCTGGAGCTGACCAGACGTGGGATGGAGCGCAAAGCGGCTTACGAAGCGGTGCAAAAGGCGGCCATGGCAACGTGGAAGAAGAATACCGATTTTCTGTCCGAGGTTCGGAATCTCCCGGAAATCACCAAAATGATACCCGAAGCAGAGCTGGCGAAGCTTTGCTCGGTCGAACCACACTTTAGTTACATCGATGAGACGTTTCGACAGCTCGGGCTGACCGAAGAAATGCGGAGGGCGGCACGCGGATTGCGGAATGAAAAACCGGATTAAACGGTTGATGTGGAATGTGAATTCGGTACTTTCATTCCACGATCTGCATTCCGCTTTTCGCGTTTCAGAACGATTCTCCGCTTCACAATTTTCCCAGCCGTGATATATCTCCGGCAGATTTGTATGCGCCGTTGCTTATTGGTGTTTCTGTGGGTGCTGCCGCTCTGGGTAGCCGGGTGCAAAAAGGGAGAAAGCAATTTAACCCAAGCCACTCCTAGTCCGACGGCATCGCCGACGACGAGCCCGACCCCGGTAGTTCAGGCCACGCCAACGCCGCCGCCCGATACCAATCGCGGGGCTAAGTTCATGGTGCTTCTTTACCATCGTTTCGAAGACAGGCCGGCTGAGTTGGTGACCACTCCGAACGATTTTCGCGCCCAAATGAAGGCGCTGAAGGATAATGGGATTTCGGTCATCTCGATGCAGGACCTGCTGGCTTGGCGGAACGGCGAGAAAGCGATTCCTTCAAAGAGCGCGGTCATTACGATCGACGACGGATGGAATTCTCAATATTACGTTGCCTGGCCCATCCTGAAAGAGTTTGGCTATCCGTTTACTCTTTTTATCTACACCCAGTGGGTCGGGACGGGCGGCAAGGCGATGACCTGGGCGCAACTGGAAGAAATGCGGGATGCAAGAATCGATATTGAGGCCCACACCGTGTCTCACCATGATCTGAGGCATGCACCGAAGGGACAGGATTATACCGCCTGGTTGCACAATGAAGTTTATGGCTGCAAGGAAACCTTGGAAAGCAAGCTGGGGGTTAAGATCATCGCGTTCGCGTTTCCGTACGGCTTTCACAATGAGGTTATCCGTAAGACGGCGAAAGAAGCCGGCTACGAAATGCAGTTCACCGTTTACGGGCGGCACATGGATATCAATGTACCGGCCGATCAAATTGGCCGATATGCGATCGACTCCCTGAAGGGTGACATATTCAAGGCAGCGCTGGACTTCGGGACGGTAGACGGAACTCAACCCGGCGTGGAGACCAGCCAACTTGCTTCCGCTTCGATGTTGACCGAGCCATTAAACGATCAACATATTACCGAGCCCAAGCCGACGATTAAGGCGAATTTGGCGAGCATGGGAGACGTTGATCCGAAATCGGTGGAGATGCGAATCAGCGGATTCGGTCTGGTGCCGGCGGTCTATGACTCCAAGACTAAGTTGGTGACGTACGCGTTTACCCAGAAATTGGTCCCGAAGCTGTACACCGTCATTCTGACGGCAAAGGTGAATGGCAAGAAAGTGGAGACTCGCTGGGATTTCACCGTTGATCCGGCCGGGCCGGTCGCGACCAATCAATAGCGATAACCGGTCCAATCTTATACCGTGTTTTCTCAATTATCTGACCGGCTTCAGGACGTTTTCAAAGACCTCCGCGGCCATGGGTCCATTTCTGAGGCCAACATTACCGACGCGCTTCGGCAGGTGCGTTTGGCTTTGCTGGAGGCTGACGTTCATTACCAGGTTGCCAAGGATTTTATCGGGCGAGTGCGCGAAAAATCGCTCGGCCAGGAAGTGCTCCGGAGCATTTCTCCAGGCCAGCAGATTATCAAAATCTTCCATGACGAATTAACCGCATTGCTTGGAGGCGACGCTCAACCTCTGATCCTGTCGGCGCCCGCTCGTATCATGCTGGTCGGGCTCCATGGTGCGGGCAAGACTACGTCGGCGGCCAAGCTGGCCAGCCTGCTCAGAAAACAAGGCAAGGCGCCTCTCATGTTTGCTCTCGATTTGCATCGTCCGGCCGCAATTGATCAGCTGGCGACGTTGGGGAAACAGGTTGGAGTTCCGGTTTTTCGTCCAGCTCCCGGTGAGACCGATTTGCTGGCGGTTGGGCGAGCCGGATTGAAATGGGCCGAATCCCAGACTGGAAATGTCCAGATCTTTGATACTGCCGGTCGTCTGGAAATCGATGAGGTGCTGGTGGCCGAGTTGAAGCGGCTTCGGGATTTTTTGCAACCGCAGGAAGTCCTGCTCGTTTGCGATGCGGCTACCGGACAACAGGCGGTGACGGTAGCGACCCATTTTCACCAGGCGCTTGGGC
The DNA here is from genome assembly GCA_035710445.1 of Chthoniobacterales bacterium. GTDB lineage: Bacteria > Verrucomicrobiota > Verrucomicrobiia > Chthoniobacterales > JAFAMB01 > DASTDH01. The sequence goes on from DASTDH010000012.1 coordinate 5,486, forward strand.
TTACCGGGCTGGTTCTGACCAAACTAGATGGCGATGCTCGCGGCGGGGCGGCACTCTCTCTCCGAGACGTCACCAAGCAACCGATTAAGTTTGCCGGTGTCGGCGAGAAGATTGATCAATTCGAGTCCTTCCACCCTGAGCGGATGGCGGGAAGAATTCTCGGAATGGGCGACGTGGTCAGCTTGGTCGAGCGGGCCGCTGAAGCGATCGATGTCGAAGAGGCAACTCGACTGGAGAAAAAACTGCGAACCGCTTCCTTCGACTTCAACGACTTTCTTGCCCAGTTCAAGATGTTGCGCCGGATGGGGCCGCTGGAAAATATTCTTGGCATGCTCCCTGGGATGAGTAATGTGAAAGGCTTTTCCGTTGACGAAAAGCAGCTGAAGCGAGTGGAGGCAATTGTCCTCTCGATGACTCCGGGCGAAAGAAAACAGCCTGACATTCTCAATGCGAGGAGGCGTCAAAGAATAGCTCGTGGCAGCGGAACCTCTGTCTCGGAAGTAAACACGGTTCTTCAACGGTTTAACCAGATGAGGAAGTTGATGAAGAATTCCGGACAGCTGAAGAAGATGATGGCCCAAGTCCCAGGGGCTAAACCTTTTAGAAGATAGCGGACGAGTGGGACCTCGTTCATGAATTAATCTATGGCAGTTGCGATTAGACTGAGGCGGGAGGGCGCTAAGAACCGCCCTTTTTACCGGGTAATTGTCGCGGACAAACGAAGTCCGCGCGACGGCAAATTTATTGAAGTAATTGGCAATTACGATCCGAGAAAATCGGGAGAAAACTACGAGATCAATTTGGATCGGGCTGATTACTGGGTGAAGAACGGCGCCCAACCGAGCGAGACCGTTGCCAGCATGATTCGCAAGGCTCGCAAAAAGCTTGCTGCTGCCCAAGCCTGATTTTGTCTTGTGGAGAACTTCCTGGAATTCGTGATTCAACACTTGGTCGAAGCACCGGACGAAGTGTTGGTAACGAAGATTGAACAAGGCAGCAAGATCTTGTTCAAGATAGAAATGCGGCGATCGGATGTCGGTAAAGTCATCGGACGGAATGGGCAGACGATCACCGCGATGCGCAATCTTCTGAATGCGGCGGCAGCGAGAACCGGTCATCAGGCGGTTCTGCAGATCGTCGATTGACGGCTAGAAACGCGATCCTGCCGGTCGAATCAAATTGTTCCTCGGGAACGCGACGAAAATAACCCCAGGTCCAAAGCCTTCGTATCGCCTTAACTTAAGAGTGTCCCGTAGGGACTCAACGAAAGTAGCCCCGCACTTTAGTGCGGGGTACGCCGTTAAAAGAGCGGCGCGTCCCGTCAGGAGACGATCGACCAACGAGGATGTTTGCTGACCAGGTGAAAATTACAGACCCCAACGCCACCATTTTCTATCGTCCCTGGCGGGACGGCCCGTTCTACACGAACTCTAACCCCACACTAAAGTCCGGGGCTACTTTCGTTGAGTCCCTACGGGACAGGCTGCAACGATAACCTACACCGAGTTCGCCAGGCAAGCCGCAATGAAACCTTTGAAGAGCGGATGGGGAGCGTTCGGCTTGGAAAGAAACTCCGGATGAAATTGGCAGGCGACAAACCAGGGATGCTCTCTTAATTCGATCATCTCAACGAGTCTGCCGTCCGGGCTGGTGCCGCTTACCACGAGGCCCTTTTCCTCCATCATCGGCCGATAGCTTAGATTGAATTCGTAGCGGTGACGATGTCGTTCCATCGCTTGTTTTGCGCCGTAGAGCTTGTGGGCCAATGTGCCTGGCATAATCATGGTTGGCCAACTGCCGAGCCGCATGGAAGCTCCTTTGTTGCGTACTTCCTTTTGTTCTTCCAATAAACAAATCACTGGGTCGGCAGCCTTGTCGTCAAACTCGGTACTGTTAGCTCCTTTCAGGCCGCACACGTTTCGCGCGAACTCAATGGTGGCAACTTGCATGCCCAAGCAAAGCCCCAAATAAGGGATTCGCTGCTCGCGCGCGTACCGGCAAGCGACGATCTTACCTTCGACTCCGCGGTCGCCGAATCCACCCGGAACGATGATTCCGGCGACGGTGCTGAGGAACTTAACAGGATTCTGATTTTCAAAGTCTTCGGAATCGAGCTTTAAGATCTCTACTCCGCAATCGTTGGCTGCTCCGGCATGAGTGAGCGATTCGTAAATGCTTTTGTAGGCGTCTTGGAGATCAATGTATTTACCCACCACCGCTACTTTGAGCTGTTTGCGGGGATGAACTACGCGCTGAACAAATTTACGCCACTCCGACATGTCGGCCGGAGGAGTATCAAAGCGAAGGAGTCGGCAAATTGTCTCATCGAGCTTTTCATCCTGCAGGGTCAGTGGAAGCTCGTAAATAGTATGTTCCACGTCTCTAACTTCCACCACGGCGGGAAGAGGGACGTTGCAGAACAGCGATAGTTTTTGCCGAACCTCCAGTTCTAGTGGCCATTCGGTGCGGCAGAGAAGAACGCTTGGATGCAAACCGATCTCTCGCAGCTTAGCGATACTCTGCTGAGAAGGTTTTGTCTTCAGTTCGCCGGCAGCTTTGATGTACGGCACCAACGTTACATGCATGATAATCACGTTTTCCGGGCCGACCTCGAGCTGGAACTGACGAATTGCCTCCAGGAAAGGTAGACCCTCGATGTCGCCCGTCGTTCCCCCGATTTCAGTGATAATGACGTCAGCTGGATGCTCATTGGCCATCCGGTTAATCCGTCCCTTGATCTCGTCGGTGACGTGGGGGATCACCTGAACAGTCTTTCCCAGGTAATCGCCGCGCCGTTCCTTGGCCAAGACGGTTTCGTAAACCTGTCCGCTGGTCACATTATTGGCGCGCGAGAGAACGGTATTGGTAAAGCGTTCATAATGGCCCAGATCAAGATCGGTTTCGGCTCCGTCACTCAAAACATAGACCTCGCCATGTTGGAACGGGCTCATGGTGCCCGGATCTACGTTCAGATAGGGATCGAACTTCTGCATGATCACTCGGATCCCCCGGTGTTCCAGCAACGTACCCAAAGCGGCCGCCGCCAATCCCTTGCCTAGCGAACTAACCACGCCTCCTGTTACAAAAATGTATTTCATTTCACTCTGGTGTCGGCCGGGGTGCCGACGTCGGCACACCTTGTGGCCCACCACTATCGACCCGCCGGAGCTGCCGAGGTGCCGCCATCGCTTAAAATTTGACGTTCGATCGCACTGGCATCCTCCGGAGTATCCACACCGATCGAACCGCTCTTTGAAACGACGACGCGAATCTTCATACCATTTTCCAGTGCGCGCAACTGTTCGAGTTGCTCAGTCACTTCAAGGGGGCTGGGTGCCAACCGGACAAATTCCAGCAATGCACTACGGCGATATCCATAGATGCCGAGGTGCCGGAGCCAACCCGGTCCATTTTCCGAGCGAGCAAACGGGATTTTGCTTCGGGAAAAGTAGAGGGCTGAGCCTTGCCGATCCATTACCACTTTAACGATGTGTTCGCTCTCGGCTTCCGGCGGAGAAACCGGTGTCGCTGCAGTAATCAGTTCCACCTTCGGATCGCGTTGCATTTTCTTCACCAGTCGGCGAAGGAGTTGAGGATCGATAAGCGGTTCGTCGCCCTGAACGTTGAAAATAAGGGAAGCTTTCTTCATCTTTTTCGCTACTTCCGCGATTCGGTCCGTGCCGCTCTTGTGCTCGGGAGCGGTGAGGGCGACCTCTGCACCGAATTGAAAGGCCGCTTCCACGATGCGGATGTCGTCGGTAGCAACGATAACTTGATCGAAAACCTTCGCTTCCAGGCAACGAGACCAGACATGCTGGATGAGAGGCTTTCCGGCAATCCCATGCAATGGTTTTCCAGGAAAACGGGTCGATCCCCAACGGGCCGGAATAATGGCGACGACCCTGCTCATGAGCGAAGGTTGTACCTGAGCGGCTAGCGTATAATCAAGCTCTTGCTGCGCACTTTTCAGCGCGGAAGAGATAGTAGACGCACCTCTCAGGTGCGAAACGATTTCGTACGGTTCCAACGTTTCGCACCTGAGAGGTGCGTCTACTATCCGTTCATCGCGCTAAAGGCGCGCGACGAGCTCAACGGCCGCGGGAAAGTCTTTCGCGATCCATACCTTTTCCGGGGGCTCCTTTTCCATGGTTCCTATTAAAATCGCTGCTTTCACGCCGGCTCTGATCCCAGCCTCGACGTCGGATTCACTGTCTCCGATCATAAAGCAGGAGGCCAGATCCAGCTTCAAGTCGTACGCTGCCTCGATTAACATTCCCGGCCCAGGTTTTCTTCGATCGGTCGCTTTGTCGGGATGATCTGCACAGAAATAGGTAGCATCGATTATGTTCGGCCCGATCTGCTGCTCGAAGGCGGCTTGGACTTTCCAAAACTTCTGCTCTTCGAAATAGCCGCGGCCGATCCCACTCTGATTGGTGACAATTACCAGCTTATATCCGTGCTCCCTCAATTTCCGAAGCGATTGGGCCACGCCTGGCAGGACCTGCACCTTGGCAGGATCAGAACAATAAGGAACATTGTGTATGAGCGTGCCATCGCGATCGAGGAAAACTGCTCTAGGCAAGCTCGTGATCATTGTGAAAGGCAAAGACGTCTCTTAACTCTTGCGGCGTGACTGTCGCCGTTCCGAACTTGGCTACTACGACGCTGCTAGCATAGTTGGAAATTTCAGCCGCTTCGACCGCGGTCGCGCCTGCCAGCAGCGCCAACGTGTAGAACGCTATGGCCGTATCTCCGGCTCCAGATAAATCATAAACCTCCCTCGCTCGCGGAGGAATGTAGTACGGAGATTTGTCCGAGGTAAACAATATCATCCCCTGGTCGCCCAGAGTGATCAGCAGCTGTTCTGGAGCCCACGCCTTCAGCAATTTTTCTCCGACAGCCAGAAGCGCCTGATCCTGGGTTGGGTGCTCCGCTGGCTCCTTCCAGGTTTCGTTTGCGGCGGAAAATGCTTCACTCCGATTTGGCTTAACTGCGGTAACTCCTTTCCACTGAAGTCTATTTCGCGGATTTGGGTCCGCCGTGATCGTCTTGCCGGCAGCGAGCACCGCAATCCTGTCGATAAATGATTGTTGCAAGAAGCCTTTTCCGTAGTCTTCCAGAATAATGGCATCGATTTCCGGAAGCAGTCCCTGGATCGTTTCGATGCAAGAGTCTTCAATTTCCTTGGCTGGAGCCGAGACCCGTTCTCGATCAATGCGGACCACCTGTTGTTGACGCGCGATAATGCGGGTTTTGACAATTGTCTGAAAAGTCGGGGCGATCCGGATCGTTTCGTGGCGAATGCCGGTCCCCTCCAGAATCTTACGAAGCTGTACCCCGGCATCGTCATCGCCGATTAAGCCCATCACATACGCTTCCGTGCCGCATTCACGGACGTTGCGCGCTACGTTGGCTGCGCCGCCCGGGTAGTATGATTCGCGAAGTACCTCGACCACTGGAACGGGCGCCTCCGGGGAGATGCGAGAGACGCGTCCCCAGACAAATTCGTCCAGCATCAAATCGCCGATCACGAGTACCCGCTTGCTCGAAAACCGACTTATAATCTCGTCTAATCGGCTCAAATTCATTGAAAATCGGAATTCAATCGGTCTGGAAAATGGTAGTGCGGTTCATACAGGTCAAGCCAAACCCTCTGAGGCGCGCGAACTATCGTCTTATCCGGGAAAGATTTTGTCATTTGGCCGACCGGCACTGGGAAATTGCCGATCACCCGCTTGTTATTCGGCGTTTGCTCAAAATGAAGTTTGCTTTTAGGCTGGGCGCGATATTTCGAGAGCGTGGCGGCTAAAAAACGGGAGATTTTAGCTGCTAACCGGCGAAACGAACCGATTTTGCACCTCGACTATCTTTCCTAGAAAGATGAAAAGAATACTTTTTCCATTGGTTGTCGCCATCGTAACGGGTCTTCCCCGATTGGCAGTCGCCGACGCGCCGGCTCGGCAGATCGACTTGAACCGATTCCCCGCGACAAAATTGGACGATGTCGTCGTGCCTTTGCCCAGTGAGGTTTTCAATGTCTTAGATAAATTAGGCACTCCGGATTGGCGCGGAGAACTACGCAACCCGAACATAAACAATCGAGGAGAGCGAGCGCAGATAGCCCTGCTGCTCGGTTCAGTGGTGGCGGAAGGCTTTGTTGCAGTCGAAGCGACCGATCGCGAACGCGTAAAACAAGTCGGCCGCGACGTGCTGCAACTTGCTCGTGCTATCGGCGTTGAAAAAACAGTCTTAGCTCGAACTAACTCGATCTTGACCAAAGCGGATTCGGACGATTGGGTGGGCGTCCGCCAGGAACTGGATGGCGCTCTATCTGATGTGAAGAACGCGATGATCCAGTTGCGCGATGATCAGTTGGCTCATCTGGTTAGTTTGGGCGGCTGGCTGCGAGGGACCGAGGTGCTCACATCTATCGTGGGTAAGAGTTACTCGGCTGATGGGGCTGATTTGCTGAATCAGCCCGATCTACTCAAATACTTCCAAGAAAGACTAGCCGGGATGCCACCGCGGCTACGAAACAATCAACTGGTCAACAAGGTTCAGAAGAGCCTGGACGAAATTTCTCCGCTCATCAATCAAAAGATCACACCGGCTTCGGTGAAGCGGATTCACGATATCACCGGAGATGTGGTGAAGGCGATTAATTCGAAGGCTTAAGAACTTTTGTGAGACGACTATTTATTGCCATCAGCGTTCTGGCGGTGCAGGCGGCGGCTTATGCGACTGTAGATGACGCGATTTCCCGGGCCATGGAGGCGATCGGTCCCTATGTAAAATCGGGATATGCGGTTCGCCAGGATGAGTGGGGTGGCGATTTGGGAGTCAAACAGCAACAGGTGATCACTCATACTTTGTTCAAAGGCAACGATTATTGGTTCTGTATGGGAACGGATGTGGATAATGCGCGCATCTCGATCCATGTTTACGATCCTCGCGGCAAATTGGTTGAGAATGATGCTTGGCAAAAAGGCCATTTCGCCGCCGCCCGGGTCATAGCGGCGGCAACCGGCACCTATTATATTATTGTCGAGGTCATTTCCTCGCCGGTGGAACGCACCCACTGGGCAATGGTGTACGGATACAAATGAGCGCATTCACGAGGCATCGCCGATTGCTTCGCCTCTGTTTCTTTCCGGGCGAAGGCAAGAAGTCGGGTGCTGCATTTATTCCTTGCTTTGCTTCATATTCGGTTTCCGATACACGGTAAGTTCTGCGTTGATTATGGTGAGAACGGCTGCATATCGATGAGCTACTTTGGCCGGAGCGTTACGATCCTATAGGACGAGAGATGGTGGAGTCAGAAACGCTTCAATTTGAGAATGGACGGGCGCTGCAAAACCTGTATGCGAACGATCTTAGGCTCTTGCAGACCTTGGAAGAGAAGCTCGATCTCAAGGTTACCACCAGAGACGGGTGGTTGAAGCTGGAAGGTGAACGCAATAACATCGAGAAGGCTCGCCAGCTCTTCGGTCAGCTGGAGGCTGCGCGTCAGCGGGGCATGCAGATTCACCGGCATGAGTTCCAGTATGCTCTTGATATCGTCAGCGGAAGGTCGCAAGAATCGTTGGGTCAACTCGCCCAAGTGCAGATTCTTGGTTCGAGCAGACGAACCCCCATCAGTCCAAAGACCACTCAGCAGCTCACCTACGTGCAAGCGATTCAGGCTAGCGATATTGTTTTTGGCATCGGTCCAGCCGGTACCGGAAAGACATATTTGGCGATGGCGATGGCTGTCGAGGCGTTGAAGCGAGATGTCGTCAAGCGTGTCATTCTGACTCGCCCTGCGGTGGAAGCCGGCGAAGCACTCGGTTTCTTGCCGGGCGACCTGCAGGAGAAAATCTTTCCGTATTTGCGCCCCCTGTATGATGCGTTGTATGATATGATTTCGGCAGAGGAGATTCAGAAATTCATGGATCGGGGTGTTATCGAAATCGCTCCGCTCGCTTATATGCGCGGACGGACGCTCAATGATGCCTTTGTCATCCTCGACGAAGCACAAAATACGACCAGAGAACAAATGTTTATGTTTCTGACTCGCCTGGGGGCAGACTCCAAGTGTGTGGTCACCGGTGATCAGACGCAGATCGATCTCCCACCGAATAAGACGTCAGGATTGATCGAGGCATTGCAAGCGCTTCGAGGAGTTGCAGGTATTGAATTTATAGAATTTTCAGAACGCGACGTGGTACGACATTCGCTTGTGAAGTCGATCATTAATGCCTACAAAGCGTTCAGGGAGAAACCTGACTCCCGGTAGCACGCAAACCTGCTAGATTAGAATTTTCATAGGGTATGTTTGGATCACAGGACAGGAAGCGATTGGTAAAAAAAGGGCTCGCTTGTCATAAGCAAAGACGCAAGCCAACGCAAAAAGAGTGGATTCGCAAGCTGGAGTCAAACCCCTGGGTCAAGACCGGGATGTTTGCCGCCTTCGTTTTGGTACTTGGTCTTCTGATATTTTCTCGAGAGCACCCCGAACCGGCGAAATATTTTCTCATTGGTCTGCTGGTATTCATCATTGCTCTGGCTCAACTCTGGATCAATTTTCCCGAGACTTTTCACAAGAATTCTCGGATCGCTCTGGTTTTTGGGGTGATGCTGTTGCACCTCTGTATAGCGAAGCTGATCATGGTGTTTTGCAGCGATCCGCATGGAGCGTTGCGCCCCGAGATTGGAGTATTACTCATCCCGTATGCTTTGGCGCCGCTCGTGCTCTCGGTGCTTCTGGGCAAGAATTATGGGATTTACGCCGCGGTGTTCGTTAGCCTTTGGAGTTCGATTCTCTTTCGCGGGGTGGACGCCGTATTGCTCGTGATGTCGCTGATTAGCGGCTTCATTGCCGTGTTCGTCACCATTCAAGTACGAAGAAGAAGTCGTCTTTTGCGCGCCGGGTTTTATGTCGGGTTGGCTACCTGGCTGCTCGCGGTCTCATTCGGAATTATCTCCATCTCGTGGCTACAATTGCCGGAAATGGACTGGGCGATGTTTGGGAAACAATCCCTGGCTGCGGTTCTCAATGGTATGTTGACTGGCATGGCGGTTGGCGGTGCTTTGCCGCTCTTGGAGTCGCTCTTTCAAATCACCACTGATATGTCCTGGCTCGAGATGGCCGACCGGAACCATCCAGTTCTTTTGCGGCTTAGTCTCGAGGCACCGGGAACGTGGCATCACAGCGACGTGGTGGCTGATCTGGCGGAAGTTGCGGCCAACCGCATTGGTGCCAACGGAACCATGTGCCGCGCTTGTGCCTATTTTCATGATATCGGCAAGCTGGTAAAGCCGAACTACTTCTCCGAAAATATCGTTGGCGACGAAAATCCTCATGATGATTTAGCGCCGACGATGAGCGCGCTGATCATCATTGCTCACGTGAAAGAAGGCGTCGATATCGCTCTAAAATATGGTCTGAATCAAAAGGTGATCGACGTTATTCAACAACATCATGGCACCTCGCTGGTCAGCTATTTTTACAAGCGCGCGCTGCAACAACAGCGGGATGCGCGTGAGGGCGGCAAAATCATGAATATTCGGGAGGAGGATATCCCGGAGGTTCGGGAGGAGAGTTTCCGCTATAGCGGGCCCAAACCGCAATTCAAAGAAAGCGGAATTATCAGTCTAGCCGATGCGGTGGAGAGCGCGTCCCGTAGTCTGGATAAGCCGACCCCGCAAAAGATCGAGCAGTTGGTGAACGAGATTGTCAATAAGCGGATCGCTGAAGGTCAGCTGGACGAGTGCGATTTAACCCTGAAGGAGATTCGTGCGATTTCCGAGACCTTCCGGTTTACGTTGCAAAACATGCTGCATACCCGGATCAAGTATCCCAAGGACGAGGAGAAGGCCGAACAAGAGTCTCGCCGGTTGCGCAATCTGCCGCCGGCGTCAGCGGCCTGATGCCGGAAATTTGGTTGCTAAATCGGCAGCGAGCCCGAACGATCGATCTTTCGGCGCTGTCTCGGTTTGCGCAACGTGCTTTGGAGAAAATCGAGGTAGTTGGACGAACCGCTTTGCCGGCGGAAATCATAGCGGTCCTGGTATCCGACCGACGAATCTCGCAGATTCACTTACGGTTTATGCAAGTCGCCGGCCCAACCGACGTGATAACTTTTCAGCATGGCGAAATATTGATTAGTGTCGAGACCGCACATCGCCAGGCGACCCAATTTGGCACAGCGCTGCTCGACGAACTGTGTCTCTATCTGCTTCATGGCTTACTCCATCTGGCGGGATACGACGATGTCACCGATTCCGGGTCTCGGGAGATGGATCGGCTGCAGCAAGAGCTGATGCGAGCGATTCGTCAAGGTTGAGCCACAGCTGGCTCGCATTAGCACTCCTCGAGGTCTCGGGGCTTTAGCATGAGGAGTGGATGTTCGGGCTATCTTCAACGGTAAATCCGACAGGCTCCTGGGCTTTCCCGAATCGCGGCTTCGCCGTTGATCACACTACCCACGCACGGTTCGTTCGTCCTGAGGAGCGATCGTGCCATCAGTTTCATTGGCAACTGCGCTTCGACCACTTAACTTGCTCTCGACAATTCTCAGCGCCCGAATTCGCTCCAGAACCGGCGGATGAGTGAAGTGCAATCCAACGAGGAGTGGGTGCGGCGTCAAATTCGAAAGACTGTCTTTGCTCAGTTTTTTTAAAGCCAGGATCAGCGCTGCCGGTTCCCGGGTCGACTCGCCCGCAAAACGGTCCGCTTCAAATTCGTGGCGGCGACTCAAAAAGTTCAGTACTACGCCTAAAAGGATCGTGAGCGGCTGCACCAGGAGAGAAAAAAGCGCGAACCCAACATAGTAAGAGCGATGCGTGACTCCGAACGCTGCGTACAGTTCCGGTCGCGAAAGACAGAGGGACGCCAGAACGAACAAAAAGCAAAGATTGATTTGCGCAAAAACAAAATGCTGAACCACATGGCGACGTTTGAAGTGGCCGACCTCGTGGGCCAATACCGCGATTAGTTCCGGCTCGGTATGATTTTCGATGAGTGTATCGAACAGCGCTATCCTTTTGTTCTTGCCAAAGCCCGTGAAAAAGGCGTTTGCCTTCGAAGAACGGCGGGAGCCGTCGATAACCAAAAGATCGCGGAGCGGGAAGTTCTGTTTCTGGCAATAGGCCAAAATACCTTCCCGCAACGGTCCGTCTGGCAGCGGCGAGAACTTGAAGAAGAGCGGCAAGATAAGCGTGGGGGCCAGGTACGTGAGCAGAATGGAAGCTGCCACCGTGATTAACCATGCCACCGGCCAAATCTGAAGGCCGAATCGTTCCAAGAGATTGAGAACAATGGCGAGAAAGCCGGTCATCAGCAGGGCGGCTAACCCCCAACCTTTGAGCCGATCCAGGACAAAAGTCTTCAGCGTTGCGCGATTAAAGCCGAATCGCTGTTCGATCACGAAGGTCGCGTATACTTCGAAAGGAAGTTCCAGAAGCTCGCGCGCAGCCGCTAAGGCTCCTAAGTAGAGTATACCCGTGAGGATGGGTCCCTGATGGAAACCTCTCAACCAGATATCGAGTCGCTCGAAACCACCCAGGCCCCAGAAAAGCAGCAGGCAGCCCAGGTCGAAAGTCGCGCAGACTAATTCAAATCGAGTTTTCACTCGAATATAGCGTTGCGACTCCCGATATCGGTCCGGCTCATAAACTCCAACAAACTCAGGTGGCACCTGATCGGCTAAGTTTCTTTCATTCAGGATTTTGGCCACTGAATCCAGGAGGTAATATCCCACTAAACAGCAGAGGATGAATACGGCTAGCATTCCAAAATCAGTTAATGCAGTTTTGTGATCTGTAAATCAGGCTGAGGGAATATTCGGTGCCAGTGCGCCTCATGATGATGACGTGAAATTGCAAAATACCCTTTTTTTAATTGCAAAATACAAAGCACTTGCGCTTGACCGATCGGTTTAGTAGATTGTTTACTTCAATGAAGCAATGCGAGTCAAAGCTCAAACTCCTGCGTACCGCCCACGAGCTCATTTGGCGTCAAAGCTATGGTTCGGTTGGTGTTGACCAGATTTGCGAGCAATCTGGGGTAAAAAAAGGAAGTTTTTACCATTTCTTTCGATCAAAATCCGAATTAACCGTCGCGGCCTACGAGTATCATTGGGAACAGCTGCGAGCGGCCCTGGATAGGGTCTTCTCCGTACAAAAGACTCCGCTTGAGCGACTCGATGCCTATTTCAATCACGTTTACCAAAATCAAAAGGAACGTTTCGAGCGGGTGGGTCGGTTGCTAGGATGTCCCTTCGTCTCGCTTGGGTGCGAATTGAGTACTCAAGATGAGAGCATACGAAAAATGGCTCAAGAGATCAGCGCAGGGAAATGCCGCTACTTGGAAGCTACTCTCCGGGACGGTATCGAGCGTGGCGATATCCCTCCGCGAGACCCGCAAATTCTGGCGCGTGAGTTGCACTCGTATCTGGTCGGCATCGTACAGGAAGCCAAGATCGCGAACGATCTCCGAGTGTTGGAACGGATGCGGCCTGGTGCTTATCGGATGCTCGGTCTGGGTGAACCTCAGCTGGTTTCCTGATCCGTTTTTTCGAATCTGCGGATCGTTCTTCGCTCGATTTTCTTCTGACCTGTTCGATCGTGCAGAGTATTGGTAGTCGTGTCGGTGTTCGACGCAGGTCGAAGCCGGGAACGGCAACACCTGGAAACGATTATGGCATTACAACCACTGTACGTAGCATCGGCGACTATAACCTCCGGACGGGAAGGCTTCGGCGAAACTTCAGATGGCAACGTGAAGGCCGCGTTTAATCTCCATCAAATTTGTCCTTACTCCAACGCGACGCGAGGCAACATTGCCGTGCAGCTGATGGTCGAATAACAAGCTCGATCCCATATGGACTTAGAGCTGAAGGGTAAATCGGCTTTGGTAACCGGTTCCTCCGGTGGAATCGGTTTTGCCATCGCGCGGGGATTGGCTCGCGAAGGGGCGCGAGTGATTGTCAGTGGCCGGACGGAGGAGCGCGTCAATCGAGCGATTGATACGATCAAACAAAAACACGGTTCCGCTGAAATCGAAGGTTTCGTTGGCGATCTTGGTCTCGCCGAGGTCGCCGCTGAATTGACCGCACGGTATTCCGACCTCGACATATTGATCAATAATCTGGGAATTTTTGAACCGAAACCGTTCGTAGAGATTACCGATCAGGAGTGGGTGCATTTCTTTGAAGTAAATGTCCTTTCGGGTGTGCGGTTGGCTCGCTTTTACTTGCCTCGAATGCTGAAGAAGGATTGGGGGAGAATTATTTTCATCTCGAGCGAATCAGCCGTGCAGATTCCGGCGGAAATGATCCATTACGGTACGACAAAGACGGCTCAACTGGCGATCTCGCGAGGGCTTGCCGAACTGACTGCTGGGTCGGGCGTTACCGTGAATGCAATCTTGCCAGGGCCGACCGCGTCGGAAGGCGTAACCGAATTTGTCGATCGGCTTTCCAAGCAGGCCAATCAATCAGCCGCCGATTTCGAAAAACAATTTTTTGAAAAGATGCGACCAACCAGTTTGTTGAAACGCTTTGCTTCGACCGAAGAGGTTGCCAACCTGGTAGTATATGTCTCTAGTCCGGCCGCATCAGGCACCAACGGGGCGGCGCTGCGAGTGGATGGAGGGGTCGTCCGTTCGATTCTTTGAAGCCGGCAAGAAACGAATACGTTGTCATGGATTACCCGGAATCTGCCCGGTTCATCGATTCGCTGAAATCATCAAAACTACAAGCAGCGGGCATTTCCATTCACCACGCTTTCGAGCCGGGCGATCTCGGCCGACTTATATTGATTCACGGGGTGCAGAATTTCCGGGACTACGAGTTTAACCCGGTGCACGAGGCGTATTGCGCCAAGATCGCAGCCGATTTTATTCTTTCGACCGCAAACGATCGATCCAAGGTTTGGTTGGCCAAACAACAGGAAACGGTGGTTGGCTCGGTCTTTATCTTCGAACAGCCGGCGAATCAGGCGCAGCTTCGATTATTATTTGTGGATTCGTCGATTCGGGGTTGCGGGCTCGGGCGCTGGCTGGTGGAAGAATCGGTCGGCTACTGCCGCGCCGCGGGTTTTCGCACTGTGTTCCTGTGGACTGTCCGCGGTCTCGATCGAGCGATCTCAATTTATTCTTCGCTTGGATTCAAAGAAGCCGAAGTGAAAAAGACGTGGGCTTGGGGTAGGGAGAGTATTGAGGTGCGGTATGAGTTAGTGATCGGTGAGCGGTAATCAGTAAATACGACCTATGTGACCTATGAGACCGATTACCGATCACTGGTTACTGATTACTGATTACTGATTACTGATTACTGACTACGGGTTACCGGCCTCCATTTCTTCCAATATATCGTTCAATGCCGCAACTGGGTTCGCCGCAGCGGTGATTGCGCGTCCGATCACTAAATGATCAGAGCCGGCCTTGAGCGCTTCT
>DASTDH010000013.1:0-5957 GCA_035710445.1 Chthoniobacterales bacterium
AGCGGCCGCGGGTTGTATCGTAGCCGACAATAGAGCGGCGATTGCCGCCGCCATGAACCAGCGAAATATATGTAATCGGGTCATAAAATTCGGGAAAAACTTCTGGCGCTCTGAGCTCCGGAGCCCGCGTTGAGGAGGGACCCGGTTCGGTCCGCTCTTTAAGTTGTGTACGGCACGACTTTAGTAACGCCCGCAATCGCCGCGAACATAGTTAGCCGTCTACAGATAAGACCGGTCGTGGGGCTTTTTTATTCCCGGCAGCGACAAAATGTTTGTCTGGCTTGGCAACGCATCCGGATTGGCGCAATCAACTCTTGCGCAGTTTACAACGGTGCCCTCGCAATTACTGGACGCGGTCGCGAAGCTGATCCTCGAATTTCTCGATGTCTGCCTGACTTAATTCCGAGAGAATCAGAAAATTGAGGCCTGCCCTATTCCAACCACACAGGCTGTACCCTTGATGGGACTGAACATCGAAATCGATTGTGTGATTGGCTGCGGGCCAGACGAATGCGTCGATAAAGTGGGCGTGATACCGGTAGACAATTGCCGCCACCGGACGATTCTCTAACAGATCGATCCGTCCGCCGACCAATTCGTAACCTGCCTCCGACAGATCGGCTACCGGCGGAGAATAATCTAGTTTTCCAGTAACCCACGGTTTGACGGTGTGTTGATCCGAGGATGTGACGTCGACCAAGTGATCGACCAGGAGAGACCGTGAATGATTCGAGATAGCTTGAGCGATCAGTTCACGGTCTTTGTCGCGAGAATCAACGATCCAAGCCCAACCGAACCAGACGCCCAACGCCAATATCCCGATCGCGCCGGCCAAAGATCGCCGGAACTGAAAGAAGCGTGCGAAGCGGGATCCGGATTCTCTTCGTAATGCAGCTCGAATTGTTGCTTTGAGCTCCGGAGGGGCTTTGTAGATTGGTATATTCATGCGAACTGAGAAACGAAAATTGGCCGCCGCTTCCGCTGCTTTTTTGCAGGTGGGACAGGCGGCGAGATGAGCTTCCACATCCAGCTGTCGCGTAAGTTCCAATTCCCCGTCATCGTAAGCGCCCAACAACCGCTCGATTTCTTCACAATCCATGCTCTAAGTCCCGTACTTTGAACTTTCTTGGAGACGGCGGCGTGCCCGACTGAGTCGGGACATTACTGTCCCCATCGGGATCCCAAGCGTCGCTGCCAGCTCCTTGTACGATAAGCCTTCGAGTTCATAAAGAACGATAACCTCACGAAACTCAGGCGGGAGCCGTTCCAGCGCTATTTGTAAGCGTTCCTTCCGTTCTTCGGACACCAGGTCGTGCTCAGGCTCGTTCATTACGATAATTTCTGCGTGTTTTTCTTCGTCATAAGGGATTAGCTTCTCTTCCGCGGCATGACGGTTGAGCCAGTCGTAAGCAGTGTTGCGAGTAGTCGTCAGGAACCAAGCTCTGGCGTTCCCTCCGCGAAAGCGACGAAATCCTTTAAAAGCTCGTAAGTACGCGTCCTGCACAACATCTTGCGCATTTTGGTCATGTTGAACGATCCAGCGCGCTAGGTTATACGCGGCGTCCAAATAAGGGAGAAAGAGCTCTTCAAAGCGCCGCCGGTCTTCTTGCGTCAGTCTATCGGCCCGACCTCGGCACATATCATTCTTGGAAAAGATCAGTTTTACGCTTCGGGAATGAATTCGACCGTTTCCGTATGCGTGGATGGGCAGACACCCTCGCTTTTTGACATGCCCATCGTGCCTGCCAGATAATTCAGGAAATGTTGCTCGGGTGAAGTTAGAGCGAATTGCCAACCGCAATTCCTCGCTGAAAAGCTTTTGGCCGTCGTTACTTCTCCTAAATCATCAGATGCACCATATGGCGTCGATTAGATCCTGGTAGCCGCCTTAGATTTTGGTGGTGCCCTTCGGACTGTTTGTTTTAAAATTCTCTTCCTCTTTCTCCTCTCTTAATCGGCGTCGGCTTCATCAGCCCCCCTGGCTCTAGCATGCAACTCTGCAAAAGGCGGCGGCGATTGAAGTAATCGCGATGCGCCATGCTCTATACCGATCTAGCCTTAGATTTATTCCCGAAAATCGCCGACAATTTTTGCTAACGGCGATTTTTCACATCTACTCAATCTGGATTGGAAATTTCGGGATCAATGTGAACTCGAGCCAAGTCAGGAATCAAAGGTTTCAAAGTACGTTCCAGTTCACTCATCTCCTCGTGCGTTTCTCTTAGCGATCTGTCACCGGGAAACGCTTTCTGCAGGGTAACCACGAGCCCCTCATCAGTGATAAGGACGTCGTGGACGCGAACATCGGCCGCCTGTGCGAGACTCGACACAACGTCACGTACGCTTTGAGTGATTTTCGATTGGCGCACTGCCGGACAGGGTTGGTCGTTACGAGGTTCCAGATGAACGGTGATTTGCACCCGCTCAGAAAGTTCCCCCGTTACAGCTCTTTCCAGCGCCTCCGAATGCCGATGAGCTTGGAGCAAAGACAAACTGTCGGGAAGCTCGAGATCCAGCTCAACCCGCAGATTTTGCGCTACGCGATAGATGTTTAAATTGTGCACTCGAAGTCCGAGTCTGTCGGCTGTAGCGCGAATACTAGCGGCCGGGCTTTCATCGGGAATCGCTGTTGGCTCGACGTGCACAGTGGCTTGAGCATCGGCCAACTCGGCTCGAACCGTGCTCTCGACGACTTCACTCAACCGATGAGCCGACTCCAATGAACCGCCGCGCGGCGTGCCAAGTTTGATTTCGACATACGGTCGGTTGCCGACGAATCGGGTTCGTAATTCCGCCGAGCCCTTAACGACCCCTTCCACACTTTCTACACGGGTCTTCAATCGGTCGGTTAAGTCCGCTGGGATATTGTCCATCAGAGCCCGGACGGCCTTGGTGCTGAGGCTCCAAACCGAACGTAACGCGATACAAGCCACGATAATGGCGGCAAACGCATCCGCCCGCGCCACGATCCAGTCTGGAACAGGAATGACCCGAGAGATGCCGACGATAGTCAATCCAGCGAGCACTGCTAAAGCTCCCAGCATGTCGTTGCTGAAATGCTCGGCATCGGATGCCAGGGCGTCGCTATAGTGCTTTTTTGCTGCTTTCCGCAATGCTCTTGCGCGACACAAGTCCACGCCGATAGAAATGATCAATACGGCAAAGGACCAAATAGTCACATTCGGTGCAATTGGATGTACAAAAATCTTGCTGAAGGCGTGATAGAGAATGAAAAACGCGGTTATTGCCAGCAGCGCCATTCCCGTCAACGCCCCAAGATGTTCCGCTTTTTCGTGACCATACGGATGATCTCTATCGGGTGGTATCGCTGCTACCTGGATTACGAGCAGGGTGATGAGGGTTGAGACCAGGTCAAGCAGGGAATGAGCCGCTTCCGCTATCAATCCGAGACTGCCGGTGAACACTCCAACCGCGAACTTGAAAGCCGCCAGGCTGCTGCTGGCGATAACCGACCATGTGGCAATCGTTTGCTTTTCACGTTTATCGCTCAGTGTCTCGGCGACTAATTTGT
Organism: Chthoniobacterales bacterium; assembly: GCA_035710445.1. GTDB lineage: Bacteria > Verrucomicrobiota > Verrucomicrobiia > Chthoniobacterales > JAFAMB01 > DASTDH01. The sequence goes on from DASTDH010000013.1 coordinate 3,533, forward strand.
GGCTCGCACTATCCATTGTCGCTTGGGTATCGCTTTTCCGGCGCGCCGGGTCAAACATCCGAACAGTGAATGCTTCTTCATCTGCCGTTTACTATTGGTCCAAGGCCAGGATCACTCGATTTAAACGGAAACGAACGCCAGGAAGCGATGCTTAAAAATCGGCTTTAACCTCTGAAGTGAACTGGCGGCAAGAAAAGCCAGGAAGCAAATAACCGAAGAGCTTACATGTTCCATTAAGGCCATCCGCTCTCATCCAACGGAAGCACAGTAGACTGCGGCGTTCGCCCAACCGCGCTTACCAGCCACAGAAGAAATATTGATAATGGTTCCCCGTCTGATCCGTCGCATGTGCGGAAACACGGCTTTTGCCGCAACAGCTGTAAGCTCGTCTTGTCTGCGGGCCGGCAAAGCAACATCGGCACCGGCTTGAGCTAAAGCTAGTGCGGTAGCGCGGCCCAGCCCGCTGCTGGCGCCTGTCACTATCGCAACTTGTCCATCAAGGGGGCCTGTGGCCAAACTAACCTCGCCCATCAAAACGAACGTTACGTGTGCTCGCCAGCTTTGTAAAACACTGCGGATTGCTTCAGCGGGCCATCGCTTCCCAACCGAACTTCAGGAACGGCAGACAGATCCGCGCAAACTCCACCAGCTCTTTTGGCAATGTCTTGGATTGCACCGTCCGGTTGGGGAGCGGCCGTCTGATGTAGAACGATTTGTATTTCAGATACTCGGCGGCTGGTAAATCGGCGAACTCTTCGAAGCCGCGGGGAACGCGTTTGAGGATTTCTTCGCAGGTCAGCTCGAATCCCGAGCGTTCCAGCTGAGCCACCAGTTTGAGAAAGATTCTTTGCCGGTCGACGATGGATTCCCGAATATTTGTCAGGTCAGGGGTAGCCGGCTGATGAAAGCCGACTACCGCGAAGCTTCCATCCGGAACAATGTGCACATAAAGGATACCATCGGTTTTCCTCTGTGCAGTTCGATCGAAGACGGCGCTTATATGAGTCTTATACGGGCTCTTGTCGGGCGAAAATCGAGTGTCGCGATAGAGACGAAAAACCGAACGTTTGGGATCGGCGCGCAGAGGGATTCTCGCCTTTCGGAGCAGATCGGTCGTTGTCAGGATTAGCCGGGCTAGAGGTTCTTGTAACTCGCGCTGGAAGGTCTCCTTGCGTGGATTGAACCAATCACGCTCGTTGTGCACGGCCAGATCCCGGAGGAATTGAATCGCCTCAGCCGAGAAACCATCAAAAGAAGCCTGACTCATTGAAGTGAAATTTAGAATCGTGGAATCTAGAATTTATGTTACTCCACCGAAACCTTTTTTAATTCGATGCCGCTGGTGTAACGGAGAACCAAAACCTCGCCGATTCATTCTTGTCCGCGCGAGCTCAGCACCGGACAGTACAATCCTTTTTCTTCTCGCTTCCACCAAGCGCCAGTTTTCTCTTTCTCATTCAGGCTCGTGAAATGATATTCGAATAGCTTGGCTCGGATATAGCGTGGCGGCGAACCGGGAAATGGATTCGTTCTCAACAAACCAAGCACTGGTGGCGACCCTTGGATCAGACGCGCAAGAAAATTCATGAACCATGACTCCTGGCGAACATCGTCCAACGCCGCGAACCACATTTGCCAGTCTAACCTTGGTTGGTGCGGCGCCACTATCGGAGGAGCTTCTTCTAACTTTCCCACTTTGTACTTGAAGTCATACGCCCGCCAAATCACTCCATCTTCACTGCCCTCAACGATGATTTCTGGACGGGTCTTGGTCATGACTCGAAACAACCCGTAACCGTTTAGTGATCGAAACGGCTCGATATAACTGTAAGCAGTACTAAGAAACGGCGGCCAGTCACTGCCAGGAGAAAAGGATTCCCAAAGCAAGGGTCCACTAAAGATCAAGACACTCGCTACCAAAGGCATCAATATCCAGGACGGCCAGCGAGCACCCTGCACTTTTATCGCCCGCGGTTGTTTTCGTCCGACGAGAGACCAGACGGAATCATCCACTGAAAGGAGACAGAGGGCGGCGGTCAGGAGATTGAAAAAACAGTAATTGCCGGTCAGAGCGATTAACGCCTGGAGGGTCAGAATGCTGGCTACGCCGATCAGCCGCAGCCGTCTGCGAGCAAACAGCAGAAACGGCGCTACCAACTCGACGGCGAACATAACTATAGTTGAATTGGACTGAAACCAGGCAGGGAGTTGGTGCGCCCACCAAGCCAGCGGCGTTGGTAACGGTTGGGTCTCATAATGGTAGCAGAGCGCCGAGAGATTCCACCATGCCTCGTCGCCGCTAGTGAGCTTCACCACGCCTGACGTGAACATTAGGCGAAACAACAGCCATCGGAGAAGAAAGTGCGCCCAGGGGGAAACGGGTGGCTCCGAGAGCCTTGATGGCAACCATCGAAGCGGCGCAAAA
>DASTDH010000014.1:0-2943 GCA_035710445.1 Chthoniobacterales bacterium
GGCGATTGCTTGAACTCGGTTATTCGCGCCGGGCCGTTCCGCCCAATCCTTGAGCCTGACGAAGATGAGTCCGGAACTTTGACCGCGACCGCCGAAACTGAAGCCGGCCACCGTGAGCACTGAATCGACCGCAGCGCGTTCCTTGGTTAGGAAATATTCATTCATCCGGTCCAATACGTCCTGCGTGTATTTCTGGGGTGTTCCCGGTGGGGTTGTGACCTGGGCAAATAGGATCCCTTGATCCTCATCCGGTAGAAACGATCTAGGGAGGCGTGTAAACAGGAATCCCATGACTCCAACAATCGCAAGATAGATCGCAAAGTGGCGGCCGCCACGCTTGATGATATAGCCGACGCCGGTCGTGTACCCGCGGTTGCCGGCGTCGAATACGCAGTTGAACCACCCGAAGAATCCACGCTTCTTTTCCTGATGCCCTTTTTCGACCGGCTTCAAAAGGGTGGCACAAAGGGCTGGCGTGAAGATGATCGCGACCAATACGGATAGTATCATCGCCGAGACGATGGTGATCGAGAATTGACGATAGATGACTCCAGTTGAGCCTCCAAAGAAAGCCATCGGAACAAAGACAGCGGACAACACGAGCGCGATGCCGACCAGAGCGCCGGTGATTTGGTTCATCGATTTTATGGTAGCCTCTTTCGGTGAGAGCCCTTCCTCGGCCATCAGACGTTCCACGTTCTCGACCACAACAATGGCGTCATCCACCAACAGTCCGATGGCGAGGACCATACCAAACATGGTTAACGTATTGATCGAGAAGCCGGCGAGCGAGAGCACAGCAAACGTGCCGAGCAGAATAACCGGAACGGCGATGGTCGGAATCAGTGTTGCCCGAATGTTCTGCAGAAAAAGATACATTACGAGGAAGACCAAAACGATCGCCTCAATCAATGTTTTGACTACTTCTTCGATCGAAATTTTGACGAATGGCGTCGTGTCGTATGGGTATTCCGCTACAATACCGTGAGGAAAGGTCGGCTTCAGTTTTTCGATCGTCGCCTTGACGGCTTCGGCGGTCTTGAGCGCATTCGCGCCGGTCGCCAGTTTGACCGCGATGGCGGAAGCCGGTTTGCCATTATACTTCGTATCGGTTGAATAATTTTCACCGCCCAGGCTGATCGTTGCGACATCGTGCAGACGAACCTGGGAACCGTCCGGATTGACTTTGAGAAGAATATTGCCGAATTCCTCAGCCGTTTGCAGGCGGGAAGGACCGATCACCGTCGCGTTGATCTGCTGTTTCGAAATCGACGGCAGTCCACCCAATTCTCCGGACGCGATTTGGACGTTTTGCGCGTTGATTGCGTTGCCGATGTCGACCGGAGTGAGCGCGTAGTTATTTAATTTCGCCGGATCGAGCCAAATGCGCATCGCGTATTGAGCTCCACCAAAGGTCTGAAAATCGCCGACCCCATTGGTGCGGCTAACCGGATCCTGGATGTTGGATACAATGAAATCTCCGATATCGCCTGAACTCATGGAACCGTCCGTTGAAACAAACGCTACAGCGAGCAGGAAGTTCTTGGTTGCTTTCGAAACGCGGATGCCCTGTTGTTGAACCTCGGGGGGCAGCAGCGCAGTCGCCAGTTGCAACTTGTTTTGCACCTGTACTTGAGCGATGTCGGGATTCGTTCCCTGCTTGAAGTTCAGCGTGATCGTCATGCTCCCGTCCTTGTCGCTCTCAGAGGAGAAATAGATCAGGTTGTCGATCCCATTTAGCTGCTGTTCGATCACCTGGACCACGGTGCTTTGAACAGTTTCAGCCGATGCCCCTGGATCGTTAACCGTAATAGAAACAGCAGGTGGCGCGATGCTTGGATATTGGGCGACAGGCAGGTTGGTAACGGATAGCGCGCCAGCCATCATCAAAATGATAGCAATGACCCAGGCGAAAACGGGACGGTTGATGAAAAAGTTAGCCATGGCGGGTTTCTGCTCCTACTTCCCGGCAACCGGATATCCGTCCGCATCGAGTGCGACAGTTTTGACTTCGGCCCCGGGCGCAACCTTCTGCAAACCGTCGATAATCACCTTGTCGCCTGCGCTTAAACCGGACGTCACAAGCCAGTTTTCTCCAATCGTACGCTCAGTGTGCAGCGTGCGGAGTTCGACCTTGTTGTTCGCTCCTACCACTAACGCAGTGGGCTGACCCTGCTGATTGCGGGTGACGCCCCGTTGCGGAACGAGGATGGCTTGTTGATTCACGCCTTCCTCGACTTGCGCACGAACGAACATACCGGGGAGCAAGACCTGACGAGGATTGGGAAACACGGCTCGCAAAGTGACTGAGCCAGTCCCTTGATCGACACTGACTTCGGAAAACTGGAGAGTGCCCTTTTCCGGATATTCCGTGCCATCTTCCAGAATCAGACGCACCGCGGCATTTTGATCGCGCACGGATTTGAGGTGACCGTTATTCAATTCCCGCTGCAACCGCAGGAGTTGGCTGCTGGATTGTGTGAGGTCGACATAGATCGGGTCGAGTTGCTGGACGGTTGCCAGCGCAGTGTTTTGACCATTGGTCACCAAAGCGCCTTCGGTTACTGAAGACCGTCCGATGCGCCCGGAAATCGGTGATAAAACCTTGGTGTAAGTCTGGCTGATTTGTGCAGTCTCCACCGCCGCTTTATTCAAAGCGACGTCCGCTTCCGCTTCTTTCATTGTGGCGTATGCAGTGTCGTAGTCCTGTGGAGCGATAACATGCGTTTCCGCCAACTTTTTCTGCCGTTGCTCGGTTAACCGGTTGACCGCCAGCGTTGCTTCCGCTTTGGCCAGAGCCGCCTTGGCGCTGTCATAGGCTGCCTGATAGCTCGCCGGATCGATCTGATAAAGCTGTTGCCCTTCCGTTACTTCGCTTCCTTCGGTAAACATCCGTTTCATGATGATTCCATTGACTTGCGGGCGAACATCCGAAATTCGGAA
>DASTDH010000015.1:0-11156 GCA_035710445.1 Chthoniobacterales bacterium
CGGCTCCCGGCTTCTGGCTCCTGGCTTCTGAATTTTGCCTCTCCACCAAATATTCTTGGGCTAAGTCGCTCCGCTTCAGCTTACCGCGCGCATTGACCGGGAGAGAGGATACGATTTTGAAATCGCGCGGCACTTGCCAGTCGGCCAACCCATTTCGGCAATGTGCCTCCAGTTGTTGCCGGGTGGTCGATCCGTTGGTAAGAACCAGCGCCACCAGATCTTCATTCCGGTTTGGTGATGGAACTCCAAAGACGATAGCGTCGACGATCCCAGGCAGCTTACGCAGGTGTTCTTCGACGACGGAAGGATGGACCTTCTTGCCGGCGACATTGATTGAGTCCGACGCGCGACCGTAAAGTTGTGCGCTCTGGCCCAGCCATCGGACGAGGTCTCCCGGAACGAACCGTTTACCGTCAAGAATCTCAGGTTCAGGATCAGGGAAGTAACCATCGCCGACGTTCGAGCCGCGAACTTCGATCCGGTCATTTTCGCGTGGTCGGATTTCTACCCCATCCATGGGTGTGCCCACAAAGCCGGAGGGAGCATCCAGTTTTCCTTCTCGATCAAAAGCGATCCCACCGCACTCGGAAGAACCATAGAAACTGTGAATTCGCAGTCGATAGCGGCTATGAAATTGCCGGATCGTCTCGGCCGGGAGCGGAGCTCCAGCCGAAATACAAAGCCGAATCGAACCGAGGACATCATGGCCCTCCAAGGCGCTCAGCGCATGAAAGATCGCGGGTGTAGCTGGCAGAATGGTTGCAGCCGAGTTATGCAAGTTCTTGCTTATTGCTCGTGGCAATCGGTCGCTGGAACAGACCAAAGCGGTGCCTTGACTCAAGAGCGGCGTAATGAGGTTATTGAACCCATAGGAATGAGCGAACGGAATGACTCCAAAATTGATGTCATCGGGCAGTAAACCCATCGTTCGACAGATATTGTGGCAGTCTGCTAAAAGTTGGCTTTGTCGAAAACGGACCGCTCGGGGAAGGGCGGTTGTCCCGGAGGTTAGCTTAAGAAATTCGGGACGCGGTTCGTTCCAAGCGATCGGGGGAGAGTCGAGCCGGTTGATCGCGTTGCGACTAATGATGCCTTGCGCCCGGGTTACCTTCAGGATTTTCTCGAGCGCTGAACTTGCTACCTCTGGTTCTAGCGGAGCCATGATCAGTTTGAGATCAAGACAGGCAAGGAATAGCGCCGGCCAGACCGGTTCGTTGCCGAACTGGATCAGCAGCACGGAGCCGGGAAGAAACGAGACAAGTTTCTCTCGCCAGGTCTGGCGCTCTGATTCGATATCACCAAATGTCCGAATCGTCTTTCCGTCTTCGGAGAAAATAGCTGAATCAGAATGGCACCTTTCGAGGACTGCCTGCCAAAAGGTTAAGAAACTTGGATCCACTTGCGTCAACTGCACACTGTGTTACGCTAAACGTCTTTCGACATGAAGGCAGACATTCATCCCAAATATCAAGAGACCACGATCGTTTGCGCTTGTGGCGCGGTGTATCATACTCGATCGACTCGCAGGGATATCAAAATCGGTATTTGTGCCGCTTGCCATCCCTTTTTTACCGGAGAGCAGAAGTTTGTCGATACGGCTGGACGAGTCGAAAAATTTGCTCGGCGGTACGGTAAGACCTTGCTTTCCAAAGGCAAGAATAAGTAACGGCTACGCTTTGGCTCCTTGGTCCGTCGCGACCGGGTAATTTTATGGACTTCGCTCCACTGGTTGAGCAAAAACGGCGGCGGTTTCAAGAATTGGAAACCGAGATCGCTGCTCCGTCGCTTTTCGAAAATCCCAAGCGCGCGCGCGAAGTGATGCGGGAGCATTCGCAGATAAAGCGTTTGCTTGACGACTGGGCGGCGCTGAAAAAAACCGAGAAAGAGCTGGAGGAAAATCGTGAACTTTCTGCCTCAACCGATCCTGATCTTGCGGAGTTAGCAGCTTCCGAGATTCCACTCCTGGAAAAGCGGGTGGACGAGTTGGCAAGAACGGTGCAATTCGCTCTTCTGCCGCCCGAACCACACGAAGATCGTGACGCAATCATGGAAATCCGTGCCGGGGCAGGAGGTAACGAGGCTGCGCTGTTCGCAGCCGATCTATACCGAATGTATTGCCGTTTCGCAGAGGCTCGGGGCTACAAGATCGAACAATTGGAGAGCAGCCCGTCTGAGCTTGGAGGTCTTAAAGAGGTTATTTTCCGGGTGGGTGGCGAGAATGTTTTTCGCGCGCTCCGCTACGAGAGCGGAGTACATCGAGTACAGCGGGTGCCGGTGACGGAGGCGCAAGGCAGGGTTCATACGTCGACCGCAACGGTGGCGGTGCTACCTGAGGCCGAGGAGATCGATATCGAAATTCGGCCGGAAGACCTCCGAATCGAGGTCTGCCGAGCAGGTGGTCCGGGCGGCCAAGGTGTGAACACGACCGATTCGGCGGTCCAGGTATTGCACATTCCCACCCACACGATCGTGCGGTGTCAGGATGGCCGGAGTCAGCAGAAGAATAAAGAGAAAGCGCTTGCCATTCTGCGTTCGCGCTTGCTGGAAAAGAAAGAGCAGGAGGAGGCGGAAAAGTATTCGGCTCACCGCAAAAGCCTTATCGGGTCTGGTGGTCGCGAAGAGAAGATTCGAACCTACAACTTTCCACAAAATCGTGTGACCGATCATCGAATCGGCCTCACCCTTTACAACCTCGATCTATTTATCGAAGGCCAGATGGACGAAATGCTGGTGGCGCTGCAAAACAGCGACATGGAGCAACGTTTGAAAGAAGCTGGATTGGAAGCGATTCCAGCTTGAAGACGGCGCCGGGAGCGCCGGCACCGCCCGGAACGACGAGAACCGATATCGTGTGCAATGTTTGCGTGTTCCTGTGAGCGACAAACGACGCCCGTTAGCTGTTTGCCAATCACCTATTACTCTTCATCAATCGCCCTCCGAATCACGGTGACTGTTCTCCAGGTACTGCAAAATACCGCCGATTTTTTTGCGCGAAAAGGCATTGAGTCACCTCGACTCAACATTGAGCATCTTCTGGCTGATACGCTGGGGAAGCGACGGATCGATCTGTATTTGGAGTTCGATCGAACCCTATCCGAAGAAGAATTGGCGCCTTTGCGCGAGAAGGTGCGGCGGCGCGTCGAGGGTGAACCGTTACAGTACCTGCTGGGTTCCTGGGATTTTTATGGCCGATCGTTTCAGACTGATCAACGCGCACTGATTCCCCGGCCCGAGACTGAAGTCCTGGTTGAAATCGGGCTCAAAGCGATTCGAGCCCGACCTACTCGCCACCATCGCCTCTTGGACATCGGCACCGGTTCGGGCATCTTAGCGATCACCTTCGCGTTGGAATGCCCAAATCTGGAGGTTGTCGGCTCGGACATTTCTCCGCCAGCTCTTAACCTCGCTCGCGAGAACGCAAGAAGGCACGGGCTGGACGATCGGATCGAATGGGTTGAATCTGATCTGCTCGGCTCGGTCACCGGAACTTTCGATTTCGTAGTGGCAAATTTACCCTACATTTCGACCGAGGAGTTGCCAAAGCTTGCCCCTGAAGTCCGATATGATCCGCGTTTGGCGTTAGATGGAGGACCGGAGGGATTAGCTGTAATCCGACGGGCGGTGGAAGAACTGCCAAGCGCTTTGACCGACGGCGCCTTTATGATTTTGGAGGTTGGATTTGACCAAGCTGACCGAGTTACCGATCTAATGACGGCTCAAAAATTTCGCGACATTTCAGTAGAAAACGATTACCAAGGAGTGCGGCGCTTCGTGACCGCTTGGTATGGATAAGATCATCGTGCATGGGGGCCGAGCTTTGACTGGGACAGTCAAAATCAGCGGATCAAAAAACTCCGCTCTGCCTATTCTTGCCGCCACTCTGTTAACCAAGGAACCCTGCGTAATTCATCGAGTTCCTGACCTGAGTGATGTCCATTACATGCTGCAGATCCTCAACCACCTCGGAGCTGAAGTGGAGCGGGCGAGCGGCGTTGTGACGGTAAAGGCCGAGAAGGCGAGTACCGTGGCGCCATACGATGTGGTCAGAAAAATGCGGGCCTCAGTCTGCGTACTGGGTCCTCTTCTGGGGAGAGAGAAAGAGGCAACTGTCGCCCTGCCTGGCGGGTGCGTTATTGGCGACCGGCCGATCGATCTGCATCTGCGCGGTTTTGAATCCTTAGGAGCAGCCGTCCGAGTTCACGCGGGTGATATCAAGGTTTTCGCACCCCAACTTCGAGGTGCCAGTATTTCACTGAAGGGCAAGTTCGGCACTACGGTGCTCGGGACTGATAATGTGATGATGGCTGCGGTTCTGGCCGAAGGAGTGACGGTAATTCAAGATGCGGCGTCGGAGCCGGAGGTTGTCGATCTTGCCAACTTTCTTAACAAGATGGGCGCCAAGATTGAAGGCGCGGGTACCCCACGAATCGTGATTGAAGGGGTTCCGGAATTACATGGTGCCGAACATGAGGTGATTCCTGACCGGATCGAGGCCGGTACGTTTTTGATCGCTGGCGCAATTGCGGGAAAACCGGTAACGATCACCAGGGCCAATCGACTGCATCTTACGGCGGTGACCGACGCGCTTGAATCGTCGGGGTACAACATTTCCGGCAACAACGGTTCTCTGACCATTCAACCGAACGGCACGCTGAGACCGCTCGATTTGCGCACCGAGCCTTTTCCCGGCTTCCCGACTGATATGCAGGCGCAAATGTGTGCCCTGCTGGCTACGGCAAACGGTGAGAGCGCCGTCACCGAAAGCATCTTTCCGCAACGCTTTATGCACATTTCTGAGTTGAAACGGATGGGCGCTGCGATCGATCTGGACGGTGCGACCGCCAAAATACACGGAGTAGATGGCCTCAGTGGCGCCCCGGTAATGGCCAGCGATTTGCGGGCTTCAGCCGCCCTCGTTCTGGCGGGTCTCAAGGCCGAAGGAATGACCGAGATCAATCGGGTCTATCATATCGATCGCGGCTATGAACGGATTGATGAGAAGCTGGGCGATTTAGGTGCCCACATCGAGCGGGTCAAGGTTTGACTCGAACGCGCAGACCGCACCACTTGATTGTCTCGGGCTAGAGGCCCGTGGTTTCTCGCGTCGCTGGTTGGGCCAGATGGCTGCGGGATTGCCCGTACCGCTTGTTTGTCTGGGGCCGCGAGGTTTGGAACTTTGCTTGCCGGAAATCTCGATGCGGCGCATCTCGTTCGCAATTTTTCTCCGGCCGCCCGTCTATTTTTCATAGCCAGTGAAACGAAATCGAACAGGCGGTTTACTCCGCTAACACCCGGAAACCTTCTATGGTCGCACTTCGACGACTGAGTCCCTGCTCTTTACCAAGGCTGATTACCTTGTCCTGCGTCACCGCGGTAATCACGGGGATAGGCTTTTGTCGTGCGGCGGATCGAGCCGCCCTGGGTGAACTTTCTCCGGCAGAAAAGAAGATCCAGGAGGCAATCTCGCGCGGTCAATCCGATCCTATTCTACTGACGCCCCCCGACAACGTCGTTGATGCGCAAGTGCTGGCTAAATGGATAATTGCGCCACCCTCTAATGAGGAGTCCGCGCCGCTTCAAATTCGGATAGCGGGAGCGGAGATAATCAATGATCTCGATCTTTCCGATCGTGAAATCGTCCGAGAGGTAACATTCATCAACTGCACGATCGACGGAGAAGTTACCTTTGAGCGTTCCGATGCGAAACGCAGCATTTCATTTATTGGCTGCACGTTCAACCGTTCTCCTACATTTCAGGACGCAGCAATCGAGGGAGATTTTGAATTGACCGGGACACAATTTCTGGACGAGCGACGCCAGGTAAATTTCCAACGGATTGCCCTTGGATCGGAATTTCACTTGCAGAAAGCAGTATTTTCCGGAGGTGCGGATTTCTACCACAGCCACTGGAAAGGACTAGTGCATATGGATGGTACCCGGTTTGGCAAAGACGTTCGCTTTGATAACCTCAAGTCGGAAGATGACATCCTGGGAGATGGAGTTGTTTTCGACGGCAAAGTTTCGTTCGATAGCGCTGAAGCCAAAGGGATCTATCTCTGGCGCTGCAAATTTACCGGACCTTGCGAATTTCGGCGTAATACGATTTCGCGATCGATCGGATTTCGGAACGATACGTTTGGTGATCATTTTTCCTTTCAGGAAAATAGCATTGACCAAAACCTTGACCTGACTAACGCGCAATTCACCAAACGACACAGTTCTGCAGTGACGCCGACCACCGAAAACGGTTTGATTGATGTTGATCTGTCGCGCACCCACGTTGGAGCATTCACTCAATTTAACAATGCCACAATTTCGGGTTTCCTATCGTTGGAAGAATGCGACCTCCATGATCTCAACCTCGAAGGCGTTCAGCCATGGCGTCGTGACAAACGAATGACCAGACTGACGAATTCGACTATCCGGCGTTTCGATGGGAGATCAGCTGGCGATTTTCTATTATTTGTCGATCGCTCCGAATTCGATCGAGGCGTTTACTCGCAGTTGGAAAGCTTCTTGAAGGGGGAGGGACAGGGCGACGATGCCAATCAAGTCTTTATTCACCAGCAGACTCGGGATCGGCACACTAAATCAACCGTGGCCGCACATCTCAAGAACTGGATTTGGTTTCTGGTGAGCGGCTACGGGCGAGAGCCATGGCTAGCGTTAGTCTGGTCGGCTGGGGTAGTCGCTTTTGGATCGATCCTCTTTTGGCGATCATCTGATATGGAACTCAGGGATGCCAAATTTGCCGGACGAAAATACAATCCAATCTGGTTCAGCCTGGACCTGTTCGCTCCCATTATCGATCTGGAATCGGCTAGTGTCTGGTGTCCTCGATCCGATCGATTTGGAAAATGGTTTTACTTCCGGGTCCATCGCATTCTCGGATGGATACTTGTTCCGATTGGAATCGTCGCGATTACCGGGGTGCTCCAAGGTGGATCGCAGTAAAGGTCGTCGCGGTCCAGCCAAAGCAACTAGCGGGAGATCAGCAAATCGTCGGAACGGCCGCCCATTCTCATTCTTCCTTCGTCACGCGATTGGCGTCTCAGGGAACGCATCCAGCGTCGCGTCAGCCGGCGAATGAAACGTTGGTCGTCATACGAGAATGCCGCGAGTTGGCGATTCACTCTCACTTCTCGCTTCATTCGTTCCAGACGATGCGGAAGAAAATCGATGCCGATACCGATTGTCGCCACCGTTCCCAGGAAGAGAATGCCCGCCCACGCATTATGACTTTCCCAATCCACTAGAAAGGCGAGCCAGAAAAAGCGGCTGACGGTTCTCAACGCGCGATTTAAGACCAGCTCTCCTACTTCGGAGGCTTTGAGTGTGATCGTTTCCGTCTCTCGAACGAGCGACGCTTGGGATCTCCTCAAAACCGGAATCTTGTTCGGCTCGGCGGTCGAGAGAGGACGTGGGTTTTTTGACGCCGCTTTCGGCGAGTCGCCCGCAGTGGCTGGCGACTGGCCAGGTTGGAGCTCCACCAACGGTGGCGCCGGTTTTGTGTCCGCATGGTTGGTCTGGGGTCGAATTGATTTCCGGCTATTTTGCCACCGCTCGATCTCCTGGTTTCTCCATCGCTCGGTATAGTCCACTTGCAGGAGGCCGGCAAAAAGGGCTTTCCAATCGGTCGGAATTGCTTCGGGAATTTCTATTTTTCCGCTGACGACCCGATAGAGCTGCTGTTTGACATCTAAGCCCTCCAATGGTCGCCGGCCGGTTAACGTTTCCAGTAGCACTATTCCTAAACTCCAGTAATCCGCAGCTTCCGATTGGATTCCGGTAACGGCCTCAGGGGAAGAATACGCCACCGTACCCACACTGCCGGTTAACATGGTCTGATAAGCGCCGAGGCGTGCTGTCCCGAAATCAGCCAAAGCAACATGGAGAGGCGATTCCTGAATAATGAAAATATTGCTGGGCTTGATATCCCGATGCAGCACGTGCTGGGCATGCAAATAGTGAACGACATCGGAAACCTGGTAGAGAATAGTTTCGACCTCCGGTTCCGATAATCTTCCACGTCGTTGAATCAAATCAGCCAAAGTCCCGCCGGAAATAAAAGAACTTATCTCAAAGTAGCGTCCCTGGATCTCGCCGGCCTCGATCACCGGCACCAGATTGGGATGGCTGAGGGAGCACTTATCGTTCTCTTGAATCAGGCCCGGAATTCGGCCGTGCCGATAAATTTTAACCGCGACTTGTTTGCCATTTGCTCGTTCACCCAGCCAAACATCGGACTCGGCTGAAAAGTTGCTGATCAACGAAACCAACCTGGTTTCGCCGATTGAGTGAAGATCGGGCGCGAAGTTCCCGGAGGACTCGGCTGAGCTATCGGCCCTGATCGGCAACTCCTGCTCCGGCATAGAAGAACTTTCTCTGGCCGGACGGAAAACGTCAACGTACAGTTTTGTCGCCTGCTTCTTGCGTAAGAAGCTGCATTACCGCATTTTCTCGGTCCGACCTGCTATGAAGACAAAACGGCGCCAAATTACGGTCCGGGCCGGACACTTTGAGTTCGTCAAACTTAACACGGGAAAATTCGATTGGCGTGATGCCTATCATCTGATCCTGACTTTGAGCTGGCCCGGGTTCGCTGCGTTCCTCTTCTGGGTCTACGTCGCCATTAACTTTGTTTTTGCAATATTATATCTGCTGGGACCGAACTCGATCGCTGAGATGTCTCCCGGCTCATTTTCCGACGCCTTTTTCTTTAGCGTTGAGACGTTGGCGACTGTTGGCTATGGCCACTTCTATCCGGTGTCCCTCTATGGACACATAATCGTGACGCTTGAAATTATGGTAGGAATGTTTGGGTTGGCAGTGATCACCGGCGTTATCTTTGTACGGTTTTCTCGTCCGACGGCCAAAATCCATTTCAGCAAAGGCGCTGTCATCTGCCCATTCGACGGCGTCCCGACCCTGATGGTTCGTGTCGCCAACCTGCGGCACCAGGCGATGATGGAAGCGCACTTCACGATGATTCTGGTGCGTAGCGATGTAACCGTAGAAGGTGAAGAGATACGGCGTTTTATTCCGCTTAAGCTGACTTTCGATCATTTGATCGCTTTTCCCGCTGTCCTGACTTTACGCCACGCGCTCGATCAAACTAGTCCGCTTTACGGGATGACGGCAGAGGATTTTGAACGGCTTGACGTGCGGATCATCGTATCGATCGTAGCGATCGACACGGTCATACCTGCCCCCATCGAAAGCGCCAGCGACTACAACCACGATCACATCGAATGGGGCCGGCGCTTCGTCGAAATCTATCGGGAGAATACGGAACACCAGTGGACCGTGGACTACGGGAGAATTGATGAAACCGAGGAGTTCGTTGCTGTTCAAAATCCGGTGACGGATTCCGAGGAGGAAACGGTCGGAGGCAGATCGTTGCGGCAAGATGCTGGAACCGAGTCTTAGGAATTTGGAAAACGCACCGACCGGAGCGATCGCCAGCGATCCTCGACCTCACGATTCCAGTTTGCGAACTTCGGATAGCGCTGGTCCGATCGAGCTCTTGCCGGTCCTCGAAGCAACGATGCTCCGGATCAAAGAAGTCGACAGAACCACAGCTCCTCCTGCGAGCGCCCAAGCCGAGGCGCGCTCATGCATGACGATTAGAACCCAGATAGGGTTCAGAATCGGCTCGATCAAAGTGATAATGGCGGCGTCCAGGGCGCGGACGTGCCGAATCGCCGCGGAATAGATCAGATAGGGGATGGCAAGCTGAACAATGCCAAGGGCCAGCAACCAGGGGAGATTGCGGTTAAGATTTTCGATCGGGAACATGGCGGGTGCTGCGATAATGACTGTCAACAGGTTACCCAGTAGGACGACGGCTTCCGGCGAACCATCCCGCTCGCGCCTGAGGGCGATCGCCAAAAAGGCGTAGGCCAATCCACTGCCGAGCGCCAGAACGAGTCCGAGAGTTCCTTCGAGGCTGAGTTGATCAAAGAAAAAGAGTAGAATTCCTCCCAACCCGAAGAGAATTAGACTCCAGTCGAGTTTAGTGGCGCGTTCGCGCAGGAGCCATGGTCCGAGCAATGCTATGTAGATCGGCGCGGTGTATTGAAGGAAAATCGCGTTTGCGGCCGTTGTTAGTTTTGTCGCAAAAACGAACATCGTAACCGTCGCCGCGTAAGCGAGAGCTCCCGGTAGCGTTCGCCAGGAAATCTTGCGCCAGAGTGTTGGGAAGCACGTTCCGAGGACGATGACGGCGATAGCACTTCGTCCGCCCGAGACCGCCAAAGGATTCCAATCGATTGATTTGATGAGGACACCGCCCAGCGACCAAAAGATCGCAGTAAGAATCAGCAGAAGAACGGGGCGGTTCATCACCTGGTACTGGAAGGGGCGTGTCGCTCCACCACCGCCTAGTCCTGAGGCTACAGCGATTTGAAGGCGAGCGTTGCGTTGTGTCCGCCAAACCCAAATGAATTATTCAGGGCGATCTTGACCTTTTTTTGCCGTGCCACGTTGGGTACGTAATCGAGATCACATTCCGGATCGGGGTTCTCGAGATTGATGGTCGGTGGCACTACGCCATGCTTTATCGCCAAAATGCAAACTGCGCTTTCGACGCTGCCGGCTCCGCCCAGCAAATGTCCAATCATCGATTTGGTGGCGCTTACCAGCAGTCCATTGCGAGCGTGATCACCGGCAAAAAGCTTGATTGCGTTGGTCTCGCAGACGTCGCCAACCGGGGTCGACGTCGCATGGGCGTTGATGTAATCGATATCGCTCGGATTCACACCTGCCCGTTGGGCAGCAATTTTCATTGCCCGAGCAACCGGCAAACCATCAGGTTTAGGCGCCGTCATGTGGTAGGCGTCGCAGGTGAGGCCGTATCCGGCCAATTCGCAGTAGATTTCTGCGCCGCGTGCTTTGGCATGTTCGTACTCTTCCAGGATAATGATACCGCCCCCTTCACCCATTACAAAACCATCCCGATCCCGGTCAAACGGTCGAGAAGCGCGTTCCGGTTCATCGTTGCGGGTGCTCATCGCACGCATCGCACAGAAACCGCCCACACCCAGATTATTGATTACCGCCTCGCAACCTCCAGCTAAAAACACCTCAGCTTCGTTGTCGCGAATCATTCGCCAAGCTTCCCCAATCGAATTACCGCCGGTGGCGCAGGCAGTAAC
>DASTDH010000016.1:0-7668 GCA_035710445.1 Chthoniobacterales bacterium
GGATTCTACGTAGCCGCAGTCCGAACCAGAAAAAGGAGAATATAAAGTGTTATTCAAATGTGTTACTAGACGTGTACCCCGAGGACCCGCACGTGCCGGCTCACGGATGATCGTGGCGGTCGGTGCCTTGTTGATTTGCGGGCTTGTGGGACAGTCCGCGATCGCGCAAGTCCCGGACATCCACGCTCGCCTAAAGCGTCCAGTTCCCGAGACGCCGAAGATCCTGCAGTCCGCAGCCGTCGCTGGCTCGACCAGTTTCAATACCGACCAAGGACCTGGACCGGGTCCGATCGGACCCGTGGCGGGTTGCAATCTCTTTCCCGCTCCTCCTTCGATCGGCGCAGCGGTTCCCCTTTCTTATTTCGGACCTTCCCCTTCGGAAACCAATCCGAGTTTAGTGGGCCCCGTTCAGTTGCTGAAGTCAGGCACCGTGGACGCCACGAATGGAACGATTACCTTGCCGCTCTATAAGGGAACGCTCGGCAAGAGCAAGAAAACTGTTTGGTACATCTTGACCGATGTTAGCGACTCGAATATTGCTGCTTCCTTGGGTCTCAACTTCTCCGCGAAGCTGACATTCGCGCCGAACGGCGCAAGAACGGCAAACTTTGATGCCGACGGAAATCTGGTATTTGACGCGGGCACCGTGGATTTTTCGCCGGTTCGGAAAATCGTACCCGGGCCAGTTGGTTCTGAATTTCCTCCGGTGTCAGCACAACCAGGAGCAGTAGGGGACAAGAATTACAGTCCGTTGGTTCGAGTCCTGAACGGCGGTGGCGTGACGTACAATGCGCCGATCGTAGCGTTTGGCGTTGATGCGAGCCAGATCAATTTTCCAAGTGGTGGGGTCGACTATAGCAAAGTTCATGACGAAGTCGTTGCCATCGATCCTTCCAACATGACGGTGACCATCAATCTGATCAACGGCTTCAGTTTTGGCCGTCCCGTGTGGTACATCTCCATGGATACCAGCATTCCGCTCGGCGCGGCGATCGAACACAACACCTATGCTCCGCTCATGCAGCAGATCGTGTTGGGGAATGACGACAGTTTCGCCAGTCCCGTCGAGCGAATCTTTATCTCCACGAACGGCGCACAAGATTGCGCGAATCCGCAGCGGCAAGGTTTGTCCGCCGATCTCGCTGACGGCTTCCGGCCCAACAACGTCCTGGGAGGAATCCCCACCATCGCGCTCGACTACAGCCCGGTTTGGGATGCGCAGCTGTTTGATTGGACCCAAGATGCCATCAACAAGGGTTTTCGCGGCCAGGTGCGCGAGGAATTCCAGATTCTGAACTTCGTGCGCGACGGTCTGCTGACAGGACCCGGCGGAGCGGCGTTTGGGAGCTCGGGCTTTTCGATCAACTGCCCTATCGTCCAGCGCCTCGATTGATTTCGAAGTTTCTTCGAAACCTCGCCTGCCCGCCGCTTCGTCGTAGATTCGGCGGGCAGGCGCTTTTCCAACCGTTGTGAAACCACGGCCTTATGGCGTTTCTGAAGCCCCGGCGTACCTGAAACCTTCGCCTGGGCTGGTCATCGGATTGAAGAGGCTTTCTATGAAGACATGGTTGAGCGTGGCAATAGCGGTCCTGGCGTTGGCCGCGATTTCTCTTTTCATTCGCGGACGTTCCAGCGCAACGGAGCGAAATGTATCTAGAGAACCAGCGGCTGCCGGGCAGCCCCGAGTCCCGGTTGTGGTGGAACTCTTCACTTCCGAGGGTTGTTCGAGCTGCCCTCCCGCGGATGAGCTACTCGCGACTCTGGACAAGAGGCAGTCCGTTCCCGGAGTTGAAATCATCGCTCTTGAGCAGCATGTGGATTATTGGAATAGCCTCGGTTGGAAGGACCCCTTCTCATCGAGCCGATTCAGTGAGCGGCAGAGCGAGTACGCGGCATCGTTTGGGCATTCGGGTGTTTACACGCCGCAAATGATCGTGGACGGTACCGTGGAATTTGTCGGCAGCGCAAGACGGCAGGCCCTTTCCTCGATTACGGAATCGGGGCGCCGCGCCAAGGCAAAGGTCGGACTGGAATTAGAGAGGAGCGATAGCGACTCGGCCGCGAGCATTCCGTTGGCTATATCGGTTGAGATGCTGCCTAAAACTGCGGCTGGCGGCGATGCCGACCTAGTCGTAGCGGTGACGGAAAACGACGTTGTTTCGAATATCTCACGAGGAGAAAACGCCGGCCTCAGTGTGGTGCACCGAGCGGTAGTGCGCGATCTGCGAACCATAGGGGCGGTGAAGCCCGGCAGCTCTCTGGAGACAAAGCTGGACCTGCAACTCGATAAGGACTGGAACCGCGAACATCTCCGTATTGTGGTCTTCCTGCAGGATCGCTCGAACCGGCAAATCCTCGGCGCGGCGTCTGCGGGGCTAGGCAAGGGCGCTTAAGTTTTTTTCGGTGTCCGGGAACCTTTGCTCGACCCGGGAATCAGATTGGGCGGCAGGTCTGGGTTCCCGGACACGAATGGAACATCGCGCCAAGCGTGCATTCGAATTTCTTGTCGGCCGCAAGGACAGTCTGCGGATTGAAGGGACGGGTGTGACAGATGGATGCGCCTGCGGCGCTCGCGCTGCACGAGGAACGGAAGCTAGCTCGCGCGTCGACGAAGGTGAACGCGAAGGCAATGGGTTCCACGTTGTGGGTGGCTCGGCCTGTCATCCAAGCAGTTCCCTGAACGCGGGCCGGGACGGCGTTCCTTCGAGCAATGCGAGCGTCGAGCGAGAAGCGGCGGCAAGAGCGGCGGAAGCTGCGTTAATCGACAAGGTTCTCGGCGGACATAAGGAGTCGTTCCTGGAACTGATCCGCCCGCACCAGAGAACGGTATACGCCACCGCGGTGTCGTTGCTGGGCAACAAGGATGACGCTGAAGATGTGGTCCAAACGGCAATGTTGAAAGGGTTGGCCAAGCTCTCGCAGTTTCGCAGAGAGTCGGCCTTCGGCACTTGGCTGGTTCAGATCACCATCAACGAAGTGCGCATGCGAAAGCGAAAGGATCGGCGGGCCGAGATGTTATCTCTCACCCCGGAACAAGGCGATGCTGAAAGACACGGGCCGCTGCCCAGAGATTTCGAAGATTGGCGGGAAATACCTTCGGAAGCTCTGGAGCGTGCCGAGATTCGGGATGTCCTGGCGAAGGCGCTTGAATCGCTCGGACTTCACTATAGGGAGGCATTTGTCCTGCGTGATATCCACGAGCTGAGCGTCACGGATACCGCAAGAATCCTAGGGATTTCGCGCGGAGCCGTGAAAACGCGTTTGCATCGGGCCCGCCTGCGTTTACGGGAGATCCTCTCGCCCGGTTATGGCCCGGGGGGCCGTCTGGGGCGAACTCTCCGGGAAGCGAGGAATCCATGGGAATGAGTTGCGAAGAAGCATTGAGAGATCTCTCCGATTACATTGACGAGGAACTCGACCCATCGGCTCGGCATGCGTTTGAAGCGCACATTCAAGGCTGCCGGCAATGCGCTTCGCTTCTGGAAGGCACGCGAAATCTAATTAGCGTCTACCGGGACGAGCGCGTATTTCGGATGCCCGACGGCATGAGGGAAAGAATCGAAAAAAGAATAAGAGCAGAAATCGCACCGACCAGGCGTGCGTTTTTGGCTTGGACTCTAACCGCCGCCGCAACGCTCCCGCTCGGACTGGCGTTGTTCTCGGCACGGAGTCATTTCTCGCACGAAAAGAATCCACAGACTCCCTCGCCGCAACAAAACCATCCGTCTGCCGGGCTGGTCGCGGTGTCGGTTGATTCGAAGGAGAAAGTATTCCACTTACCGAATTGCCCGAAACTCGAAGGAAAACCGCGCTTCCTTTCAGCCGAAGAAGCCATTCGCGAAGGCTATACGCCTTGTCCGTACTGTCTCGGCAAAGACGCGAAAAGCAAGAAGAGCTAGAGCGGCCGATTCATATTCGACCCGGCTGTAACCCGTGACGTTTCGAGATAGCAGACGTGGGACGCGACCGCAGTGCGCACCGATTTTGGAGGAGCTTCGTTGATTCGACGGATAGGCATTTTGGGTCTCGTGGCGATCTTCTTGGTCGTGAGTTATTTCTTGATTCGCCAAAGCCATGGTTCGTCGGCGTACGGCCAATCACGGAATCATGCGGCGCCTTTGACGACCGAGACGGTGTTGAAGGATTTGGAGGGAAGGGACGTCTCCCTCGCTCAATTTGAGGGGAAAGTGGTGCTCGTCAACTTCTGGGCGACCTGGTGCGGACCCTGCAAAACGGAAATTCCATGGCTCATCGAATTGCAGGAGAAATATCACTCACGAGGATTCACCGTCATCGGAATCGCCATGGATGAAGAGGGAAAGGACGCGGTTGCTCCTTTCGTGAATCAAAACAGGTTCTTTTACGACCGAACCCCTAGAACGATCAATTACCCGATCGCGTTGGGAAACGACGCGATAGCGGAAAAGTTCGGGGGCGTGATCGGCTTTCCGACTACGGTGGTGATTGGCAAGGACGGACAAAAAGTGAAGAGGGTCGACGGCGAGCTGAGTTACGAAGAAATGGACAAGGTGATCGCCTCTCTTCTGTGAAGACGTATGGAAGGTTTTTCGAGTTCAACCTGATTTTTCTGCAATCGAGAGGAGAGAAGAATGGACATGAACCTGAAAAGCGCGAGCGCGATGGGATTGACGCTAGCCTGGGTGCTGGCTGGGGCTCTGTTTTGTGCGACCGCAAACGCAGGACCGGCAACAGCGCCTACTGTGGGAACACCCGCACCGGATTTTAGCTTGTCGGGACTTGACGGCGGGTCCGTGAAGCTCTCGGCCGAACTCAAAGAAGGCCCTGTCGTTTTGATCCTGCTCCGAGGGTGGCCCGGTTACCAATGTCCATTTTGTACGCGGCAGTTTGGCGATTTCCTTTCGCACGCAAAGGCGTTGCAGGATGCGGGCGCCAGGGTAATCTTCGTGTACCCCGGGCCGGCGGAGAATCTCCAGCGGCACGCTGAAGATTTCCGAGCCAACCGCAAACTGCCCGAGAACTTCAAGTTCGCGATTGATCCGGACTACGTCTTCACCAACGCGTACGGTCTGCGGTGGGACGCCAAAAACGAAACCGCTTATCCGGCGACTTTTGTGATTGACCGGAACGGCACCGTGAGGTTCGCGCTGATCAGCCATGAACATGGCGGCCGAGCCCCTGCGACGGATGTCTTGAAAGCGCTCGCAATGGGCAAGTAACGTCAGGGAGTCAAGACGATCTTGCCGATCGTGCGGCGACTCCAAAAAGCGGCAAAGACGTCTTTTACCTCGGTCGCCGCCACCGTTCAGTCGGAGACGCTGGCGGAATCATTTACCTGAATCAGGCCGGGTGAAATGACAGAGCAGTCGAGGGCCGTCCGGCCGCCAGCCTTTTTCACGATCCTTTTCAACACGTTGGGATCTTGCTCGAGTGTGTCGGGATGGAACGTAGTCATGACGCAACGCATGCGGAGTTGCGCTACCCGAATCTGAACGCTTCCGATTCGCAGGAGCCGGCCGGGCCATTTGCGCTCCGTCTGGCCCGGCACGCCCCCGATGACGATGTTTGGCCTAAGACGTCGGCCGTCGAGGTCCAAGTCCTGAATGGCGCCGTCGGTAGCGACCAGTAACGGGAGTACATCGAAGCGGGAGACGTCGTTATCAAGATCCATCAATCGGACTTCCTCGCCCGCGGCTTCGCTTGCGAGATATTGTGCAGCGGCCGAATCCCAAGGGATGCCATTGATGGTGATGCCGCCCTCATCATCCAAGGAGGCTTGGAGGCCTAGCAGCCCAGGGTGAGTCCTGGCCGTAATCAGCCTGGCTGCGGTGGCCGAGACCACGACGGTGCGGCGATCTCCGGCCACGCCAGACGTAGCGATGTTCGAAGCCGTCACTCTCTCGCCGCGCATGCTCTTGACGGGATAACGCCATATTTCTTTTACATGCATGGTCTGCTCCGAGAACCGTGCAAGCACCACAGCGCGATCACCGGGCGCTTACGAACGAAACCTTGGGAAAATCAATTTCTACATCGCTCGCAATATTGAGGTAGTTCGTCAGCACGTTCAGCGCGACATGGGCGATGATCTCGACGATTTCCGCATCGGAGAAGCCCGCGCCTCGAACCGCGGCTAAATCCGTTTCGCTGACCTGTCCTCGTGTTTCCAGCACCCGTTTTGCGAAGGTGAGGGCCGCGGTCGCACGGTCGCTCCCGCCGTTTCCCTGACGGCTTTCTGTTATTTGTTCTGGCTCTAAGCCGACCATTTTCCCGATCGCCGTATGAGCGGAGAGGCAGTAGTCGCAGTGGTTTTGCTGGGCCGTCACGAGGGCCAGGCGTTCGCGGGTTTTTGCGTCGAGAAGCCCGTTACCGAGCGCCCCGCTAAAGCCGAGGTAAGCTTCGAGTACGGCGGGCGAATTGGCCATAACCTTGGTCATGTTGGGGACAAGTCCCAGCTTAGCCTTGACGGCGTCGAGCAAATCCTTCGCTTTACCTGACGCTGTAGACGGATCAACGCTATTGAAACGTGGCATTTATTCCTCCTGTGGGCCGTATCGGCCATAAGATGTTCTGCGTACTTAGATACCGACCGTTCGGTAAAGTTACGACCGGTTCCGACGGATACCTGAGGCTAACGAACGGTCGGTATAATCGGGCGGGAGGATGGGCGAATGGCACACAAGACCGTGAGTGAGGATGACCTGCTCGATAAGGCCTTAACCCTCTTTCGCGCCTCAGGATATGAGGGCGTGAGCCTGAGCGAATTGTCGAAAGCGACCGGGCTCGAAAAGGCCAGCCTGTACTTCCGCTATCCAGGCGGGAAGGAAGAGATTGCATTGGCAGTTCTCGAGCGTGTGGTCGAGTGGTTCGAACAGCATGTGTTCGCTCCACTGCGAAGTGATCTCACACCGCGAAAAAGGGTGGCGCTCGTCGGCGAACAGCTGCGTGTTTTCTACGGGAATGGGAAGAAGTCGTGTCTGAACGACGTATTGTCGCTTCCGGGCGCCGGCGAAAAGATCGAGACGTGCATCAGGGTTGCGATGCAAGCGTGGCTAAAGGCGTTCACCGAGATCGCTAAGGAAAGCGGTTTGCCGCTGGGCGCTGCACGTCTTCGTGCGGAGGAAGCTATCGTACGAATTGAAGGTTCTCTAGTGATGGCGAGGGCTCTAGGAGACGTTGGTCCGTTCGATCGCACCATCAAGCTCTTGCCGCGACTGCTAACGACAGGCGGCGGAAA
Organism: Chthoniobacterales bacterium; assembly: GCA_035710445.1. GTDB lineage: Bacteria > Verrucomicrobiota > Verrucomicrobiia > Chthoniobacterales > JAFAMB01 > DASTDH01. Next base: position 7,217 of record DASTDH010000016.1, read on the forward strand.
ATAGAATCAATCCTATTCGGAATGGAACGTTAACCGGAGTTGGAAACGGGCTTGGAGAACAGAAAACGCAAGAGGGGAGGGGCAAGGATAGTCGTGGCTGCCGTCATGAAAACGACGATGGCATAGGTGGATTGCGTCACAATCTGGGATTGCAAGCCGACGACAGCGACAATGAGGGCCACCTCGCCACGGGGCATCATTCCCACTCCCACCTGTAACATTTCGCGCCAACCTCTGTGCCGCATAGGAAAACCACAGGCAAGGACTTTCGAGACGATCGCCAAAACGGTGATGACCGTGGCATCGAGCACAAGGTTTCCAGTAAACAGGTGGAGATTCAAGCGTGTGCCGATCGCAAAGAAGAAGTACGGCGAAAGAAATTCGGTAATACTTCGAGTCTTTAAGAGCAGATTCTAACCGGGGGCGTAGTCGGCAAACATCATTCCTGCGAA
>DASTDH010000017.1:0-9876 GCA_035710445.1 Chthoniobacterales bacterium
TTGTCTCTCAATCGAATACAATTCATCATTAACCTGGCGTCTCATGCTTGACGGCAGCCTGAAGCGGCACTGGCCAGAGGTATGATGTAACTCAAAATGACCGAAAAACGCGGGTGTAGAAATAGCCAAAGACTGGTGAAACGGCCCTCTATTGAGTCTTAGAGAGTGGCTTTTTCGGTGATCGTCACTTGTGGAACCTCACAGCGATTGAGGACACACCCAAAGCTCCAACCTCTCGACTCCAGAGTTATTGCCCAGCCCCTCAATCGTGCGGTTGATGACCAGATATTGCTCGAAAATATCACCGCTATACCAAGCAGTGAACGTTTCGAATACGTAGCCGTAAGCGACCATCAATCCGGTAGCCAGCATTACGTTCCCCATATTGTTCAGGTACTAGGGGATAACCTTCACGAAACAGCGAGCGCAAAACCAACGCGGCAGCTTAGTCTCGTTCGCCGCGTGTTCTTTGTTGATCAACGAGCACTGCCACTAACAGAATCGCGCCGCGCACCAAGTATTGGTAGAACGCGTCGATATTCAGCAAGTTCATCACGTTCTCAGCCGTCCCGAGGATAAACACTCCGACCACTACTCCCAATATCGTGGCGCTCCCGCCTTTGAGCGAGACGCCGCCAAGGACGCAAGCGGAGATAACATTGAGCTCGAATCCAATCGCCGAATTTGGCTGACCGCTCGTGATGCGCGATGCGAGGATAACTCCGGCCAGACCCGCTACCAGACCCTGGACCAAAAAGATAATGACTCGCGTCCGTTCAACTTGGATACCCGCTAACCGTGCCGCCTCGGGGTTTCCGCCGATTGCAAGCGTGTTCCGCCCGTAGACGGTCGAATTGAGCAGAAATCCAAACAGAATGAAACACGCGAGAGTCGTCCAGATCGGCATCGAGATACCGAGAAAAGAACTGCCGGCGAACAGGATGAAATCGGCATTGCTAGCCCCCACCGCCTGACCATGCGATGAAATAAACGCTAAGCCTCTGACGATTTCCATGGTCGCGAGCGTAGTGATGAGCGCATTAATCCGCAGGTAAGCGATGATTACACCATTCGCCAGGCCGATTACCGCCCCGCAAATAAGCGCTGCGGTGATCCCGAGCCAGAGGTTATCAGTCGCGTTAATAACCGTGGCGCTGAGCACTCCAGTAAAAGCGACGATCGATCCGACAGATAGGTCAAAATCGCGCGATGCTAGGCAGAACATCATCGTACAGGCGACCATCCCGATCTGCGAAACCGAGAGCGCCAAACCAAGTAAGTTCTGAACGGTGAAAAAATATTGGACCGAGATTGAGAGCCCAATGAAGATCGCCAGGAAAATGAGGATAAGGTTGTATTCGAGAATGAACGCTCCGATCCGTCGAAGAAGCGTTTCAGACCCGGCTGGCGGCGCCTCTTGCGCGTCAGCCTGGGAAGTTGCGCTCGGCACCGTTTTCATGCTAGCGCTTCATCCGGCAGAGCAAAATCAAGGATATAGTGCTCGGAGAATTCAACTCGGGGTATGTCAGAAATAATTACGCCGTCCCGCATCACGACGATGCGATCCGCAATGCCCAGCAGCTCAGGTAATTCACTTGATACAACGATCACTGGTATTGCTCGCTCCGCTAATTCGTAGATAATGTTGTAGATCTCATGTTTCGCGCCAACATCAATTCCTCGCGTGGGCTCATCCATGATCATCACTTTCAGGTTCGGCTGGGTTAGCCAGCGCCCCAGAATCACCTTTTGCTGGTTGCCCCCCGAGAGGAACCGCACCTTCTGGCGCCGGCTCGGAGTTCTGATCTTTAGCCGCTCGATAAAACGATCGGTCACTCGCGCCTCACGTCCGCGGTTGATCAGAAACCCGCGCAATCGATCTCGCTGCCGTGCACTTAGGTTAAGATTTTCGTTTACAGAACAGATCGGCACGATCCCGCTCTCTTTCCGGTCTTCGGGACAGAAAGCGATTCCGGCGCGGATCGCGTCGATGGGATGCCGGATACGGACCAGTTTTCCGTCGAGTTTAATCCAACCAGATCGTAAACGGTCTACAGCAAAGAGGAGATGCATCAATTCGCTTCGTCCAGCTCCCACCAGACCAAAGAAGCCGACAATCTCACCGCTTCGAGCAGAGAAAGTCGCCGGATGGGTGATCTTCTTGCCGGTAACGTTACCGATTTCCAATCTGATCGGACCAATCGGACGAGGCCGATAGCTGTAAATGTCACTAATCTCCCGGCCAACCATCTCGCGAACTAACTGAGCACGGCGCACGTCAACCAGAGGATCATGAGTAGCAACGGTCTTGCCATCACGGAGAACGGTGCAAGCATCACATAACTCAAAGATCTCATCGAAGCGGTGAGAGACATAGATCAGAGTTTTGCCGCGCTGTTTAAGCTCTCGCACGAGCCGGAACAGAATATTAGTTTCATGAAGCGATAGACTGCTGGTCGGTTCGTCGAGCGCTATGATCTCGGCCTCGCGCAGCAATGCTTTGCAGATTTCTACCATCTGCCGCTGAGCGATTGACAAGGTTTTGAGCTTGAGCCGCGGATTCAGGTCCACACCCATTCGACGAAGATGATCACCCGCAATCCGAATCGCGTCCCGACGCCGGAAATAGCCGAAATGATGCGGTAGATGGCCTAATAGCAAGTTCTCTGCGATGGTCAGGTTAGGTACATAATGCAGCTCTTGATGGATAATGGCGATACCTGCGGCAATGGATTCCGCCGCCGATTGAAAGCGCCGCTCAACTCCTCCAAGGAACACCGTCCCGGCATCAGGTTGATAGATGCCTCCCAGGATCTTCAGCAGAGTCGACTTCCCTGCGCCGTTTTCCCCGACCAAGGCATGGACCGTTCCCGGTTCCGCCGAAAACGTGACATTATCAAGCGCACGAACCCCGGGGAATCGCTTGGTAATACCGACGAGGCGCAGGGAAGTACTCACGAAATATGACCTATCTTGTCAGAGACCAAATTCTGCTCGGACTTCTTTGAGATTCGCCCGGTTCATTAGTTTGCCACTCGTCAGAGTCAGTTTTGGCGGCTCCTGTTTCTTCGTAATCCACTCATACATATCAATCGAAGTTTCGTAGCCGTGGCGTTTGGGACTGATCAACACCGTTCCAAAAAAGCCGGTAGGGTTTGGTTTGTTAAACTCATTGATGGCCGACTGCGCACCACCAATCCCCACGGCGATCATATCATCGGCACTAAATCCTCGGCCTTCTGCAGCTCGGACAAACCCGAGCACTGCTTCGTCGTTCAGTCCAAAAGAAACCCATTTCTTGAACTTTGGGTTTTTCGTCAGGGCAATATTCGCCGCGTTAAACGCGTTCTCCGTATCGGTCCTGGCCTGCGGAGCATCTATGATATTCTCCTTGGGAAAGCCGGCCGCCACCAGAACTTCGGTCGCTCCAGTGACCCGGTCATGGGCCGTTGGCAGTTGCTCGTAGGTGATGCGGCAGGCACCGACGTCTTGCATGTTCCAGCCACGGTTCTTTATCTCGTCTAAGATCGCTTGGCCGACCTGCTTACCAATTTCGTGAGCTGAAATACCCATGTGCGGAACCGTAGCAATCGGTTGTCCTTTGCCGTCGACTAGCTGATCATCGACCGTCATTAGGTTAAGGCGATCGGCGGCCGCCTTAGCAACCACCGCCGCTCCGAGTTTGACGTCGGGAACACAGATGATGAAACCCTGAGCTTGTTGAGAGGCAAGATTGTCAATAGCGCTCATTACCTTTTCGCCGTTCTCGGCGCCAATCTTGACCACGGTAAATCCTTTCTCTTTCCCGGCTTGCTCCGCGAAGCGCCATTCATCTTGGAACCATGGTTCCTCTGGTTGTTTCACCACGAACCCGATTTTAACGGGGTCTGCTAAGAGGGCGCTTTGTAAGCCGGACAAAAGAACACCGGTCAATACAAGATACTTTAGAACGCGAGTAACGTTCGGCGATTTCATTTTCTATTGCTTGGGGGGATGGTTGTTTTGGGGATTAACTATTTGAAATGTGAAATCACTCGGAAGGCCTAGCAGCTGGCCAGTTAATGAACAGGCCGTTAGTCCCAAGTCGCAGCTGTTGTTTCGCGTCGAGGTGAGACGGATCCAGTTTGAGGACCTGAAAGAAGCAGTTTTGCGCATCTTTGAATCGGCCAAGACCGGCAAGCGACAATCCTTCAAGGAACAATCCGTCTATTTGATTGACTCGAGATAAATCACCCTCAAAAACGAGCATGTTCGGAAGAGAGGTAGCAAAGTAGTCGATCTTCGCTGGGAGTTTCTTAAGACCTTCCGCATGTTCACGAAGTGCTGAGAATAACTGCTGCGCTTCATGATCTCTCTTAAGTGCGAGCAACGAGAGACCGCGGTAGTAAGTAGAGGAAGAATAGAGTCTGACTGCCATTCCCTGGAAGTCTTGAGTTTCTTCTGCGCTGCTCAAGTACGCGTCTTCAGAGTCTTTCGGCCGGCCTAGCATAGACAACGCCCGTCCACACCAATAGTTAACGTCCGCTCGAGACTGTAAGAAATGAAATTCCTCGCCCAAATTCCGAGGTGGAACGCTGGCAGAAATAAACTGTTCCAGTGCTCCGGCCGAATCTCCCCGTTGTAGTAACTCGCAGCCGAGAGCGATCCGGGCGAACCGGTACTGCGCTAGCACCTTGCCCTCGCCTCCCTCCCACGGGTGAAAACGGCGGCTGAGCATGAGTCTCAGCGCGTCGTCGTGGCGCCCGACAAAGTTCAATAGCGATAGGTATTCCACCGTAAAGTCGTCCCGGCTCAGCACGATTTCGATTTCGGTTTCGAGTGCATTTATGCGGATCTCGGGAGATTCGTGCAGGCGCTTAGAAAGCTGATCGTGCTCATACGCTAAACGCCCGTCGCTCGGGGCGAAATGCAGCGCACGATCGTAGGCCTCCCGCGCCTTGGCCGGCTCACGACTGTGATTGAAGTACGCAAGCCCCAGGTTTCGTTGCAGCGGCGCAAAGTGTGGATCATCGTTCGCACCGGCCTCCCAAGTTTGAATTGCATCAGAGTGCCGGCGGCGATCGTAATAGAGATTGCCTAAGCCGTATGCCGCATTACGACGGGAGCCGGGTCGTGTGAATGCCCATTCAAGGACCTGTACCTCCAAAGCCCGAGAAGGGAAGAAATAGAACGGCACCGCTCGCTGCGCATTAGCAAGCGAGTCCTTAGAGCCTTTTTCGTCTCCGATTCGGTCATAAAGCCAAGCTAAGACGAACTGGATCATGATCGTCTTGGCAGAAGGGTTAGGCGTCACGGAATTCGGGCTAGGCGAATTCTGATGAAGCTCAACCAAATCGATTGCTTCCCGAACAAACCCTCCCTCGATATAGTTGAACGCCAGATCCAGGATCGTCTGCGCATCATTGTGGCATCGGGACAGGAATTCATCGAAACTTCCTCCGGAGGTCTGCCGGACTAGTTCGTAGAACGCCCAGTGATCAAGCGGGTCACGCCGCAGCAAAGCCTCCAATACCTTTGCGCTGTTCGATCGGTCGTTTTGCATCCAGGCCACGAGACTTCGGAGAACCGCGGCATGATTATTTTCGCTCGATTCCAACACCCTCAGCAGTTCGGCCGCTCGAACAAAATCCTTTCGGCGGCATGCTAACAAGCCCAACTCGTAGGTTGCCGGCTCCAGCCAAGACCGATCCCAAGCAGCCTTCCCAAACGCGTCTTCTGCCGTTGAGCAGTTGTTCGAAAACCGCAAAGCAACACCCAGGTAATAGTGAGCTTCCCCAGAGATCGGGTTAGGATGGAACGCGGTTAATCGCTGAATTGCTAAGATGAGATGACTAATAGCCTCCTGGTATTGAAATCGGCCGATACACCTGCGAGCAAGAGCTACTCGGCTCCGATAGTCACCGGAGTCGCGCCGGATCACTTCGTTCCAATAAGTCTCGGGATCACGGGTTGGGTGGCGATATTGCTCTAGATGTTCTCCCACCAGAAAAAGCTCGTCACTTGAGTTGATCTCTGCCGGGTCTCGCGGCTCAGTTGCTGGATTGGGCAGTTTTATCCGATCTGAATCGGTGCTGACTTCGTAGGACAAGAGCTCTCGACCCGCCGAATCGACTAGCACCAATCGGTTTAGTTTGGTTGCAGCCGAAATGTTGTGTGTCCAGATCTCGCCCGGAACTAAATTTACTGTTGGATCAACATAGGGATCGCCCGGGCCCTGAACAAGCAAACGCGCGTTCTTGATCGTCGATGGGGAAACCAACCGAATCTCACAGTTTACCTGATTATCCCGAGTAACACGAATTGCAGCGTATCGGTTCGCGTTCTGGACCGGCCCAATGCCCTTGATCGGCCACCAGAACTGCGAAAACGATTTTGTTTCGTATGGCAACAGATAACTAAAGTCCGGCTGGTTATCCGTGTAGACACCACCCATGAGTTCTATATACGGGGCAGAATCGTCGCTGAGTTCGCGATCCCATGCGCAGCCAAAAGCCGCGTTACCCCAAGTCCATTGCTTCTTCCCCGGAGCCACGGATCGATCAGCCACATGGACGAACCCGCCATTCGCTCGATAATCATACCCGCCGAGGAACCCATACTCGGATTCCACAACCATGTAGCTGGTTGGGACGGGAATATTCTTATAGGATCTCAGATCATTGGCCCCGGGACGTTTTTGATAGTCGACCCCATAGTAAGAACCCGACGCTAGCGGGAACGAGCTAATCGCGCGCTTTGCGTGATCTGCCACATAGTAAACGTCAGGTGGAAAAAAGCTCTGGTAATCGTCATGCACCTTTACAGCCGCATTGGCCCACCATAAGAATGTTTGCAGATAAGGAGTCCGATTGAACAATCGGACTCGGAGTTCGATGAGCGAGGAATCCGGTGTCAGGCGGAGGCCATGCATCCCCTTCAGCCGGGTGAGCGGGTCGTGGTCTGACATCCAAACGGTGACGGAGTTGTCGGCTGAGCGTTCGATTGTCCAATCGACCGGCATAAAGGTTCCTGGCCGGTGATGCTGCGGCCAATTGAACTCGATCCCGCCGGAGATCCATGGACCACTCAGGCCGACTAATGCCGGCTTAATAACCTTGTGGTGATACAGGATATCATAGTCGTCGTTGGCTTTGTCCTGTATTGCATGAACGCGGCCTCCGATTTCGGGCAGAAGCAAGACACGAACGAACTGGTTTTCCAATCTGACCGCGCGATAGCTGCGGATCTCGGGAACGTCAAAGACCTTATCAATGAACGGAAGCGGATAGACTTTACCACTTGATCCCTGGTAAACCCGCTTTTCGAAAAACAGAGGGTGTCTCTCGGGTTCTCCCACCGGGTATGTCGGATACTCAATCGTGAACTCTTCGGCGAGGACCGGCTGCGTTTCCGAATTCTTAGGGGTGAAGAGATCCACAGTATGACCCATTTAATGCAACCGGCGCGGCGTTCCCATAGAAGATCCCTGGAAAAGCATGGATTTTATTCCTATTTTCGGACGAATGCGACGGATCAAGATAAGAGAAGGCTTTCCCGGGCAACGTCTGGTTGTCATCCCGTCGCGTATCGTCAGCCACGCGCTTGAATCCCCGATCTGCAGGTTACTTTTGCCGACCCGGATTGGGCGATTCAATCAGGCAAAGTATCATTTCGTCGAGAGACGGCACGGAGTGAAGGAATACATCCTGATTGTCTGTTTAGCCGGTTCGGGCAATTGCCGGTTAGGGAGTCAAGACTGGCATCTGGAAGAGGGACATGCCATCGTGCTGCCCCCCGACGTTTATCATCGATACGAGTCCGATCAAGAACGGCCATGGACGATCTTTTGGGTTCATTTTGCCGGATCAGCTGCACCTGCTTACCTTGAGGCGATCGGGGTCACGATTAGCGAACCTCGGTTTTGGATAGGCGACCTGGCTGTCGTCACGGACGCGTTCGAAGAGACTTATCGGTACGTGCTCAGCGGCTATTCCGACAAAGACCTTTTCGCTCTGTCTACCTCTTTCGCTCGTTTGCTCGGCCTTTGCCGGATTCATCAGAAATCAGCCTTACCTCGCCGCCGGATGGCTGAAGACCGGGTGCTGCAAGCGATAAGGTACATGAGAGAAAACGTCCGGCGCCCGCTCAGTCTTGGCGACTGTGCCCGGTGTGCTGGCTGGTCCAGCGCTCATTTTAGTATGGCTTTTCGACGGCAAACCAACTTATCGCCGATCCAATTCTTTACCCGTCTTAAAATGAGCCTCGCCTGCGAGCTGCTGAAGACGACCGATCTTTCGATGAAAGAGGTCGCAGCGAGCATCGGTTTAAATGACCAATTCTATTTTTCTCGATCGTTCCATCGCCATCTACGGATGTCGCCGACCGCCTATCGGCGTGATTATTCACTGAGGCAATAGGCAATGCGAAGAGCAAGATGTTAACCACCGTTGGATTCAACAGCCCTTGCTACCGGGGGACCCGTTAGGAACAGACCGACACGGCAAGCGCACATTCAGTAGCCTCTGCAATTCTATTCCAAGTTTAGGTCATAACATTTTCCCTTTGGGTGCTCCCGATTTGCAGAATGAGCTTCAGCCCGAGCCTGGATGAAAGTCCGTACGTCGCGAAAAAAACGCAAAACTGTTTCGCCAGTAAACAAGCCCGCTCGCGATTTGACGCTCCGGATTGAGGATACGATGCTTCGCTCGCCCCAAATTTTGCTTTTATGAACAAAGTCCAAATTACCCGACCAGAACTCGGCTTTGTCGTTATCACACGTGCGATACTGGGCGCTGGAGTCGCACTCCTTCTGGCTGATCGACTCAGTCGAGATCAACGGAAGGCCGTCGGCGTCACGCTCTTACTCATTGGGGCGGTCACGACGATTCCTGCCGCCCTAGCGCTCTTCACCAAGCCCGAGCGTTGCGCTCGAAGCGAATCTTCCTTAGCTGATAAATAGGTCGTAACATCTTCATGATGGGGCCTACTTCGCCGATCTGTCCAAACCCAACGATGGTCGGGTTGCCAAATACGCAAAACGGATGACCGTTCCTCCTTGTCCACCTCATCAATAGCTTTACGCCAATGAAAACTCAACGCGTTACCGCTGGTATTGCCTTTTGCAGTCTTTTTATCACAGCGAGAGCGACCCTCGGACAAACCGTAACCGTCCCGGCTAGGCATTGGACGGTTCTCACGCAGGCGGTACCAACCTCGCCTACAGTCAATACCTTCGTTAGAGCCTTAGACAGCGACCGATACCAGCTCATCGAGAAGAAAGACAACAAGGAAGTCTATCGAGATAGGCAGACCGGTGAGAAGTGGGTTGTCGAGGTCCACCGTCGAAAAGACTAATTGGCATTTTGGTTATTGGCGAACGTGCAGCGAAGCGCACCAATGCGCACGTTACTCGCCAGCTGGACCTTTACGCGAACACATCCATGCCAGAGGTGTCTTTGCCGTTTACCGAGGTGCGGACCAGTCGATCGATAGTGAGTTCGTAGTGACGTCGCCACCGCACGGATTGCACGATCTCGGTATCAACCACTACCGCCGATATGATTAGCAGCGGTATTCCTATTGCCGGAACGATGAACAGCCAGAATGGTAAGCCAAGAGCCGCCAAAAGCCAAACAACACAGCTGGTTGTGCGGAGCAACCGCGGCCGGCGATTCCAGAACCATTCGGCGCGCACCAATTCGTCATTGTTCTGTTGCCACGTATCCAAGTTCAATTGTTCTAGTATCTGAACAGGAGAGGACGATTCATACTTCCAGTGCTGCCCGTCTTGGAGATCGTGCCAGAATTCGGCTAGATGCTTGGTGAAGCGGGACTTCTCCAACGGGCGTCCGCTAACGGGCCGGTGATTTCTTTGGGTTTTCATGTCCCTGATTTCGG
>DASTDH010000018.1:0-3619 GCA_035710445.1 Chthoniobacterales bacterium
TTGGCCAACCAAAAAGAGGAACGCGATCAAGAGAAAATTAGAGACGCGCAACGCGAAATGCGGCTGGGAAAAAATGAGAAATGGAATTGCGGCTGGCAGGCACGAGACGAAGGCGAGCCAAAAACAGGCGAGCGCGCCGTAAAGATCGTCTTTCGTCAAAGTGTTCTCTGCGACCTGTGCCTGGGCGATGTGTTTCAGGACAGATCGGCTCAACGCTTCCGCATCTTCGGGAGTAAGAAGCTCTTGTAATTCCGGTTCGATTTCATCCTGAATTAGAGCAAGAGCCGCGTTCCCATTGGGAGCACGTTGCACAGCCTTTATCAGTCGCACCTTCCCGCTACGCAGGGTTATGCAATTCATGATGTACATGACTGCATCGATAATCCCCCAGGCGACATAGCAGCCAATGGCTGCGAACAGCAGCTGACGAACACCCGCCCTTCCCTCATCGACAGTCAGTCCCGCAGTCAGCGTGACAGTTAGCACCATGATCAAGCCAAACAGAATTTCGCCTAACCGGCTGGCCGGATCGAGGTATTTGGGTACAAACCGCTTCATTTTTTCTTCGCCTAGCCATCTTCCGGGATGTGCATTTGCCCTAAATCATTCCATTGAAATGTGAATCGCGGAGCGCGTGAAAGCATCGCCGGGAAGAGCTTTACGCGACTCGCATCGGATCTCCACCCTCCTCGCAACATGAAGGCAAGGATCGGAGATGAGCAATACGCTCAGGCTAAAAACTCGAAGGCTATCGAGTTTTGTATTATTTAAATATTTCAGTCTTTGGATTTCTTTGGTTGCTTGTTTTTTTCGAATTCTATAACCAGGGGGGGTACGAAGCGACGACAATGAATGAGTAGTTCATTGCTATTGGACCAAGGTCCTATCGACGCGCTGAAATGCCCAAATTAATCTGCCTTATACTGTAGATGACTGAATAAAAAAAACTGAATCGGCAAGGAACCAATCAAATGAAAACTGCAACTCGAAGTGGATCGGCGAACCTCAAAGATATTTCAACGCGACAAAAGCGCGGCAAAAATGATCGCAAGCACAATGGCGCCAAGTCCAAGCCCGCGGAACTCCCGAGATTCCAGGTGCCCACTGGCATCATGGATCAATTCAACCTCAATGTGCCGGAGGATTTCCCGGAGTGCAGCCTGGCCCCGCGCTCGGCCCAGAACATCGTCAATAGCGAGGCATGGACCGACGCCAGTCCGATGCTCAACCTTTCATCCTTCGTGACCACGTTTCATGAGCCGGAGGAAGCCGAAGTGGCAAAGGCCAACATCATGAAGAACTACATCGACCATGACATGTATCCGCAGGTCTTTGCGATGGAGACCAAGATGGTGAAGTGGCTGCATGGTCTCTGGAACGGGCCAAAGGACGCCGAGCCTTACGGCACCGCGACCGTTGGTTCGTCAGAAGCCTGCATGCTGGCGGGATTGGCGCACAAATGGAACTGGCGGAAGGCGCGCCAGAAAGCCAAGAAGGATGCGACCAAGCCTAACATGGTGACGGGCGGCAACGTCCAGATTGTATGGAAAAAATTCCTTCGCTATTTCGACGTCGAGCCGCGCATTGCCCCGTTGGAACCCGGCAATTATCGCCTAACGACGAAGCATCTCGACAAACTAGTGGACGAAAACACGATCTGTGTCGTAGCCATCGCAGGCCAAACCTTTACGGGCGAAGATGACGACTTTGAGGAGATTCACGACTGGCTCGATCAGTACGAGAAGCGCACCGGGATCAACATCCCGATGCATATCGACGGAGCCTCCGGCGGCTTCGTGAATCCATTTCTTTACCCCGACTACAAGTGGGACTTTCGCCTGCCGCGTGTGCAATCCATCAATGCGTCGGGCCATAAGTACGGCCTGGTCCCGCCCGGTTTGGGATGGGTCGTGTTCCGGGAACGCAAAGTCTTCAACGAAGACCTTATCTTTTATGTGAATTATCTCGGCGGCGAAATGCCGACGGCGACGCTGAACTTCAGCCGTAATGCCTTTCAGATCGCGGTGCAGTATTACCTCTTTCTGCGCCTGGGACGTGAGGGCTACACCTCCATCATGCGCCACGCCGTCACAAACGCCGAGCGACTCCGTGAGAAACTGGTCGAGAGCGGCTATTTCGAAATCATGAATAAGACCCAGCGCATCCCAGTTGTCGCACTTACGCTGAAACCGAAATTTAAGAACTTCAACGAATTCGACGTATCCGCCAGAGTGCGGCAACGCGGCTGGGTTCTGTCGGCCTACTCGATGCCGCCGAATGCCGAGAGCGTGCGCTCGCTGCGCGTCGTTGTCCGCCCGCATCTCAACTCCAATGTTATCGATATGCTGGCCAACGACATCATAAAGGCTTGTCAATTTCTCAAAGCAAACGGTGGCAACATGAAGCCGCCCAAACTGCACGCGGCCAATCGGTCAACGCCGACGAAGTGCTGATCTATGCCAAAGAAGTCTCCTACTTCGCGCGCCGAGCAAAGGGACTGCGTATGAAGGAGATTCACGCCGCGGCGGATTTAAATGCATCAAGCTAGAAAAAGCTGGACGCAATCTGAGGAAAAAAGGAAGAAGTAGACTAACGAATCTAACAACCGTCCCAACCGACAAAAAAGGAGCAAGCTATGATTGATTGGTTCTTCGCGACGCTGCGCACTTACCCGGAAATCGCGATCTTTCTCACGCTCGCCCTTGGATACTACTTTGGTAAGTTCACCTTCAAAGGTATCGGTCTGGGCGCAGTCACTGCGACTCTGCTGGCGGGAGTCGTGATCGGGCAGATCGGGATCACGGTCAACCAGCCCCTCAAGGCGTTTTCGTTCCTCATGTTCCTGTTCGCCGTCGGCTACGGGGTCGGACCGCAGTTCGTCCGCGGCGTCGCCAAGGACGGCTTGCCGCAGGCCTTCTTCACCGTAGTTCAGTGCGTCTTGAGTTTGTTGGTTCCGGTCGCGATTTGTAAGTACGTCCACTACGACCTTGGTTACTCGGCAGGGTTCTACTCGGGGTCGCAGACGCGTTCCGCCGCGATGGGCCTCTCGACTGACGCCATCAACCGTTTGGGTCTGGAAGCCGCCAAGGCGAAGGCCATGATCGACTCGATGCCAATCGCCTACGCCGTGACTTACATGTTCGGCACCGTGGGCTCGGCAATCATCATCGCCATGGTCGGCCCGAAGCTGCTCCGCATGAATCTCCCCGCCGCCTGTAAAGAGTACGAGGAGAAGCAAGGGGGCACCAAGGAGATGGGCGGCGTCGGCTCAGCGTGGCATCGATGGGAGCTTCGCGCATTCCGCGTGAAGCCGGGCGGGAGAGCCGTTGGGCATCGAGTCGCTGAGGCTGAGGCGCTAGTGCCCGACGCGCGTGTCTTCATTCTGCGCATCCGCCGAAACGGGGCGATCGAGGAGGCCACCGCCGACACTGTTCTGCGAGAGGGCGACGTCGTTGCGGTGGTGGGCCCGCGTGAGGTGCTGGTCAATGTGCTCGGAGCGGCGACACAGGAGGTCGAGGACCCAGAGCTATTAAACGTGCCGGCAGCAGGCGTTGACGTTTACGTGACCAATAAGGTGGTCGACGGCAAGACGCTGGCGGAGATTGCGAAAATGCCCGCC
>DASTDH010000019.1:0-3449 GCA_035710445.1 Chthoniobacterales bacterium
AGTTCCGGCCGATCGAGAAACTCTTTGATATCATGCAATGAGACGGCCCCAAGAAATCGTTTGTCTGCTCCGACTACGTAAATGTGCTGCAAGCGATGTTGCACAAATATTTTGGCGATGTCGGCGAAGGTGGCATTGCCGGGGAGGGTGAGAGGGTCGCGCTGAATAAGGTCAGCGATCTTGGCTTCGGCTAATTGTTGAGTAAAAAAGGATGCTCCCTTACGCTCGAGGGATTCACCATAGATAAACTGCTTTTCGAAAATGCTACTGCAGTAGTAGGCGATTACGCAGCTAACCATGAGGAATGGCGCCAGGGTGTAGTCGAGGGTGAGCTCAAATCCCATCAGAATGGACATCAGCGGCGCACCGGTGGTTGCGGCAATAAAGGATCCCATACCCACAATGCCGTACATCCCGGGATCGAGCTGAAAGTGAGGGAAAGCAAAAAGAAGCGTCCGACCATATAACATTCCCACTGCCGCGCCGATAAAGAGGGTTGGCGTAAACACGCCGCCGACTGCGCCGGAGCCAAAGGTAGCGCCGGTTGCCACTATCTTGAGCAGCAGTATCGCCAAAATCTCATCCGAAAACCAATTCTGGCGAAAAAGAGTAGAAAGCAAACCCTGACCGTTACCGCAGACATCGGGACTGATTATCGCAAGCGCGCCAACGATCGCTCCGCCCAACGCGAGTTTGGCCGGCACCGGAATAGTCATTTTCGCGAAGAGCCGTTCAACTGTGCGCAGAAACCTGAGGTAGAGCGGCGCCAGCAGCCCGGAGACAATACCGACCAAAGAAAGCAGAATGAGTTCCCAGTGAGTGTGCAAGTGAAAGCCGGGCGATTTGTAGATCGGGCCGCCGCCGTGCAGGAGTTGGGCGGTAAAGGTAGCGACGACGGCGGCTAAGATCAAAGGGCCGAGCGCCTCGACCACGACGGTTCCCAAGACTATTTCGGCAACGAAAAATGAACCGGCGATGGGCGCGTTGTACGCACTGGCAATTCCGGCGGCCGCTCCACATGCCACCAGTTGACGCCGCTGAGCGATTGGAAATCGGCGCAGCCGCCCGATCAAAGAAGCGACGAGTGAGGAGATCTGAACCAGTGGTCCTTCTCGTCCAATCGATGCTCCGGTACTGATCGAGAAAAGGGCGGAAAGAGTTTTTACCAGGCTGGCTGAACCGGAGATATTGCCATTTCCAACGACGATTGCTTCCATATAATCGGTGGTTGTTTTCTGGCGGAGACGGGTGGTTAAACGATTGCCAATCCAGAGCACCAAACCGGCTAGGAGTCCGCCCACAGTTGGGACCGCGATCTTTTGCCCAAGCGACAGTTGAGCGAACGAGGAAATGATCTCCGAATCGCTGCCGGTGGCTAGATAGTGGATGGTATCGCTCATTCGTCGAAAGACTTCAGCGGCCAGGGCACCGAGGAGGCCGATCAGAGCCGCCCAGAACAACATCAACTGGCGCTCTCCAATCCGGAAACTTTCGACCAGCCACAGCTTCAATTTCAGCAGCTGCTGGAATAGAAGAGAAGGGTAGCGTTCGGGTTTATGTTCCCCAGGGTCGTCCATGCCAGGTTTCCGGCTAATCGGTCGGTACCGTTTTCAGTTAGATCAACACAAGATTTGAGATATCGATCAGTGCAATGGCTATCTTGCGGGCGCTGTGAGCGGTATCGAAATCATCCCCCCAACTATGAATAAGACGAAGCTCGTTTTTTGGCTGGCATTGGCCGCCAGCTCATTGGTTCCGGAAGCCGGTTTTGCCCAAAAGAAACCGGACATCATCGTCGTCACCCACGGTCAAGCATTAGATCCGTTCTGGTCAGTAGTGCGGAATGGGGTGGAAGTCGCCGCTCAGGAGACCGGTAGTGACGTCCGATACTGGGCGCCCGAAAACTTCGATCTGGTTGCCATGTCGTTGTTGGTCTACGCGGCAATCGTGTCAAAGCCTGACGGCTTGGTCGTATCGATTCCCGACGCTGCTTCTTTGGACAAATCGATTGAGGCGGCGGTGGCCGCTAGAATCCCGGTAATTTCGATAAACTCGGGGTTGGAAGTGTCCAAAAAACTTGGATGTCTGATGCATATCGGCCAAGAGGAGGAATCTGCCGGCAAAAAGGCAGGTGAACGGATGAAGGCGATGGGAGTGAAACAAGTTCTGATTCTGAATCAGGAAGTTGGAAACGTTGCGCTGGATCAGCGGACTAAGGGTTTTCGAGACGGGTTCGAAGGTCCTTTCCATCACGTCCAATTGCTTTCAGTTACGATCGATTTCAAACAGTGCCATGACGCAGTAACCAGCTATCTGCAGAAAAATCAGGACGTTGACGGGATACTAGCGCTTGGCCCGGTAGCGGTCGAACCGGCCTTGCAGGTGCTCGATGAGATGGGCCTGGTTGATAGAGTCAAGCTTGGAACGTTCGACGTTTCGCCTCGAGTTATCCAAGCGTTGAAGAAAAACCGGATGGCATTTGCGCTCGATCAGCAGCAATGGCTTCAGGGTTATCTTCCTGTCGTATTTTTAGCGAACTACGCAAAGTACGGCTCTATCCTGCAAAACGGTTTAATACTAACCGGACCAAGCTTCGTCACGCCGGATAATGTCGAACGGGTAGCAAGCCTGACTGTCAAAGGTTCGCACTAGTGCGCTTCCGTGACCGGCGCGCGAGAGGAAGCGCACAGCGTTCGGGCTAATGAGCGAACCGGAGCGGCGGCGTGATCTGCCAATGTGGGCTTCGCGCCTCGCCCCAAACCGAAGCGCTGGCTGGATTTTCCGGCAGAGGCTAGCCTCCAGATTCCAGTTTCTGGTTTGTACCGGAGCCAAGCGCCAGCCTTGGATGAGCGTTTCGAGTGTGACGCCAGGAAGGCAGGAAAAGCAGGCATCCAAGAACCAGAGCAGCAACAGCGAACAAAGTCATGGTCCCACTCATCGCCATCGGTGTGCCTCGATACAACATCGCTACGACTTCGCTGGCGATCGCTCCGATAACCATCCGGATTCCACCAAAAACGGAAGATGCGACGCCAGCGATATCAGGGAGTGGCTCCAACGTGCCGTGAACCACATTTGGCGACACTAGCCCCGTGGCCAAGGTGTTCAACATCAACAGCGGCATCGTCGTGGCCAAGGTCATGATCCCACTGAGCGCGAGCCCGAGCAACAGACCGCTGGTGACCACACCGATTACCAAGCCGGTTGTGATGATTCGTCTTCCGGACACGCGACGAGAAGCGAGCTTTCCACTGGTGAAGGCTCCAATCGCAATGCAAAGAGCGTTCAGAGCAAAGAGGCCGCCATAAACGTGCGCGTCTACTTTGAACACCTCGATGAACACAAAAGCCGATCCAGAGACATAGGCGAACAGACAACAGAAACTCAAACCACCGACGAGTGCGTACCCTAAACAAGTGCGATGCGAGAGCACACGCCAATAGTTGCCG
>DASTDH010000020.1:0-11520 GCA_035710445.1 Chthoniobacterales bacterium
GAAAGAAGGCTCCTTAGTCTGGTTTCTCGTCCTGTCGTTCGTGCTCAACGTGGGGGCCATTCTAGGCGCTTACTGGCTACAGATTCCGCGCGCAGTGAATCTGATTCAGCTTACCTCCGTCGATATCAACGACCTGCCCCCGCAGGGTGATCCGGAAGCGGAACAACCCGAACAGCCGCCTCTGCCCGAACCGACGCCTCCTCCCGACCCGGAACCAACGCCTCCACCCTTGGATCAGGCACCAGAGTTCGAGATTCCTGCTCCCACTCCGACGCCCGTTCCTTCGCCGCAATCGCGGCCTCGGCCTCCGGTAAAACCGCCGGAGCAGCCGGTCCCTTCTCATTCTAATCCGGTCGCCACCTCGAGCGGCAACCAAGGCTTAGCTAACGGGGTCAGCACCGGAACGGGCAAAGGCGGCTCGCGTTCCGGACTCTTTCTGGCGCAGCCTAAGCCGCCCTATCCGAGCGCGGCACGAGAGATGCAGATCACCGGCGATGTAACCGTCACACTTACTATTCCGAGCGGCCGGATCGTCGCCGCGCACGGCAACGGTCCAGCGATTCTGGCCAGTGCCGCGGCGAGCTGGATCCGCGCAAATTGGGTTCCGGCTCCAAGTACCAGCGGCACATACGAATTACCCATCACCTTTCGGTTAAATTGATGATGCGCTCGGATCGGTCCGGCAATGGTAGGGCTCTAAGCCGATTCCTAACCACCGAGCACCAGTCACCGTTGTCGGAGTTCTCTGCCCACCTCACTTTGTCATCGACAACGTGGCGTTCGGTTTCCAGTGCTGATTGGGCGCGAAGAAACTGATATCCAAGGTGTTGGCCTCTGCTTCCGCACCCGCCCGCCCCACGTGCAGGAAATCGGGCGTACCATTAGGATCGCTATGGGTCGCGTATTGTGGCAGCAGGATCTTCGTGATCGGGTCGGCAGTAGCCGTGTAAAAGTCAGCCGTACTATCGAAAACTCCGGAATGGAGAATGAAAGCGTTGATCTGGTTGTGGGCGTCGTAGGTGGCTTGAGTTGTCCCGGCCTGGCCGATATTGGAAATAAGCGTTGCGCCGATCGCCTTGATCCCGTGGGAGTGGAGTATTCCAACCATGCTTGTCAATGAAGCAATGCTTTGTGCCGGCGGAACTCCGTCGCCAAAGTCGTTTGTGCCAGCGTAAAAGACGACATCGGTGACACCGGATACACCGAGGATATCACGATTGAAACGTTGAGGAAGAACCTGACGGAGGGGCAACACCTGAGGAATACCGGCAGTATCGCCGCCGATGCCTTCATTTACCACGGAGACATGATTGCCATAGGCCGCATGCAGTCGACGTGACATCCAGTTGAGAAAACGGTCGTTGTTGTCCGGCGTAGTGATCGACCCGTCCACCGATGAACTCCCCGCACCTACCAGAACTCGGGTATCGGCCGGCGCCAGCACATCAATGGCGTCGAGAAAGAACGAGTGATTGGTCTCGTATGGCAAATTAAGATCGTCATCCTGACCAGTTAGATCTCCAGCATTGGGCTGGCTCAGAAACGATTCCATCAGGGCAGTAGAATGATAGGTCATCGGTCCGCTCGTGCCTTGAACATAAATGGAGACCGCCAGATTATGGCCATCGACCACCGGATCGACGCCGTCTCTTTCGTTCTCGCCCATTTCGACCCATCGCAGGAACACGGGATCACTAAATATCTCCTGCCCTACCGGAATGGTCACAGACGGACGGCCAGAGAAAGTAACCGGAGTATTCGTCTCTGGTAAAATGTTTCCCGAATAGGCCTGGAGGCCAACCGTGACTCGGCCGAAAGTGACGGGCTGGGTTCCCCACGTATTGGAGAAGCGCAGGCGGATCGTATTTCCCCACAAATCAGGCTTCACAATCATGCGCAAAGTTTGGTTGTTTGCTCCCTCGCTAGTAGGATTGGGGAAGGCAAAGTTAACCAAGGCGGGGCTTGAACTACCCTGAAAAACGTCCTGCGGTGCGGTGGTCCAAGTGGCCACCCACTTTTTCTCTAGTCTCCCTCGTTCGTCAGCAAAAGCTGGACGGGTAGCCCAAAGCAGACTAACCGACGCGAGGCTGCCGATTACTCACAGTGAATGGAAGTTGGTGAAGAACCGAGGGGCGCGCACAAAAAGACGCGTATTTGCATTCGACCGGGGAATCCGGTCAACGAATCGAAACTGGTCCATGTTTCATCTAGGGTTGACGTTAAAAATCCCTTTCAAGCCGAGTGGCTTGGTAAACCTGCGTGATTGAAGCAATCGACGCTATCGGTCGTCAACTCTTATCGAAAGAAACTCTCCTACTCGTGCAAAACACCGCCGTGCGCAATGCACGAGAGGGGCCTATCCGCATCAATCCGGGATCGGCCAGTTACAGTTAGAACTATCGCCGGTAAACTGTGCGCCTTTCCCTGGTTGAGGCAGGCAACTAACCGCGGCATGATGGGGGGACCAATATTAGTTGCTTATATACGTATTGACTTATATCAGCTTCAGGTGTTTGCTAAATCAGTGGCACTGGAACTTACCGACATTTACAAGTCGTTTTCCGATTTCTCCCGTTTGCGGATCCTGCATTTGCTGATTCAGCAGCCGGTCTGCGTCTGCCATTTTCAGGAGGTTATCGGGCTACCACAGGTCAACGTTTCTCAACATCTGGCTTACCTGCGCAAAGCCGGTTTGGTAGAGTTTAGGAGAGTTCAAACCTGGAAGATCTATCAGATCGTTTCCCCTTGCCCGCCCGAGCTCGAAGTGAACCTCAAGTCCTTGGCGGAATGCGCCAAGTTCGACCCAATCTTCAAACGGGATCTCGTTCGTTTGAAGGAAATTCTCAAAGCATCACGATTCTCCGCCTGTGTTAGAATCCCCGCCACCCGCCGGACTCGCCGGCTCACCCAAATCCATCCTCTATGAGCATCCGTCGTCCCTTCAAAATCTTATTTCTTTGCACCGGCAATAGCGCTCGAAGCGTTTTCGGAGAGTACCTCATTCGAAAACTCGGCCAGGGTCGTTTCGAATCCTACAGCGCCGGCGCGGATCCGCGTCCACAACTCAATCCCTATACCGTGCGCGTCTTGCAGGAGTCCTTCAAGATTGATGCTTCCGGAGCCAGACCGAAGTCTTGGGACGAGTACAAAGAGGTCGTTTTTGATTTTGTAGTTACCGTCTGTGATAATGCCAAGGAAACGTGTCCAGTATGGCCGGGGCAACCGATCACCGCCCACTGGTCTTCGCCGGATCCAGCAGAATTCAAGGGTTCTGACGAAGAGACTTATCGATACTTCTGGACGATCGCTCAGCAGATCTATCGGCGGGTTGACCTGCTTTGTAACCTTCCTTTTGAAAAGCTCGACCGGTTACGCCTGGAGCACGCCACCAGGCAAATCGGAGAACAGGAGAAAGATCTTTAAGGAGAGCGAGACGATGAACGAAACCGATATTCGAGAGAAGGTGCGCGAACATTACGCCGATATCGCAGAAGGCAAGACGAGTTGCTGTTCGGAAACAAATGCCTGCGACGGCGACGAGAATATTTCGCAGAGGCTTGGTTACTCGCGGGAGGATCTGGAGGCTCTCCCAGACGATTCGGAGATGGGTCTGGGATGTGGTAATCCTCTTTCGTTCGCCAAACTGCAACCGGGAGAAACCGTCGTTGATCTCGGCAGCGGAGGAGGAGTCGATTGTTTTCTTGCCTCAAAGGAGGTCGGTCCGGCCGGATCAGTCATCGGTGTTGATATGACTCCACAGATGTTGGCAAAAGCGAGGAAGAATGCCGATTCCGGCGGGTACGCCAATGTCGAGTTCCGCTTAGGCGAAATTGAAAATTTACCGGTTGCCGACCAAACCGCGGACGTGGTGATCTCCAATTGCGTGATCAACCTTTCAACGGACAAGAAGAGGGTGTACCGCGAAGCCTTTCGGGTTTTGAAGAACGGCGGACGTTTTGCCGTCGCCGACATGGTGGCGATTGCGCCTCTACCCAAGGCTCTCAAGGCGGATGCGGCGGCCTATACTGGATGCATTTCCGGAGCTGCTGCAGTTGAAGAGGTAAAGGAATGGTTGGCTGCGGCTGGTTTTCAGCGCGTTGAGGTGCAGATCAAAAGAAAGAGTAGCGAATTCATTCGGAGCGACGAGCACGGCAAACTCGACGACTATGTGGCTTCTGCTGATATCACAGCCTGGAAGTCGTAGGGCCAGAATCCGCGCAGGTCACCTGAAACGGTTGGACGTGTCGCTTCGCGACCGGCCGGGTCCAGGAGTGAGCTTCGTTAGGCCGAAGAAAACGGTTCCGGCGCCCCGGGACGGACCGCCCCTACCTGCCTATGCCCTCTTGGCACCTCCGACATGGGCGTACTCTTCGTGAATCGCGCGCTGGGAGTATTCGGTCATTCCTAAGGCAGCCGCAAACGCGATCGCTGCACAAATGCTCATATAGATCGCAATAGGCGTTCCGGAATGGAACTGAAGGAAGAGAGCTTGCGCTACCAACGGCGCCGGACCGCCGGCAATCACCGACGCAAGCTGATAGCCGATCGAAGAGCCGCTATACCGCATACGCGGCGTAAATTGTTCCGCGATCAAAGCGGCTTGAGGCCCATACACAATCGAGTGAGCAATTGCTCCTGAAACGATTGTGAAAAAGCTGATTGTCACATTTCCAAGGCCAAGTAACCCGAAGTAGATAAAGCCGAAAACAATAGCGAAACCTGCTCCGATCAAATACATCCGCTTTCGGCCGATTTTATCCGAGAGGTATCCGGCCAATGGAATCGTGAAGAATTCGACGCAGGCGAAAACCAAAACCGCATTCAGGACAAAATTGCGGTCCAACTTTAATTGCTGGGTTGCGTAGGCGATAATAAAGGCCGTGAAAATATAGAACGGAGTTTGTTCCGCCAAACGCACCAGAGCTGACAATAGGATCGATTTCGGCTGCCGCTTGATCACCTCAAGTACTGGTGCGCTTTCGATCTTATTCTCGGCGGTGAGTCTCGCGAAAACCGGAGTCTCAAGAATCCCCAGGCGGATCCAGAGGCCGATTATAATCAGGACGCCGCTAAGTATGAATGGAATTCGCCAACCCCACTCAAAGAAATGCTCCCCGGAGAGAGCGCTAAAACCGTTCATGGCGATGGTTGACAAGAATAGGCCAACCGGCACGCCGAACTGGGGCCATGAAGTGATAAGTCCGCGACTCTTATTGGTCTTGGCCCATTCCATTGCCAGCAGTACCGAACCACCCCATTCTCCTCCTACACCAACACCCTGGATGAAGCGCAGGATAACAAGAATTACACCGCCCCAGATACCGATCTGAGAATAGCCCGGCACAAACGCGACGAGCATCGTTGCGATTCCCATCAGGAGCAACGTTGCGATGAGTGCAGCCTTACGACCGATCCGGTCCCCGAAATGCCCGAAAATCGCTGCACCTACCGGGCGTGCGACGAATCCAACTGCGTAAGTGCCAAACGCGGAAAGGGTACCTATGTTTGGGTCAGCGCTGGGAAAGTATAGTTTGCCGAAGACAAGGCCGGCGGCAGTTCCATAGAGGAAAAAATCATACCACTCGATCGCAGTGCCAACAGTACTTGCGATCACCGCTTTGGTCAGCATTCCGCGATGATTCCCCGTTTCCACAGAATTGGTGGCTGACGAACTCATCGGTGACAACCTCCCTGGCTAGCAGACGAAAGTTTAGCTTGAGCGATCTGTAGAGTCGCGCCGCACGATTTCCATGGGAGTACGAGAAGCGAACGTCCCACATTCTGGTTCCGATCCGGGGAAAAAAGAATATACATAGGGGGCTGCATGAATCCGCCATTCTTGCCGCAAACGACCATTCGTGACAACCAACTTTTTCCTCTCGGCAATTGATTGGGTATGAGCTCGGATGCACTTCTTAATCTGCGGACGGAGCGATAAAGTCGGATGATATCGCCAAATCCCTCTGCGCTTCGAGCGCGGCGAAACGTTCTGTCAACGCGTTGTGAATCATCGTATAGGCGTCACTGCCAAGCGCCAGCCTGCGTTGTTGACGATCACGTCAATGCGACCGAATGCAGAAAACGCCTCATTGACGACGCGATGGATGGCGGATGTGTCGGTCAAATCCAGCGAGGCAAGCCAGAGCTGGTCGCCGTACTGCGTTTTCAGGTCGTCGACCACCTCCAGCTTGCGGGCGGTCCCGGCGACCCGGTCGCCGCGTTCGAGCAGTTGCTCGGTTAACAGGCGACCAAAGCCGCCGCTGATGCCTGTGATGAACCAAGTGCGCTATGGCATGGGATCTTTGTCTCTCGCTCTAGTGCATGAAATGGCCATGGCTGACCACGATCGATTGGCCGGTCAACGCCAGGCTCGGAAAAGCGGCCAGGAAAATCGCCGTTTCCGCCAGATCCTCCAGGGAAGTAAATTCGCCATCCACGGTTGCTCCTAACATCACATTCTTGACCACTTCTTCTTCGGTGATACCCAGTTGTTGCGCCTGTTCGGGAATCTGTTTTTCCACTAAAGCAGTGCGAACAAAGCCGGGCGAAATGAGATTCGCCCGGATCTTGTGTTTCGCGCCTTCTTTTGCCACTGATTTCGTCAGTCCACCGAGGGCGTGTTTGGCTGCTACATAGGCGCTCTTATTTGGAGAAGCAATATGGGAGTGGATTGATCCGGTATACAGGACACATCCGCCTCGTCCGCTGGCGATCATTGATCGCATTGCCGCCCTAGTCGTCAGGAATGCGCCGTCGAGATGAACCGCGATAATCTTTTGCCAGTCCGCAAACGAGAACTCGACAATCGGATGTATTATCTGAATTCCGGCATTGCTGAAGAGGATATCGATCGCGCCGAATTCTTTGGCAACAATTGCAAAGGCTGACTCTACCGATTTTTCATTGGAAACATCCATCTGCACCGGAATCGCGGTCTGTTTTCGCGATTGGATTTCCTGGGCAACTGATTCCGCTCCCGGTAAATTGAGGTCAGCGATCGCGACACGCGCACCTTCCCTGGCGAATCCTTCCGCGATCGCTTTCCCGATCCCGGTCGCAGAGCCGGTTACCACCGCCGATTTGCCTTCTAGTCGCATGGTCTGGTTAGTAAAAAGGTATTGTCACGCAAAGGCGCACCGACTGCAAAGCGATAAGCGTCAGCTAGATCAGACTGCGTTGCCGCGAACCAAGCGCTTCGTACCGGGCGCTCGAGTGCGGCCGTGGGCCCAGTTCTGCGAGCTTCTGTCCGACCTGCTCTAACGCCGCCCCAGTGCTTTCCTGAGTCACAGCTTCCGACTTCGCCGGCTCGAACTGCGATGGCTTTAATTTCCTTTTCTGGCTTCGTCGGAGACGTCGCCGCTGTAATTAGTCGATCCGTTGCACACGAGGAAGGTCACTCCCTCCCCGCGATGCTCGATAGCATCGATGGAGAGGGAGCATTTGTCTCTGTTCGCTAGTGCTACTCGTTCTCCCCGGCAGAAGCGCTTGGTTTCGCGGCGGCTCGTGCGGAACGCAAGCGTTCCAAGCGCGCGGCATTGGCGGCTGCCCAACTCTTTTGTTGATCGGGAGTCAAGACGGCATCGATGTCATTTACGTATTGCGTATGCAGTGTCTTTCGTTTCTCTCTTTTAGCGGCTCCGACCAGGGATGTATCATTCTTTAATGCGACCACATCATCGACGTATTTGCTGATGATGGGAGTCACCTTCGATTCTTGATCGGCAGTCAGGGCCGCTTCTTTTTTCAAAACGCTGAGCTGGCGTTTCTTGATCGCATCCGGCGAAGCGTGGCGCTTCTTGGTTTCGCCTTGAGCCCCGCTCTGGAGAGAGGTACCAGGACCGGTTTGCGCAGTGCCAGAGTCTTGTCCGTAGGCAGGAGCAATTGCAGCTGCGCCCAGCAATAGAGTAAAACAACAAAAGTATATTGTGTGTTTCATTTCAGCAATATTGGCAGAGTTGTGCTGCAATTACAACTCATTTGTGCCATGTTTTATAAGTTGGCGCGAACACAGCCATTTGCTGCGACCCAGCTCGAGGCGATTAACGCTCTCCAGGAAACACCGCATCACCGAAATCGTGCTAGAACGTTGTGTCTTCCTCCACAGGTGAACCTCGGCGCCACTATCACTATCAGGGGTATGCGGAGCATAGTCGTCCCGGAGGGGCTCTGTGAACGTAGTCCCACACTTTAGTGTGGGGTCGGCGTCCAAATCAGCGAGCGTCCCGTTAGGGACGAAAGAAGGCAATGTTCTTTCGGCCTTCGATATCGTTCAATTAGCGGAGCCACAAAGATGGTCTATCGTCCCTTCCGAGACGTATCGCCTCTAAAAACCGCTCACGCCACGCTAAAGTGCGGGGCTACTTTCACAAAGTCCCTCCGGGACCGGTCTATCGCCAAGCGCCGAATGCGATTCCTGTCCGCACCCGCCAGGGCCGCTATTTAATGGACTAATCGCCGCTTACTGCTTACCCTGGTACTCGCCTGCCGCCAGAATGGTTCCCCGGCAGAATCCCATTCCGATCCGGGTGAAGCCCTCCCGGATACAGTATCCGGTCAGAGTCAATTCATCACCGTCTTGCAGAAAGGTTCGCTGCTCCCCGGCTGGCAATCTGACCGGTTCGGCCCCCTTCCAGGTCAATTCGAGAAGACAGCCCCGGTTCTCTTTCTCCGGTCCTGAAATCGTTCCAGTTGCTACTAGATCGCCCGGCCGAATCGGACAACCATTGGACGTGTGATGTGCGATCATTTGTCCTAAAGTCCAATACGATTCTTTAAACGAGGCTCGGCTCAACCGGACCGGCTTCGACATCGCCGGAGTCCGCAGCCAGGCCTCCACGGTGATATCGAACCCACCTCGCCCGGGCTCCTGTAAATAAGGCAGCAGCGGGACATCGTGAGCAGGAGCCTCGGTTCGAAACGGCGCGAGTGCCTCCATCGTGACGATCCACGGCGATAGCGAAGTGGCAAAATTCTTCGAAAGGAATGGACCCAAAGGCTGATACTCCCAGCGCTGAATATCTCGTGCCGACCAGTCATTCAATAGACTGACACCGGCAACGTGCTGCAGAGCCTCTCGCACAGAGATTGGATGGCCTTGGCGATTTCCCGGGCCGAGAAACGCGCCTAGTTCTAATTCGTAGTCCAATTCGCCGGTCGGACCGAAGCATCCCTCACCCAGTTGTCCGGAGGGCCGCTGCACTGGCGTCCCGCTCGCCATCAGCGAAGAACAGCGTCCATGATAGGCGATGGGCAGGTGTTTATAGTTGGGCAACAATGGATTATCCGGCCGGAATATTCGGCCAACGTTGGTTGCGTGATGAATCGAAGCGTAGAAATCGGTATAATCGCCTACGAACGCAGGCAATCGCATTGCACACTCACCCTGTGAATAGAGCGGTCGCTCGGCCGCCCCCGTTTCCAGCGCCTTGCTCCATTCCTGGCGCAAGTCGCGGCGCTGCGTAGCCGATAGTGCCAGGTATCCGTTCAGCGTGTCTCCAGCCAGCCACTCGCCGGCATCAAGGATGAAATCTCCGATCGCAATGCCCAATCGCATCCGGCCCTTGCCCGGGGGTTGGAATACTCCAACTGGTAAATTCTGGATTGGAAAATCGCATCCTGGCCGATTGGCTGACTCGACCCAGCTCCGCAACGCAGGATCATGTGTCTGGTCGATCATACTTTAGGTCCTTGCTACAGAAGTCCCAATGCTTGGAGACCCTCGACCGGCTCGTCGAATGAACACGAACCAAGGGAATGGGCGAACTGCCGGCGTACCTCACGAATCTGGGACCCATCGAGCGACCAGTCCCGCCATTGCGCACGTTCGTCGAACCGAAAAGCGTTCGGGTCAGTCTCGGCCAGAATCGGTTCAATATTCCGCTTCCCCTGCCAGACGAAGGCGGCCGCGAGCAGCACGTTCAAGAACCCATGCATTATCGCCCGTGGCGGATTGCGCTGATAGGTAAGCGGATGCAGCGCTCGAATCGGATGATGTAATCCAGCCGTCAGCTTGAACGGGAGTCTCCGGTCTGCGCAGGCTACGATAAACGCGGCCAGATCTTGAACGGTCGGGATCGCTTCCGGCGTCACACCTGCGGCCCGGAACTTGGCAAAGCACCCCGCCCGCTGCACTTCATCCAGGTCGCAGGGCGGAGCCTCGCAATAGGTTGGCCGCCCGGTCCCAACGATTCGTTTGGATTCAATGACTGCTGCGCGGGGTTCATCCGCATCGCTCAATACCGCCAGCGATCCGTCCAAATCCCGCGGCACATGTTCCAGCTCCGCTGCCGCGACTACCAGCCAGCGCAACATCCACGAATGTTCGCTGCTGCGGTACATCTGGTAATTGCCGATGACGGTGCCGCAGGGCAGCGTTGCCGGCGGGAACGTGCCCGCATAGTCAATCAGTCGATAGAGTAAGGCTTTCAGGCAAGGCGCAACGGTTCTGGCCATATCAAGTGAGATCGGGTAAGACGAAGACTGAGCATACGCCAGCGACTACCTTTATCCCAACTCGAGACTCATGGTTTGCTCAATCAAAATTCGAAAAATAAATTCGCGGACTGCCAAGAGCTGCTCGAATGGTTCATCATTGCGCAGCTCAACAATAAAACGTCGGCTAAAAGTCTTTTTTTCGGTAGGAACTTTGCCATGAACGTGCTGGTCTGTGACGTAGGTGGGCATAACATCAAAGTCCTGGCAACGGGTCAGGACAAACCGCGAAAAATTCCCTCGGGGCCGGCGATGACGCCCCAATCGATGGTGTCCGAAGTTAAAAACCTCGCCGGCGAGTGGAAGTATGAGGTGGTATCAATCGGTTATCCGGGGCCGATTCGTCAGGGTCGACCTGGGG
Organism: Chthoniobacterales bacterium; assembly: GCA_035710445.1. Classification (GTDB taxonomy): domain Bacteria; phylum Verrucomicrobiota; class Verrucomicrobiia; order Chthoniobacterales; family JAFAMB01; genus DASTDH01. The sequence goes on from DASTDH010000020.1 coordinate 10,853, forward strand.
CAGAACCTCACAATCTGGGACGGGGCTGGGTCGGGTTTGATTACGAAACGGGCTTCGGGTGCCCGGTCAAATTGATCAATGACGCAGCGATGCAAGCCTTGGGAAGTTACCAGGGCGGGAAAATGCTTTTTCTAGGCCTGGGAACCGGTCTTGGTTCCGCTTTGGTGGTTGAAGGCATCGTTGTGCCGCTCGAGCTGTGCACTCTTCCTTATAAGAAGGGCAACTTTGAAGACTATGTCGGCACCCGCGGATTGGTGCGGCTTGGAAAAAAGGAATGGCGGCAATGTGTCGCCGACGTTGTGGCGCGATTCATCGGAGCTTTCGTGGCCGAGGACGTGGTCCTGGGGGGAGGAAACGTCAAATATTTGAAGGAGCTTCCTCCCGGTTGTCGAGCAGGCGACAATGCCAATGCGTTCCTTGGAGGATTTCGCCTCTGGGAGGATGTGGGCGCCCGTAAACCTTTCGCTCCGGTAAAAGCTCGTCCATCAGAACTCCTTCTTGGTACACAAAACGAAACGAATACGAATATGACGGCAGGAATCCAATCAATCACCGCGCGTTCGGGGTGGAAAGCCCTCGAGTCTCACTATGAAAAGATCCGGGAATTGCATCTCCGAGAGCTCTTCGCCAATGACCCCAAACGGGGCGAGCGCTTGACCACCGAAGCG
>DASTDH010000021.1:0-3119 GCA_035710445.1 Chthoniobacterales bacterium
TATTGTCCGTGCCCAGGTCTTCAACTGTAATGTTCATATCTTTCCTCGAGTCGAAACCAGGCGGATGCCGGAGACCGGACGGATCGCGGTACCGAATCGTCCGGCAGATTTTAAGAGGCATGCACAGATATTGCACATGCCGGCTTGGGTCCAGCAGAGTGATCAGTTGGATGTCGTGCGCTCCCGTGCCACTGCTCCTGACGGTCCGCTCACGATAAATGCGCCCATGGCGGTCGCGCATTACCACTTCCTGGTTCTCGCGATTTATGTGTGTGCCGTCATCGAGCGTCTGGTCGAGTTGCGAACTGAGTACGCCGCTAAACGGCGCGTTCGTGACAGACGAAATCATGTTTGCGGCTGGACCAAAGCCGATCGAGACGACTCGAACTGGATGCGAAGCTGGTTGTGGAGCCGTAGTCTGTGATCGTGCGGCGGTGGACAGAGCGACGGTAGCGAAGAGAAGAAGCGCTTTGCGCTCTAACATTGGCTGCTCCTCAATCTGCTGGGGCCCTTGCGAACCTGTAGCCGGTATCTTACCTTAGGTCACCAATGCCTGTGTCGTCGGGCACGCGGTTCGATAAGACCCGTTCGATTGGAGAGAGAGGGATGATCTTGCATTGCCTGGTTCGTTTAGTTCTCCTGGTTCCGGTCGTGAGTTTTGCCCACGGTTCATTTGCGCAGCAGCCGGCATCCGCCAACAAACCCGCTCCCGCCGAAGCCGACTACACCACCCACGACTTCCACTTCAAATCCGGCGAGACGTTACCAGAACTGCGCCTGCACTACACGACTTTCGGCAAGCCCGAGCGCAATGCGAGCGGCAAAATCACCAATGCCGTCCTGATTCTCCACGGCACCGGAGGCACCGGACACCAATTCCTCGCCCCGCAATTCGCCGACGTGCTCTTCGGCCCCGGCCAACTCCTCGACGCGACTCGCTACTTCATCATCCTTCCGGACAACGTCGGCCACGGAAAATCCAGCAAGCCCAGCGACAGCCTCCACGCGCACTTTCCTGAATACGACTACGACGACATGGTCGCCGCGCAGCATGAGTTGCTTGAGAAGGGTCTGGGTGTGAACCATCTTCGCCTCATCCTCGGCACGTCCATGGGATGCATGCACTCCTGGGTCTGGGGCGAGACCTACCCCGATTTCATGGACGCCCTCATGCCCCTAGCGTGCCTTCCGGTGCAGATCGTCGGACGCAACCGCCTGTGGCGCAAGATGGTCATCGACGGCATCCGCCACGACCCCGACTGGAAAAACGGCGACTACACGACGGAACCGCGTGCCGCGCTGGAAATCGCGACGGATTTTCTGCTGATCGCCGGCAGCGCGCCGCTCCCCATGCAGAAGGCTCTTCCCACGCGCGACGCCGCCGACAAGTACCTCGACGATTCGATGAAGCGCATCACCGCGACTCTCGACGCCAACGACATGCTCTACGCTGTAAACGCCTCGCGCAACTACGATCCATCGCCAAAGCTGGAAACAATCCAGGCCCCAGTCATGTTCGTAAACTCCGCCGACGATTTCATCAACCCGCCCGACCTTGGTATCGCCGAACGCGAAATCAAGCGCGTCAAGAACGGAAAGTTCGTGCTGATCCCAGCCTCAGAGCAGACGCACGGCCACGGCACACACACCTGGGCGGCAATATGGCAAGAGTACCTGAAGGAGTTGTTGGCAGAGTCGGGGAGGTGACGCTGACGATCGTCAAGGAGCGCTATCGACTGGTTACCACACCCATCGCTTATAGCACTCCATCGGCTGCACTCTCTAATCCAAAATCCAATTCCACACCGTGCATGCCCACGCGAAACCCTTCGCACTGGACATGCCAAGGATCACGTGCGAGACTCTGTGCGTTACTCGGACTCACCGGATGCTTCGATGGTTCTCGCGTGCTAGGAAGGACACTGTTCCTTTCTACTCGCTATTAAAAGCTGTACCAAGTCGCGGTCTTCCACCGGACCTTGCGGAGCGAGAGGCTTCCTCGGACTACCAACAATGGCGCGACCGGATCGAGGCCGATTTGGTCGCTCAACCGGTGGATGAAGATGCGCCCAGCTTCCTGACTTTTCTTAAGGCGGGCAATGGTTTATTGCAGTTGCGCCTGGACGGTCAAGAGGGAGGATGCCTGCTGGCCTTCTCCAACCCGCTGCGGGCCAGCGATTACGCCAGCGAGGCCGCTCCCGAGCAGTCCTTCGAATACTTTTGCTCAAGCGCCAAGGACGTTGTCTTCGTCATCCGGCACTTTGTCGAGCAAGCCGGTGTTACTCACGTTGCCTTAGACCGCTGTCCGCGATGCAATGTTTTTTGCACGATCCATGCCGCATCCCTGAACAGCGCAGCCAAGGTGATTCAGGCTTGGCAAATTGCGAAGGCGTCCCAGATCGCCCGTTCCGGCTTGTACTGGGACTACGCGCGGTCGGCAGCAAGAAACGGGCACTTCCTATGTGCTCGAGATGTAGCGTTGGAACTGGTCGGGCATGTTACCGCGGAAGATCCGCGCTGCCATCTGCTCCTTGGAAAGCTCGCCATCCAGCTTAAAGACAGACAACTCCTTGGTGAAGCTAAGAAATTCCTCGCTTTTACAAAACAGGTTTGGGCAATCGAGGAACTTCAAATTTCGGAGAAGACAAGAGTCTTCGAGTTCTGACGGTTGATTTACAGGTCGGTAACGAATCTCTATTTCGCTCATTGACCCTCACCAGGGGTTTTGAGCGCAATGACCTGTTTTCTTCAACCGAGGAGATGCTTTGGGTAGATACTAAGAGAAATCTTATCTGCGTTTTGCATCAAAGGCAGTGGCAATGACGACACACAGCGTCCCGATTGCCGAAAAGACGGCGATTTCCGCCGGTGAACTCAACAACCGTGAACGGTGAGTGAGTTGCCCTTGGCGCAACCAGAGCCACGAAGATACGAAGAGGAGCACGTAGACCAAGGGTGTCATGGCGATATAGAACTTCCAACCGTTGGGCTTGGGATGGTCTTTCGCATCGGGCTGATCCCCATCATCCCACATCCCCAACAGGCGCTCAAAGCCACGACTTTCTCAACTTGTGTTCTCTGCAGCAGTGATTCTGAGTGAAATGGCCTTCCATGAGAAG
>DASTDH010000022.1:0-10808 GCA_035710445.1 Chthoniobacterales bacterium
CCCTATATGTCCTATCACCTAAGCCAAAAGGCTCGCTAGCGAGCATCAGGCTACGCCGTCGCCACCGGTTGCGGGATCGGTTTTGCCGAATCATGCGCGGCCGCGAGCAGAACACTGAATTCCGAGCCCTTACCGATCTCGCTTTGAACGGTAATTACGCCGGCATGCGCTTCAACGACAGCTTTTACCAGGCTTAACCCAAGGCCCAGGCCGCGCTGTGACCGGCTCTTATCGCCGCGATAGAGGCGATCCCAAATTCGATTCTGTTCGCCCGGCGGGATTCCAATCCCATTGTCTCGAATGGTCACCCGAATCCCTTCAGCAACGCGATGACAGCCCACTTCAACCGTCCCACCCGGTTCCGTGTATTTGACCGCGTTGTCGATCAAATTCGCGAAAGCTTGACGCATTCGGTTCGGATCGATATCGGCATAACATTCTTCGGCCAAGTCGGTCTTGATCTCGATCGTTCGCTCCTCTGCTATCACTCGGTAGATCTCCAACACTTCTTCTAAAAGCTCTGAAACCGAACAGTGCGTCCGGCGCAATCGCATCATTCCGTTTTCCGCCTCCGTGACTTCCATGAGTGTGTTGAGCATTGTCAGCACGCGATCCGACTCTTCCACCGAGTCGGCCAGCGCTTCCCTGGCCGCTTCCGGAGTATCTGTTTGCAATGCCAGTTCGGCGGTGCCTCGCAGCCGAGCCAACGGAGAACGCAGATCGTGGGCCACATTATCGAGCGCCTCCCGCATTCCGCGGATCAACGCCTGATTCTTGTCCAGCACCTGATTAAATTGACGCGCCAATTCGGCCAGCTCGCTCTGGGCTTGGCTCGCCGGAACGCGTTCGCCCAAGTTCCCCGTACTAATAATCGAGCGCGCCGTCTTCAGCATTTGCCGGACCGGAGCGGTTGCGCGATGAGCGAAGGCCGAGCCACCGGCAATCGCCAGGATCAATGTTGGCACGATAACAACCAGAAAAGAGGTGAAGAAAGGTCCGAGCAATGTTTCCGGTCGGCTGCTGCTTCGACCCACTCGCAGCGTTGCTCCATCGGAGAGCGGCGTTGATTCGATGATGAAATCGCTGCGCTTGTCTTTGGGTATTCGCAGCCAAGCCGAATTCGAATTAGCATCTGCGAACATCGAATTCAAATTGTTAAAATCGACCCAATCAGCCGGCGCAACCAACAACGCGACATTGCCGAGCGGTCCGGTCACTTCGACAAAGAACGGGCCTTCGTTCTCGGTGAATTGTCGTTGATTGACAGTGTCTTTGAGCGCTCGCAAGCCTCTGCTTTCGTAGACGGCAGCGCATTCTTTCAGCCGTTCTTGAATGATCTCCCGTTCACTTCGCTCGAAAAAGGAAATCAATAGCAAGTAGAGCAGCGCAAATAGAACAACTGCGCTAAATGTGAACGTAGCTGCGTACCAAAGGCTTAGTCGAACCGTGAAGCTGTGCCAGAGCCGCTCAATCCGCTTTAACAACATACCCCACTCCTCGAATGGTGTGGATGAGCTTGATCGAGAAACCCTTGTCTACTTTCGCTCGAAGTCGATGAATCAGGACGTCAACGACATTGGTTTGCGGATCGAAATGAAAGTCCCAAATATGCTCCAAAATCATCGTTTTGGTTACCGGCCGACCAACATGGCGGAGCAGGAACTCGAGCAACGAGAATTCACGCGGGTGTAGTTCGATCGCCTTACCGGCGCGACTCACTTCTCTCGTCACCAGATTCATGGAGAGATCGGCAACCGCTAACTGAGTTGGCTCTTGCGCATGGCTGGCCCGGCGAATCAGCGCTTGAACCCGAGCCAGCAACTCTGAAAAGGCAAAGGGCTTGGTCACATAATCGTCGCCACCGGTTTGCAGGCCGATTACGCGATCATCGACACTCGCTCGCGCGCTCAAAATCAGCACCGGTGTCTGCACTTTTTGCTGCCGTAAACGACGCAGCAGCGAGAGCCCATCCAGTTTGGGCAACATCAGATCGAGGATAGCCACATCGTAGGCGATCGTACTCGCCAGATCCAGGCCGCGCTCGCCGTCGTTAGTGCAATCTACCGCGAAACCGTTCTGCTTTAATCCTTTGCTAACAAATGAGGCGATCTTTTCGTCATCCTCCACCACGAGCGCTCGCATAGACTGAGCTTCAACATCGCAGATATTTTCCGACTCAGAAAGAGGGATTGTCATCGGAGCAAAGGACGTAGGGTGGAGAAATGCGAACTGCGGATTGCGGAACACGAAGTCGGAATGTGATTTTCTATTTGCTATCTGGCTCCGGTTGCGGCTACGCCCGCATTCGCCTGCGCGAATGCGGGTAGCCTATTCCAACCCGGCGAACCGACCCAATCACCGCCTTACTCGGAACCTTCGCGGACTGCTACGTACTGGCTTCCACCGTTCCGATAAACTTTTACCAACGTTTGACCGTTGGGTTTAGCGCTGGTCGCATCCACAGCTTCCTGCGCGCTTTTGATCGGGCGATGGTTGATTTCGGTAATGACATCGCCGACCCGCAGACCAGCCTCATACGACGGAGAAGCAGGATCAATTTCCTCAATCACCGCGCCTTGAACGTTGCCCGGCACTTTCAACTCCGCGCGCACTTCACGGCTCATGTCTTGGACCGTCACACCGTTGAGCGAGCCATCTTCTGCTGGCTTAGGAGTCTGGTTGGCGGCGACCGAATTGCCCGACCGCTCTTTGACTACCACGCTGACCGTCTTGGTCTCTCCGCTCCGGTCAATTTCCACCGGAACACTCACGCCCGGATTGGTTTCAGCAACTCGCAACTTAAGCTGGCTGGCGTTTTCGACGGGTTTGTTGTCGTACTGTAGCACGACGTCACCGTTTTTGAGCCCGGCCGCATCCGCCGGGCCATTGGGACTGACTTCTGAAATAAGCGCCCCCACCGATCGGTCGACTTTAAACGCTTTCGCCAGGTCCGGCGTCAGATTTTGAATCACGACTCCGAGAAATCCGCGGGTTACCTTCCCGTTCTGCACGAGACTATTCATCACCCAGCGGCAAAGGTTGGATGGAACTGCAAAGCCGATACCCTGGTTACCACCGGTCCGCGAAAGAATGGAGGTATTAATTCCAACCAGGCGACCTTGGGTATCAACTAAGGCACCACCGGAGTTGCCCGGGTTAATGGCTGCATCCGTTTGGATAAAATCTTCATCCTGATCGCCACTGCTGATGTTCGTTCGGTCTTTCGCGCTCACAATTCCCTCGGTAACGGTCTGACCAATGCCAAATGGGTTGCCGACGGCTAGCACAACGTCACCGATTTCCACGGCGTCGCTGTCCGCCAACGTCAATGCGGGCAGATTATTTGCGTTAATCTTGAGCAGCGCAACGTCAGTCTGGGGATCGGTTCCTACCAGTTTCGCGTTAAAGGTGCGGCCGTCATTCAATGCCACCTGAATGTCTTTCGCGTTCTCGATGACATGATTATTGGTCAGGATATATCCATTCGGCGAAACGACGACGCCCGAACCCAGCGCATGCTGGTTAGGGGATTGCTGCTGATCAAAGTCCGGAAACATCGGACCAAAGAACCGGCGGAACTGCTCCATGTCGGCGCCAGAGAGCTGGCGTTGGGCGGCGGTCGTCACAAAGACCTTCACCACGCTTGGGGTAACGGATTTGACGATCGGTGCGAAAGAGTTCCCAAGCTTTACGTCGCGGTTTAGCGGTGAATTGTCGACCCTCAGGTCAAGACTCGCCTTCGATCCGTTGTCAACTGGACCGGAAGCACTGAAGGCAAGCGTGCCGCCGGCTAGAAATGCGGCAGCGGTCAGCGCCGCCAATGGCGGAATAATGGCTTTTTTTGGATTCATAAAGGGTTGTATCAACTATTGGCTACATTATTGAGCGGCGCATCTAACAAGATGCTTGCTTCAACATTACAAGGGTGAAAGGAAAGGCTAGGGCCTTACAGCTCCTAACTCCCGGCCTCCTGGCTGCCCGCATCACAGCTCGCGGTGCATCACATACACATCCACGTAGCCCAGGTGCCCATGGCGAAACCCTCCGGGAATCGTGCCGATGATCGCAAATCCGAGCTTCTTCCAAAGGGTTACCGCACCCGTGTTGGTCGAAACCACAAAATTGAACTGCATGGCTCGATATCCCTGTTCCCGCGCCCAACCGAGCGCAAATTCGCCCATTGCCCGACCAATTCCAGCGCCATGCAGTTCAGGATCTACCATGAACCCTGCGTTGGCCACGTGCGATCCGAGACCGGGCTGAGTGGGTTTCACGAAAAAAGTTCCAGCCACCCGTCCCTCTCTCTCTGCCACAAAAACTTGCGAACCGGTAGCAAACCAGATCTGATGCGCACTCTCCTCGTCTAGTTCGGGTGAGAAAGCGTAGGTGTCGCCTTTCTTGATCACCGACCGGAATATTTTCCAGATCACGGGCCAATCACTGGAGCCGGCGACCCGGATATTTGGCCTGGTAAGAGACGGTTGCTTTCGCATAAACCGAAAAACTCAGCGGGTCTTGTCCGCAAACGATAAGACGCAGACGGCGGTGTACACGACCGCTCCTCCCGTCGCCCCTCTGCCAGCTCACAGGCCTACTTTCGCCCGGTTTTTCTCGCCCGGCCAACACCCCTCAGCTTCGCAGCTTCGTCTCGCCTTCCTCAAAAACTTTCAGCACCTCTTGTGGGCTCGACGTCGAATCCAATGCCGAACGCAGTTGATCATCGCGAAACACGCGCATTAATACACCGACCAGCCGGAGATAATCTGCATCCATGGTTTCGGGAATTCCGAGCACTACCACGTAACGAATTTCATGCAAGGGGGTATTCAACGAGGACTTTAATCGGCCAAAAGCCATTACCATACCCGTGACCGAGTCAGTCCGGTTGTGCGGTATGGTGAGTCCCAGTTCGCAATTAGTCTGCGCGCTCCGATCGGATTCCGAAAGGGTTTTGTAGAAAAGCGGCCAATCAGCTATCCGACTGTCACCGCGAAGTGTCTTGGCTACAGCATGAACTGCTTCTTCCCGGGTTTTCGCCTCCAATTCCAGGACGATATTGTCCGGGAGAAGGATTTCCTTGATTCGAATCATATTGCACTCCCACTCCAACGCAATTTGGATCGCAACACATCGGCAAAACTGAGATGCTTGGGAAAAACCAGCGGCAGTGGAGCACTCGCCTTGCGTACGGTAACACAGTCGCCGGGAAGAAACTGCGTCGACTCCTGCCCGTCGACGCTGAGGAATACCGCGTGATCCCCGCGACTTGGCTCTAGGTGAATAACCGAGCTTTCCGCGACAATCACCGAACGATTGGTCAGAACATGAGGACAGATCGGAGTTATCACAAAAACGCCCGAATTGGGCGCAACGATTGGACCTCCGGCCGACAAGGAGTACGCGGTCGAACCGGTAGCCGTCGCGACGATTAACCCGTCCGCGTTGTATTCGGTAAGAAAGCTTTCATCGATGGTGACAGCAATCTGTACCAGTCTTGATCGTTCTCCCCGACTAACTACGATGTCATTTAGTCCGAGCGCTGTCATGAGCGGTTTACGGTCACGCTCGATCGTAGTCTGAAGTAATGTGCGCTCCTCGATTCGATAGTTTCCGTTGGCCAATGAGCTTGCCACCTCAGAAAAACCCGGACCGCCAAAGGCGGTCAGGAATCCCAATGAGCCGAAATTAATTCCAACGATCGGTTTCCATCCTCCATGAAGGTCTCGGACCAGGCGGAGCAACGTCCCATCCCCACCTAACGCTACGAAAAGATCGACCTGGTTACGCAGCCATTCGAGCGTCTGACCTTTTTCACCTACCAGTTCCGCCGTGTTGGCTTCCAGCAAAACGTGAATGCCTGCCTGGGCCAGTGCGGTAGAGAGCTCTCTCAATGATTCCGCTGCGCCCGGCTTTCGCCAATGCGCGTAAACTCCTAGCGTTAGCGAAGCCATGCTAAAAACTCTTGGTTACCCTTGGTCCCGAGGATCGGCGAATCAATAACGCCAAGCCACTGTCGACCCAGCGGTCCGGTCACAAAGTTCTGAATTTTTTCCACAGCGGCTGCCCGGTTGATGGCGTTACGTACGACTCCTCCCTTATCAACCCGTTTTGCGTCGAGCTCAAACTGCGGCTTGATCAATACTACGATTTCTCCGGTTTCCTCCAAACACTCAAATATCGGCCCGAGCACTAAAGTCAGCGAAATAAATGAAACGTCCGCCACCGCCAAGCTAAAGTTTGCGCCCACCAGCTCAGCTGAGAGAAAGCGGGCATTGATTCCTTCGAAAACTTTTACTCGTGGATCAGAGCGTATTTTCCAGGCCAACTGGTTGTGCCCGACATCGACCGCTACCACTTCGTTAGCGCCGCGTTGGAGCAGACAATCGGTAAAGCCACCGGTCGAAGCTCCAACGTCGAGACACCGCCGGCCGGCCGGATCAATGCCGAACCGATCCAACGCTGCCTCCATTTTGTAACCGCCACGACTGACGTATCGTTCCGGTGCGATGACTCGAATCGGAGCATCCGGCGACACCAGCGAGCCAGGTTTATCAAAAACTCGTTCCGCTACTAATATGTCGCCCGCCAGGATCGCCCGCTGCGCCCGCTGGCGCGAGTCGAAATATCCAGAATCAACCAACAACTTATCTAATCGGACTCGCTTGCTCGATGCCATTTTTCCGGCTTGGGCGCCAATCACTCAGCAACTTTACGCTTGATTAAAGATTTAATCCGCCAAATCTATTCGGTCCCGTTCGGTTTTACGTTTTATGCCGTCAGAAGATTTGAAGGAGCAAATTAAAGATATGCTGATCACCAATTTGATGCTCCGCACTCCCAAAGAAGAAATCAGCAATGATCTGCCGCTTTTTGGTCCGGACGGGCTGGGCCTTGATTCAATCGATGCGTTGCAGCTGGTAGTCAGCATGGAAAAAACCTTCGGAGTCGGAGTACCCAGTTCGGATGTCGCTCGCGTCGCACTCGCATCGGTCAATAGCATTTACGACTATATCGTCGAACAGACAGGCCGGTAGAAAAGGCCCGATAGGCGATACGGTGATCGGGCGACACGGCGCTTTTGGTAACTAATGGCTCGAACCCGGCGCATGGGCGAAGCTACGCGAAAGAATGCGGCGATGAAAAGCCCCGAGGTTTTCGCCGCGTCGCCCTCACGCCGTGTCGTCTTTCGGGCCCTCCTACCCTGCAAGCTCGGCCAAGTTAATCGCGTCAATCAACTGGCGCATTCTCCCGAAGTTTCTTCGATGAGCTCCGCAGATCAGCCGGGGAAGCTTGCTCAACTCGGGCTCGTCGTGCTCTTGCCGGAGGGGTTTGCCTGCCTGGAGCGGGTGCCGCTCAAAAAGATCCGCAAACTCGCGATTCAACTCTTGGATTGCTCGATCGCTGATCGATCGCTCCAGCCGAATCACCATCTCGGATCCGACCCACCGATACGAATGGAAGTTTTTGTAAAACTGTAAGATCTCCGCGATGGCATCCTCCAGGTTATCGGTGCTTCGGAAAAGATGAAAATCGTCCGGTGACACCAACCGTTGCTCGAGCAAGTGCCGATGCAAAAACTCGGTCCAAGTTTTCCAGTATGCGCCACCCGGTTTATCTACTAACACGATCGGGATGATCCGCGCTTTGCCTGTCTGCATCAGAGTAAGGCATTCAAATCCCTCATCCATCGTACCAAACCCTCCCGGAAACAGCGCAACGGCGTGAGTCTCTTTCAGAAAGTTAAGTTTACGGGTAAAGAAATAGTTGAACAGAACCAGCTTGGAATCTCCTTCGATGGTCTCGTTGGCGCGTTGCTCGAAAGGGAGTCGGATATTCAGGCCGAAGCTGTGCTCACGGCCGGCACCCCGCTGCGCCGCACCCATGATTCCGTCGCCACCGCCAGTGATGATCATATACCCTAGATCACGCATACGCGCCGAGAACGCCTCGGCTGCTTGAAACTCTGGCGCTACCACCCCGGTTCGGGCCGATCCAAACACTGCGACTTTTCGAATACCCTGGTACGGAGCAAAGACTTTTGCCGCCTGCCGCAATTCCTTGAGAGAGCGATTGATTAGTTTGAGGTCAGCGACCGGCACGGCGTCGCTACCCATCCGCAGCGCGGTCACAATCATTTCTGCAATGAGCTCTTGGTTTTCCTGGACACCCCAATCGCTTACCAACTCGCGAATCCGCCGATCAAATTCCTCGTTTCCCGATGAAGCAAATGAAGCGCGCAGTGCGTTACTACCGCCCGCTGTAAAATCTTGCACGCTTGAGTTCTAGAACGATAAACCGTCCGATGCATGTGAAATTTTTGCGTAGCCGCAGGCAGCGGCGACTAGCCTGTCCGAGATGGTCTCGATTCTTATGGTTGTTGCGATACTTCGTTTAGGACGACGTCGGATCCCAACGAAGCGCCACCGCGTTTTTGGCGGAAACGATGGAACGAAGGGGTTGATATGGCTAACCTTGGGCGTAGTCGCCATCGCTCACCTTCGTCCCGTGGCACATTGTTCCGGCGAACGCCGCCAAGGCGACTGCATTTTGGTGCCAGTGTGAACGAGTCGCTCCGTTTTCCATCTATGTTTTAGCAACAGGTGATGCTTCGCCGCACAGTCGCCGTTACCAATCGCTAATTGCCACTCGCGGCGTTCCCGCCGTTGTCAACATTCCGGCCTTCCCGGCGCGCCTCACAACACTGTCATCAAAAGTCCATAAACTCCTACGCTCAGTGCCGCCAGCGAATCTCCGGCGATTAATCCGCCGCCTACCAGCGACATGGTGCTCATATCCGGCGGAAGAGCGGCGCTACCATCTCGGGCAGATTTTGCAGCCGACCTTGCTTTCACGCCGTTGTATAGCGCTGACATCAAACCGCCGGCGGTCCACCAAAGCACCGTCGGCAATTCGACAAATCCGCCAAATGAAGACGCATAGGGACTCGAGAGCACCACTGCATCAAGCAGGAAATCGGTGGCACGACCAGCCCGCGAGCTGCTGGCAAACCGTTGGTAACTCGGCCGGCTCTTGATGAGTTTGCGGAGAACTTCGATGATCAAGCCTAACAGAATACCGAACTGCAAGGCTTTCAACACGTGCGGCTGTGAAGTGGTAATACCTTTGAGCGCGCCGACAAATTTGTAGGTCATGGCCGACTGCCATTTCTGGGCGCCTTCCAAATGCGGATGGGTGAATTGGTCCTGGGTCAGAATGGGATAAGCATTCATGAACAGCTTCGCCAACGCCACCGCGAGCACGGCGCCCATGATGATACCAACCACCTGGTAGCGGAATTGTACGACCCGGTTGGTGCTCAGGCGCCAGCCGGTTGAGCGATCCTGTTGCATGTCGCCTCCCGAACTGCACGCGATCAGCAAGATGGCAGCGCACAAGAGGCCAACGCCAGGGTCGCGCAAACCCATCGCAGCCAGGATGAAGACGGTCATCACAAATGCGCTGGAAATCGGGTTCCAATCGGAAATGCCTAACGAAATGCCATTGACCAGGACAAAGAGAAAGCAGAGGCCGACGGCAACGGTTAGAAAGAACCACGGCTGGTGGAGAAACTGACCCCCAACCAATACAATACCTGCTCCCCAGAACAGGACCCAGATCACCAGTCCAAATAGATTGACCCGTTTCCAGTCCGCGGGTTCAGAGCGAGCGGCGCTTTTCTCCCTGAACTGCCGGACGGCTTGAACCAGGATCAGGCAGATATCGATGATGGCGGCGCCGAGAATGGTGCCAAGCGATATGATGAAGCCGATCTTACGGTACGGGTCGTCCGGGCCCAGCCAACCAATACTGACCAGATAAGGCCTTGCCCAGACCCCAAGGAGAGCCACCACCAAAGCAGGGATCGCAATGCGCGAACCAACAATCGTCCCGGCGCCGAAAGTCGACGCAGAAATGCCTGCTTTCTCCAATGTCGCCAGCGCTCCGCCCGGTAGACCACGCGCAAACCAAGGAATGTTTAGCGAAAACAGCCCAACTAAGTAACCGGTCCCCATACCCCCGCCCAACTTAGCGACGGAGCGCTTCAACAGATCCTTGTCCGTTAAAGCGCGCAGGATGTTGGCCACGGCAAACCCAGACGGAAAGGGTAACTGCATCCGATCTACCAGAATCGGTGTATAAAACATGCCGATACCAACCCCGAACATGCCGATGCACATGAAGTAGAGGACCAGTTGCCAAGCCGGCGGTTCGGGTAGACCAAGCCAAGCCATCGCCTGAATCAGGACTCCCAGCCCGCACATGCCCGCAACCGAAGCGGCCATCGTTTGCATGAAATTGGCGCCATGCTTTCCTTCCGGGCCGTATGGCAGCGTCACCACACTGCCGAGGATGCCGGCCAGGACCTGGCCCCCAATGAAAAAGCCAATCGAGAAATTCATGAAAGCCGCAGAAATACCCCCGAGGGGTCCAAGGATTAGAATCGCTACTGCGGTCAAAAGTAGGTGATACCCGGGAGAACCTATTCGAGGCAGAAAGCGCTTGGAACTTGCGGAGGTCGGCTGAACCTTTTTGGAGGGGGGTACCGTTACGCGGTTAGTCATAGTTAAAATTTTGGGGGATTTAGCAAGGATCATACCGTGTGCAACTAATTGCGGAAGAAAAAGAATCGCAGGGGATGGTCAATAACCAATTGCCAATTGCAGATACCAATGGCGATAGTCCATCTTCGGAGGGTGCGTCGCTTGCGACGCCCGGAACAGGCCAGCCATGAAAAATTCGAGTTAAGGAGCCAGAATATTATGGGCTCAAGTTCCTCGGGCCTGCGCTGAATCGTTTCCAGGCTTCGC
>DASTDH010000023.1:0-3646 GCA_035710445.1 Chthoniobacterales bacterium
TGATCGCTGTTGCAGCCCTAGCGCCACCGCAAACAACCATCTCATTGCGGGATTAAGCCCATGCCACGCACCCAGCAAGATCAGAGTTAACCACGGCCATAGCACCAGGCTCATAAACAGAAATGGTTAGCAGGATGGATAGCAGTATGAATCTGAAGAGGCGTCGCCACCGTCGAGCCGCACTTGGTGCAATCGATGTTCATTCGAAGTCACGAAGAATTTCGGATCGAAGTGCAGCGAACCATCCGACGCGGCATCTGCTTTGACAAACCAAGTGCGAATCCCTTCAGGATAGAATTGCTCGTCCCATGCGGTGTACAACGAATTAGCAAAATATACCCTTTTGCCGTCACGACTGATCTCTACCATCTGTGGGCCGCCATTCAGCGGACTATTTGGATCACGTGGGTGCGATGCTCGGCGGACGATTCCGCCGATCTGGAGCACCGAGGTCAGCTTCGGTCTATCGGGTATCGAGACGTCGTAGCGCCGCAACTCTCCGGTTCCCCAGCAAGAAACGTACAGCCACTTGTCATCTAATGATAAATTAAGATCGGTAACGAACGGGGGGACCGCTTTAAATCCCTGCAAAATTGGAGGTAGCAAATCTGGGTTTGCCGGCTCGGCAGGAATTTCAATTATCTTTTTTGCACCCCACTTTCCGTTGTCTCGATTCCATAACCAAATAGAAGCCGAGAGATCCTTGGTAGAGATCACGACTCCGGCGAATCCGTAGGTCCGATTTGGATCGTGCGATGGACGCAGTTCCAGGACCATCTGATGCTCCTTGCCAAGATCGATCACCTGCTCATGCTTGCGCTTTCGAAGATTCCAAAGATGCAACTGGTGCCCATAGCCACTGCTGAGGAGATGATCTGGCTGGAGCCCGTTTTCTATCTTATTCGGAGTACCCCACTCGCTACTGATCAACGTATCATGCCCCAGGTGCCACCAGAAATCGTAAGCAAATTCCTGAGGACCACGGTCGACTTCCCATCGGCCAAGCACATTAAAGTCGTAATGGTCGATGAGGAAGATTCCGCCTGGCCCGTTTCCATCCGGTGCACCCAAGGCGCTAACGTAAATGCCCTCCGGGCCACAGTGGATAGTGTGCGGGCGGGAATAACCGGTGCGGTTAAAGACTTCCTGCGGCTCGATGGTTTTCACGATTTCGAGCTTTCGTGGATCCGGCTTGGTGTCGACAATGTGAATGCGAGAAGATCGCAATCCCGGGACAATGAGATAACGCCTCTCGACATGGGGGTGAGGTGCGTACGGACACAGGGCCGAACTGCACGCATTCCAACCAAAGTGGTGCAGTTCATCACCGATGTCCGGCAGGTCTATGCGTCCGGCGACTTTGCCATAAGAGTCAGACGCTGGATCAAGGTCAACTACCAGAAGCGCGTCGCTACGAGATTTCTGATCAGGAGCCAAGGCCGCGACATACGCATAGCGCTCGACCGGTCCCTCCATTGCTAATTTAGCAGTGGGATAAAATGTCGGATCGGTTTTCCATTGACTTTGGTAGAACCGAGTACGGCTTGCAGAACGCTTAGATGTGGACATAGGGGGATTCTCCGCTGATAAAATTTTGCCCCGTTCTCGGCTCTACCTGTGCCTCAATGGAGCACAGGCCGGCTCCACATCCGGCCGAAGAGACACCTCGATCCAGTAGTCTGGGTCGGGACAGAAATGTTCGGCGCAGCAAGTCGGCCGTAATCGTTTCTGTGCGGTTCCACGGCAGGAGCGAAAGCATCCTTGCCATCAGACAGTATCCGAATATGACAAGCGCGAATGTGCCGACGGCGGGCAGCCAAAAGAGCCAACGGATCGGAGGAAAAAAACAGATGATTAGCAGCAGCGTGTACGCAAGACGAAGCTGAACCGGGAACGCGTTGAAGGCGCGTTCCCGAGCGAAGAATAAAACAGATTGAGCGATCAAAAGCAGAAGCGCGGCGAGAAAAGCTTCGGGCATACCCATAAGACCAATCAGAAGTAGGCAGGCCGTAACCAGCCACACCCACCACGTCCAGTCCTGGGGCATGATAAATAGCCAATGCCGTGTCGCCGGGTTCATAAATCGTTGGGGTTTGAGCTCGCCGAAGTTCTCGGAAACGAAATTGCCGGTCTCATCATGGTCACGCGCACGAGCGGCAAAACCTCTGCCTAACTTCCTGGCGACTTCCGAAAAAGAGCCTGTCTCGTCGCAGGGGCTAATTTGGTCGTAAGAATCGTTTTTTGTCATAGGTTTATTTTTTTGTTCAAGAGAGGTTCGAACTGTCATCGGCCCCGTTCGCACATCACGAGCAATCCTCCCCGCCGGTTTACACGCAATCGCAAAAACGCCCTTATGGTGTGCAGGACTCCAAGCGGGGCGGATCCGATTAGAAGCCAGAGTACCGGCTGATCAGTATAAGCGGCCAAGAGGACGCCCACTGACTCAAGTGCGAGCACAAAACTGGGCACCGTCAGATCTCGTTGCATTTGGCGTGGCCGACTCCTCGGTATCGCTGTTCTTGTGCACTCGCGAGTAAGTCCGTGCTCGCGATGTTTTTCTTGAGACATTTTGCTATTTTGTTTGGTATCTGCCCGAGCCGCACGACTTGAATCACGAGTGACAATCGGTGTCGACCAGTGGTTTGCCCGCCCGAGTTGTTCTGATTGAAATACTTGGGCCAGCCTTCGTTTAGCCGCTTCGGCTTCCAATAAGAAGGAAACATGGTTACTCATTTTTCTTTTCGGCGAAGAGCTCTTCGAACGCTCCACGGACGTTTGAGTCCGCAGCAGGATGGCGGTGGCTCATATCCGTAGAGGAGGTCCGGTCTCTTCGTCAGTTGCGTGAGTTCTAACCCAGAGAGCCGTTTCGCGTTAGATCGGTCTATTACGGTATTGAGCAGCCGCGATTACCGTATTGCTTTTCCCGCTCCGGCATCTATGAGCTAGTCTTTGAGCCCCATTTAGTCCCTGAGGCATCGCGCGACCCGCGATCACCCGGCGAGAGTGGTTTCACAAGCTGCTGGCTCCTACCCTCGGTTTGCATCGCCGGTGAGCGAATCGCCACTGCTATTCGATGTTCAGGGAAAGCACGTCAAAATCACCGGTCGGATCGAGATGTACAAAGGAAAGCCAGAGATTCGGATCAATGCGGGCGAGCAGCTCGAGGTGGAGTGAATCGGTCAAAACGTATGCCGGTGCGAAGTATACGCAGACTTTCTTGCTGTTGCGCCTGCCCGGGAAGCCGAGGCACTCACTTCGCAGCGCCTTTTCTTTGCTTCGGCTTTTCGGTCGGCCGGGTTATATGCTCCTCGACAAGCGAATCGATTACCGGACCAATCGGCGATCGGCTGTTGTCAGGATCACGACGACGGCTTTCTGCTTTAAGTCGCTCAACTGTTGAGGTCTTGAGCCTTAGCGTGAGCTTGGTCATGGCTCCCTCCCTTCGTGGTCTACCACTTCCCGGTCTTGATCCGCCTCTTGGCATTCGGACGAGCCTAGAGTGCGCGATCTGATTTGTGCAAGAAATTGCTCGGCGGAAGAGCCAAGCTCTTCCTCCAATCGGACACCGAAAACGTTTAATAATGCTTGCTCCACCTTAGGTGCCCATCCGCAGGAGGTCAGCCGAACAACGACTCTTACGGTGATT
>DASTDH010000024.1:0-2010 GCA_035710445.1 Chthoniobacterales bacterium
TGCAAGGCTGTACCATCGGCCCCCCTCCTCAGATTGGTCGACGACAAGTCCTAAAGGGTTACGTTCGGAACTCGCGAGGATTATGTCTACTGTTTACAATCGACTAAATTTGGAGTCGGAATCAGCTTTAATGAATCTAATTTCTAACTTGTTACAGCTCATGCGAAAGGACTACGGAGGATCGGAAGTGGCACGATGCAATAAGGCTAGACCCGACAATGGTCCATTGGGAGCTTTTGTTGTGAGAACCCTGAGAATTTGCCTGCTGATCTTGGCGGCGATTGCGATGGTCGCACCTTTGGCGGCACAGGATGTCAATGCAACCAAGCCCGCCGCAGGCCGTATTACCGGGACCGTAACGGATGTGAACGACGACATTGTTGCTGGCGCTACCGTCGTTCTTAAGGGGCCCATCACCGGAGATCCCCGCACGGTGCTGTCGGACGGCGACGGATTCTTTCAATTCCAAGATCTCGAACCGGGAACTTATAGCGTCGGCATCACCGCGAACGGATTTGCAGCCTGGACCTCTCCCCCCATCATCGTCAATCCAGGCCAGTACGTAATCTTGACGGGCACCAAACTCAAAGTCGCAGAGGTGATGACCACGGTATCGGTGGATTATTCGCCTATAGAGGTCGCCACTGAGCAGGTCAGGATCGAGGAGCAGCAGCGGGTTCTCGGCATCTTCCCCAATTTCTATGTCGTCTATGATCACGACGCCGCGCCGCTCACGACCAAGTTGAAGTTCCAGCTCGCACTTAAGACCTCCATCGATCCTGTTACCATCATCGCAGCAGCCGCGTTTGCCGGCATGAACCAGGCCGGGGACACTCCCAACTACGTTCAGGGTCTGAAGGGTTACGGCGAGCGCTTTGGCGCTACCGCGGCTGACGGCGTTTCCGATATTATGATCGGCGGCGCCATCCTGCCATCGCTCCTGCACCAGGACCCACGTTACTTCTACCAGGGCACGGGCACAAATAAGTCTCGCATTCTCCACGCAATCTCCAACCCGTTCATCTGCAGGGGAGACAATGGACATCTCCAGCCGAACTACTCGAGCATCGGTGGCGACTTGGGCTCAGCTGCCCTCTCGAACGCCTACTATCCGCCGTCCAATCGCGGTGCGGGACTGGTCTTTCAGAATCTCCTTATCAGCACCGGCGAGCGCATGCTCAGCAGCCTGGCACAGGAATTTATCTTGCACCGGTTGACCAAGACCGCAAAATAAAAGCCAGCGCGACGGATAATGGGAAGGATCGCAAGATGCAGCCCTGGCTGCAACCCAATTCGAGCGGTTTCTATCCGATCCGAGGCTCCGGATTGAATCTTTACGTGATACGAGCAGCGGCTTTTGCCGCCGCCTGGGTTTCAAAATCCCATGATGTTGTAGCCGCAGTCCACGTAGATTACCTCGCCGGTAATTCCAGAGCTGGCATCGGAAGCAAGGAATACGCCGGTGGCACCGACTTCGTTTACATCCACATTCCGCTGCAGAGGCGCGCGCTCGGCGTGAGTCTTCTGCATGTCGCCAAATCCGGCAATGCCGCGTGCAGCCAGCGTTTTGATCGGTCCGGCGGAAATCGCGTTCACGCGAATCTTGCGCTTGCCCAGATCATAAGCAAGATAGCGCACCGTACATTCAAGCGATGCCTTGGCGACGGCCATCACGTTGTAGTGCGGCACAACTTTTTCTGCGCCGTAATAGGTCATCGTAATGATGCTCCCGCCATCCTCCATCAGCGGAGTCGCCGCCCGGGAAACCGCAATCAGCGAATAGACGCTGACATCGTGAGCGACGCGAAAGCCCTCTCGTGTGGTGTTGAGGAACTCGCCTTTTAATTCGTCCGCTGGCGCGAACGCCACACTATGCACCAGAACATGCAGCTTGCCATACCGTTCCTTAAGTTTCCCAAACAGAGTCTCGATTTCATTGTCATTCGAAACGTCGCACATGAACGCTTCCGCTCCGGCCAGCGACAGAATCAGGTCTCTCGCTTCCTGCTC
>DASTDH010000025.1:0-19394 GCA_035710445.1 Chthoniobacterales bacterium
CTCAACACTGGACGCAGCGCAAGGCAGGACAGCTCGAGGTGACTCACGAAATGCTGACCAGCCTCCGTAACGAAATTCGTGTCGCTACGAACGCCCTCCGGCTGCCGAGCTTGCACCGGCGCCAGCCAGCAACGGGATAAAGTAGCCGCAGCCCGACTCCGCGCAACGCTTCGTTGCGCGCATCACAGCTTGGGGCACGCCGCAGCCTGCGAATGCGGCTTCTAGCTGCGAGAAGCTGCCGATGTTCTGCATCTACCGTCTTGTTTGACTAACCGACCGAACCCTCCATCTCGAGATCGATCAGTCTCTTCAGCTCAACGCTATATTCCATTGGAAATTGGCTTACCAGATCGTTAACAAATCCGTTTACCGCTAGACTCATCGACTCACCTTTGCTGAGTCCGCGCTGCTGCATATAGAAAATCTGCTCAGCGCTAATCTGACTGACCGATGCCTCATGCTGAGTGCTGTTTCCTGTACCACGGACCGTAATAGCCGGATAAGTGTCGGTTCGTCCGGCTGAGTTGATCAAAAGCGCATCACACTCGGTATTGTTCTTACAACCTTTGAGGTGCTTTGGAATATGAACTATACCGCGATAGGTCGCGCGCCCTTTACCTACACTGATACTTTTGGAAACAATGTTGCTCGTCGTCTCATCGGCCGCGTGTATCATTTTCGCGCCAGTATCCTGGTGTTGACCATCACGTGCCAGCGCAATGCTGATCACCTCGCCTCGGGCTTTGCGCCCTTTCAACACCACGCCCGGGTACTTCATCGTCAAGCGTGACCCGATGTTACAATCAATCCACCTGATTTCGGCTTCCTCCATCGCCAATCCCCGTTTTGTGACCAAATTAAACACGTTCGGCGACCAGTTCTGAACCGTTATATATTGGATTTTGGCTCGCGGAAGAGCGACCAGTTCGACTACTGCAGAGTGAAGTGTTGCCGTGGTGAAATTGGGCGCGGTGCAGCCTTCCATGTACATCACCTCAGAACCTTCGTCTGCGATGATTAACGTGCGTTCAAACTGACCAAAATTCTCCGCGTTGATTCGGAAATAGGCTTGCAATGGATGCTTCACCTTCACTCCCGGCGGCACATAGATAAAACTGCCCCCGCTGAACACAGCGCTATTTAGAGCGCTGAATTTATTGTCGCCGGTCGGGATGACCTTGCCGAACCATTTCCGAAACAGATCGGGTCGTTCTTTCAGGGCCTCAGTACTCCCCATAAAGATAACGCCTTGGTCCGAAACCGCTTTCTTGATATTCGAATAGACTGCCTCGCTATCAAACTGAGCTTCCACTCCCGCAAGGAACTTCCGCTCATTTTCCGGGATGCCAAGACGCTCGAAAGTTTGTTTAATCGCATCCGGAACCTCATCCCACGTCCGCTTGGTGGCATCGCCAGAAGCAAGATAGTAACGGATCAGATCGAAGTTTATTTCCTTGAGCTCGTCGCCTGCCCAATGGGTCGGTAGCGGCTTGCTGTTGAAAACATGGAAAGCATTCTTGCGGAACTCACGCATCCACTCCGGCTCCCCTTTCACGTCGACAATGTAATCGATCGTTTGCTCGGTCAGGCCAATACCGGCATCGCGCGTCGGTTTAAGATCATAGAAAAAATCACCGATGTTAGCTTCTTTGTCGTTTCTCCTGGAGTTGCTTAAAAAAGCTTGGTCATTTTCGTATAGTGTCTCATTCATTTTCACCTGCTCGGCGTAAGGACGCCGTTTAATGCTTGCTTCCTTGCGCCAAGCCTTTGGTAGCCTAGCGGCGGCAGCTGCTTCCTCGAACTTCGAGTTACGTCGGTTTGACGGTTAGCTCCCTTGGGCAGCTTTGGAGAGAAACGGCGGAGGTCGAAATCCTGACCAGAAGATAAGCTATTATCGGTGAGATGTCGCCCACTATCGGACAAGGCAGGCGGTGCCACCTCCGGTCTCTCATAAACGAATTCAGCAGCTCGACAACTGATTAGTGAGGCCAGATTTTGCTGCGGCATACGCAAAGGCGACAGTAACGCGTCGATAAGAGTATGGGAGAAGCTATTCGAGCCGGGCGAGTTTGAGTATCCGAACCAGAACCAATCACCCGCCCATTAACTACGCTTATTTCGCGCACGCGGTCCTGACGACGGACGACGCGGTCAAAGCTATAGAAAACGGGCAGAGCTCTGGCGTACGAGTCCATGTTGAGCCGCCATCGAATAATGACCACCCCCAAAAACAAATTGGTAGCAAATCCTCTACTGCAAACAAACATAAAGCCTGAAAGAGCTGCTCAACGCACAGAGCGTGGAAATCGTGGAGGCGAAACACATCATCATGCTCCTGTTGCCGGTGGATTACATCATACGAGCCCATGGAAGTAGCCACCAACATCAAGCAGATAGCTTTTCTCGGGGATCATCTTCCGCGCCAATGCGGCATCGCTACCTTCACCTCCGACATTTGTGATGCCATTGCGGCAGAATACCCGCAATGCCAGTGCGTCGTCGGCGCGGTTAATGATCGACCCGAAGGCTACGACTATCCGGCCCGGATCCGATTTGAGATCGACGAGAAAGAACTCGATTCCTATCGTCGCGCGGCCGATTTCCTCAACATCAACAACGTGGAGATAGTCTTGGTCCAGCACGAGTTTGGCATCTACGGCGGGCCTGCCGGCAGCCACCTTCTGGCCCTTTTGCGCGACGTCCACATGCCAGTGGTAACGACGTTGCACACCGTGCTGCGCGAGCCCAATACGGATCAGCGGGCGTTGATGAACCAACTCGACGAACTCTCGAACCGCTTCATTGTGATGGCCGACCAAGGCAAGGGTTTCCTCGAGGAGATCTATGGCATAGCCCCCGAGAAGATTGATGTAATTCCGCATGGCATACCGGATATGCCGTTCATCGATCCTAACTTTAACAAAGATCAGTTTGGCGTAGAGGGCAAAACGGTGTTGCTAACGTTCGGCCTGTTATCGCCGAACAAAGGAATCGAGCACGTCATTGAAGCCCTCCCGGCGATTCTCGAACAACATCCGAACGTAGTTTATATCATTCTCGGCGCGACCCACCCCAATGTCATCGCGCGGGAAGGCGAGTCGTATCGGCTCAAGCTGGAGCGCCTCGCGGAGGATCGTGGGGTGGCGCCTCACGTCATCTTTTACAATCGTTTTGTTACACTGGAGGAATTGAAAGAATTCATCGGTGCCGCCGACATCTATATCACGCCCTATCTCAGCGAATCCCAGATTACTTCCGGCACCCTTGCTTACACGTTCGGCGCCGGCAAAGCAGTCATCTCCACACCCTATTGGCACGCGAAGGAGCTGCTGGCTAACGATCGTGGCGTACTTGTGCCATTCGCGAATCCGCGGGCAATTGCTGAGGGTGTGAAGCGATTTCTTTCCGATCCGGTCCTCATGACCGCAACGCGTAAGAGAGCATGGAAACTGGGCCGGGGCATGATCTGGTCAGTTGTAGCAAAGCGGTATATGGAAAGCTTCGAACGCGCGCGGGCGAGCCTGAGCGTGCCTCCACGAAAGGCGTTCGCAGCTCGAACGCTGGATAATCGTCCCTATGAGTTGCCGCCTCTGAAGCTGGACCATCTGCTTCGAATGACCGACAACACTGGGATTTTTCAGCATGCGATTTTTAACGTGCCGAACTTCGTGGAAGGCTACTGCACGGACGATAATGCGCGTGCTTTCATCCTCACCTTGCTGCTGGAAGAGACAACCAGTCTCGCGACTCAGCTGCAATTCGAGCACCTGGCCAGCATTTACCTCGCGTTCTTGTGGCACGCCTTTGATCAAGAAACCTGTCGTTTTCGAAATTTCATGAGCCACCAGCGAGATTGGCTGGAACGAGAGGGCTCGGAGGACAGCCACGCGCGCGCACTTTGGGCCGTCGGCACAGCACTCGGCCGCTCAAAGAATGAGGGTCATCGTAATCTCTGTGCACTTTTGTTCCAACGCGGACTCCCGACGGTCGAGAATTTCAGTTCACCGAGAGCATGGGCGTTCGCGCTGCTCGCCATTCAGGAATATCTGCGTGCTTTCTCAGGCGATCGAAGCGCGAATCAGCTGCGCGAAGTTCTCACCAACCGCTTGGTCGAGTTGTTTCGTACCAATTCCTCGGATGATTGGATGTGGTTTGAGCCGGTAGCGACTTATGATAACGCGAGGCTTTCACAGGCGATGATCCTCAGTGGATACTGGACTTCCCGAGGTGATGTCGTGGGGATTGGATTACAATCGCTCCGCTGGCTGGTGGACCAACAAAAGGCTGAGGGGGGCCATTTCGCGCCGATCGGCAGTAATGGCTTTTGGACCCGCGGAAACGAACGCGCTCGCTTTGATCAGCAACCACTGGAAGCCTACGCCATGATCGCCGCTTGTGTCGAAGCGTACTCGCTAACCCGTGACTCGACTTGGCAGCGAGCCGCGCGTCGCTGCTTCGAATGGTTCCTCGGCCGTAACGACCTCGGGCAGTCACTCTACGATTCGAGCACCGGCGGCTGTCGCGACGCGCTGCATCACGATCGGGTTAATCAAAACCAAGGAGCCGAATCCAGTCTCGCTTTCCAGCTTGCTTTGGCCGAGATGACCCGAGCCGAAGCGGTGCTGGTGAGAGAAACCAAAAAGTCAGAAACAACTTGAAGATCAATTCTACCGCGATCGATTTTCGACCCAGCATCGGTCGTGTGCTGAATCGACCATTCATTCCAGCGAGTCCTAATCAGGTCAGCAACATTATCGACCGAGTCCTCTCTTTCACTGAAGCGGAGACGGAGACTCAGCTAGCCAGATTGCGTGACGAGTTCGACCACCGCCACCCAAACCTGGAAAGGTCGTGGTTGCGACAATTTGAGAAAGTAAAAGCGTATTTGCCGCATAATGAGTCTCTTTCGGCAAGTCGGCGGCTTTTAATCGGAGCATTCTTCACCGGAGAATATGCCATTGAATCCGTGGCATTGTTCAATCCATCGATCGTTCCGCATCCGGACCAGACGGATCTCGAAGCCGAAGATCTTCGCTTCATCCTAACCCTTCGAGCCATCGGCGAGGGACATATTTCATCCATCGAGTTTCGCAGTGGAGTTATTCGAAACAATCACTCTATCGAGATGGAAGAGACGGCGACCCTGGTAACCGCACCAGACATCGACCCCGATCCCATCTTTCCGAAGAATATTTTTGTACACAAATTGCAAGAGAAAGGACTGGAAAACAATTGGTCGAGATCAGTGATGAACCGGTTAGGGGTTACGTTCACTCGAACGGAATTGGATGAGTCGATGCAGCACGCAGCTCACCAAACCCAACTGCATACCGAGGATGTGAAGAGAGCCATCGAATGCATGCATTGGCTCGTAGAATCGAACTATGAGCTCAGTTTCAGCCCATCAACTCCACTCTCCCAACGCGTCATCTTCCCGGTGTCGCTGAATGAGAGCAATGGCATGGAGGACGCCCGCTTTGTCCGCTTTCTCGATGAAGATCACCGCGCGACGTACTACGCAACGTATACCGCCTACAATGGGCGCATCATCCTCCCGCAGCTCATTGAAACAACCGACTTTCTTCACTTCCGCATCCGTACTTTAACCGGATCGGCGATACAGAACAAAGGGATGGCCCTCTTCCCAAGGCGCATCGACGGGCGTTATGCGATTCTTTCGCGCTACGATGACGAGAACCTTTACCTGATGCTCTCGGATGATCTTTATTTCTGGAGTGATCCCCGGCTTTTGTCGCAGCCTGCGCAGCCGTGGGAATTCGTGAAAATAGGCAACTGCGGCTCGCCCATCGAAACCGATGCCGGTTGGCTGGTTCTGACTCACGGCGTCGGCCCGATGCGCAAATATTGTATCAGCGCCATGCTTTTGGATTTACGGAATCCTTTCAAAGTCATTGGGCGCCTCAACAAACCACTTTTGCAACCAGCGGTCGACCACGTGGACGGCTACGTACCCAACGTAGTATACACCTGCGGCGCATTAGTCCACGGTGATCGATTGATTCTGCCTTTTGGTCTAAATGATACCGCAACCAGAATAGTGACAATCGACTTAGAGACGCTCCTCGCAGCTCTAATTGAATAACAAGAAACGGAATAGTTAGCGGCTTAACAGGAAGCTCGCATTGCAGGTTTATCAAACCTGCGAACTCCCGCTCCCCTATGGCCATAAGCCAAATCACCACCCCCTTTAGTTGAGGTTGACTGGTCTCGGGCTAAAATCGCCTTTGGGCACCTTTGAGAAATGGGATTAAGTTCACAGCATTATGGGAGCTTACAAAGGTCGTGTAAACCTCAGGCAACGACGAAGACGATTCGCAAAGGAGCGACGCATTAAGGCTCTTGCCGCCACTAAAAAGGGGCCCACTTCGCCCCTGGGTGCCGCTCGGCAAAGCACGGCTTAGCCGGATTCAAGCTAAAGGACATCGCTGCGCCTTTGAAGCCGATGCCAGGAAACCCTCGGTTCCAAAGGAGTCGCGGAGGCATGAGGTCGCTTTTCACCAGGGTTCGTAACAACGATCGTCACGTTTTATCCGGTCGCGATCGCGGCATTCATCCGAGCGCACGCGGAGGCACGGCTAAGCGTCGGAGAGGCAATTCTCGGGGCCATCCTGATGGCGTTCCCGATCGTTATGCTCCATCTCAACGACCGCCCTTATTTTCGCCAGGTCTGACGGCTGCTCTGCCGCCTGCTTACAATGATAACGACTTCGGGAGATGGACATATTTGGAGGCACAATTAGCGCGCGGCTGTCATTCGAAGTGGCGAGAGAATCATTGTAGCGGTCAGGCCAAGCGCTCCTCCGATCAGGGTCTCCCAGGCGCGGGAAGCGAGCATAATGGCCGAGCTTTCTCCGTTCACTGCCAGCGTCACGATGAGGGCGAACGCGTACGCCACGCAAGCGATATCGTATCGCTGAGGGAGCGCCATGGCATAGACAACCATCGCCGCCGCCGCGAAAATCCAAATCACGATCGGTAACTGCACCGCAATTGGGAGACAGGCGAGACCGAGCGGGACACCAATGACGGTTCCGATAATCCGCCGGAGTACCCTGTGTCCATTCGGGCCGGAAGCAGAGCCGGCTATCACGTAGGTACATGCAGTGATGGCCCAGGCAGACTTTTCCAGGCCGAAACCACTGATTCAGACCAACAATGACGAGCGCAGCGATGGCCGCCTATAAGCCCCCTTGCAGTCTCGGCGTTTGCCGGATCAATTCACTGGACGGAGTGGACATTGGGAAAACAGGATGTTCGGTCGGTCCGCTCAGCAACCGGGGTACAATCGCCGCTAGCGCCGCAATCATTCCCGCAATACCAATTACCGCAAGGTAGTTTGGTGTCGCGCCAACGCATCGATCACGCCGCTATTTCCGTGGATTGCGATGGCCAGGAGATTGTGTTCGGAGGAGATATCCTGCATCATCCCTTTGAGTTGTATCAGCCCGACCTCGTGTCCATGTTTTGTGAGTTTCCCGAGGCTGCACGTGCTTCTCGAATGAACGTGCTGGATTATGTCGTTGGGAAAAATGCGCTTTATTTCAGTAGCCATTTTCCCGGCAGCTCCGCCGGCAAAATCACGCGAGATCATTTTACTTTCAGATGGGAGTTTCTTTAAAAGGTAGCGTCCCATGGACGTAGAACAGCCTCTGAAGATCGTGTTTCTTCTTCCGCGGTCGGTCAGCGTAAGCGCGATCCTGCTAACCGCCGGTTTCAAACCCCGGATAGAGCGACATCCCGGCATCCACAAAGATGCTCACTCCAGTAATATAGTCGGCATAGTCTGAAGCTAGAAAGGCAGCCAAGCGCCCGATTTCCTCCGGTTCCCCGATTCGCTTGTAAGGAATCAGGGTCATCAGGCCATTGTAGGCTTCGCGGTCCTCCCAGGCCGACTTATTCATTGGAGTACGGATCGCTCCCGGACATATGCTGTTAACCCTGATTTTAAGCGCTGCCACTTCCTGCGCGATGCTCTTCATGAGGAGCATGACCCCTCCTTTTGACGCTGCATAGTTGACGTGTCCGGCCCAGGGAATGACTTCGTGTACCGAACTGATACAGATGATCTTGCCCGCAGATACGGAAACCGCGCTGACAATACCACGACGTTTGAACTCACGGATTGCTTCTCGCGCACAAAGGAATTGACCGGTTAAATTGGTGCTTATGACGGAATTCCATTGCTCGATGGTCATTCTGTCTACGGGCGCATTGCTCTGAATACCCGCGTTGTTGACCAGAATATCGACGGTTCCAAGCTCCTCAATTGCCCTCTTAAACATTGTTTGTACCTGGCCTTCTTCCGATACATCGGCGGGAATTGGAACTGCTTTGGTTCCTATCTTTTGAATCGCCGATAAGACTTCATCGGCTGTATCCGGAGGCCCGATAAAGTTTACCGCGACGTCAGCGCCGGCTTCTGCAAGCGCTAAGGCTATGGCTCGCCCTATACCGGAACTCGCACCTGTCACCAGCGCCTTCTGACCACCCAACAATCCGCGGAAAGGAAACTGCAGCATCGGTTCCCTTTCAAACGACGAACTGCTTCAGAAATTGATAGGATTGACGGAGAGCTTTTTGCCTGCCCTCCAGCGAATATTCATATGCTCGATCCTCGACTTCGACACAGACCGGTCCACGATACTCAATGTCGGTAAGTGCGGAAAAAAACTGGTTCCATTGGACGTCACCGAATCCGGGAAGTTTAGGTATATGCCAACCGAGCCCCAGAATCCCTCGATCGTACAAACGATCTGGGAGAGTTTTGTCATCCTTGGCATGTACGTGAACGATTCTGTGCTTGAATTCATATAGCGCTCGAACGTAGTCGATCTTCTGCCAAACCAGATGAGAGGGGTCAAAGTTGATACCAAAGTTTCGGCTCGGGATAGAATCGAACATACGCCGCCAGATTTCTGGCGAGATAGCCAGGTTTTTGCCGCCCGGCCACTCGTCATCGCTAAACAGCATCGGACAGTTTTCTATTCCCACCTTAACGCCGTGATCGTCAGCAAAAGAAATCAACGGCTTCCAAACCAACTCGAATAACTTCCAATTCTCCTCAAAAGATTTGACATGATCCCTCCCGATGAACGTAGTCACTAGCCCGATTCCAAGGCGAGCTGACGCTTCGATGACGAGTCGAAGGTGCTCTGCATAGGCAGCCCGCTCGGTTGGATCGGCGCATAACAGATTCGGGTAGTAGCCAAGACTCGAGATCTGGACTCCGTACTTTGCGATTAATTCTCGTGTCCGTGCCAGCTCGCGTTCATCCATGGAAGCAACATTGAGATGTGTCACTCCCGCGTAGCGTCTTTCCGCCTTGCCCACCGGCCAGCACATCACCTCAACACATCGAAACCCCTCGGTTGCAGCGAACGATAGGACATCCTCCAGTGACAACTCCGGCAAAATCGCAGTTACAAATCCAATTTGCATAATCAGGTTATGAAGACTCTCTTTGGCTTGTCGCGCCGTAGCGAAGCGGCGGCGGATTTCTTCTCACCGGGACCCAAGCCTGAGCCCGGTGACTTTGTAGTATCGCTTCACAGAGCAGCAGTTCCTCGTGACCATCCTCGAATCCTGCGAAGAGTTTCGGCCGCGAGAAATCGCCCTCGGCGAGATACTCATAAATCGCGCGATAAAGTTGCTTGAAGGTGTCCGGAAAACCTTCGTTGTGGCCGCCGGGATAGCTGGCGAAAGAGCGGATGCCGGGCGCGAGCAGGGAGGGATCCCGGATCAACAGTTCGTTTGGTTTGTCTCGATGCCCGAGCCAGAGTTCATTCGGGTGCTCTGAGTCCCAGGCGAGCGATCCTTCTGAACCGGCTATTTCAAACGTAATTTGATTTTTTCGGCCGGCGGTAACCTGTGAAACACACATTGTGCCTCGCGCGCCATTGGCAAACCGAAAGAGTACCGACCCCCAATCCTCAGTCTCGATCTGGATTGATTCGCTGGCAGCAGTTCCTGCGCTAGCTTCGTTTCCCTGGAATGTTGAACCTGCGACCTTCGGCCGCTGCCGGACGGGGATTAGAGTCGCAAGATCTGCAAAAACCGAATCGATTCGCGAGCCCGTCAGGAAAAGGATCAGATCCATCCAATGAGTACCGATGTCGCCGACCGCTCGCAGTTCACCCCCCTCCTCCACGAGCAATCGCCAATTCCAATCTGTGTCTTTCAGCAGCCAATCCTGTATGTAGGCGCCCCTTACGCTTAACACCCGACCGATAGCGCCGGCTTGCAGCAAATCGCGGGCATGGAGCGCTAGAGGATAAAATCGGACATTGTAATTGACGGCCGTTACCAACGTTGGGTTCTTCCGTGCGCGCTCGACTAATTCTGAGGTTTCCACGGAGCTGGTGGCGAGAGGCTTTTCACAAACTACATGTTTCCCGGCATCTAGGGCGCCGATGACCATGTCTCGATGCTGGCGGTTGGGTGTAGCGATATGTACGACTTCCACATCGGGGTCAGAGAGGATCCCTTCATAGCTGGCATACGCTTTGGGTAGTCCCAGGCTCTTAGCCGCCATTTCACTTTTGGCGCGCGAACTACCGAGTATGCCTTTTACGCGAATCCCGAGCCGGCGAAGCGCCTCGACATGGACCGGGCCGATGAAACCGGTCCCAGCCACAGCTGCAGTCTTTTCAGACAATATCATAGGAATCACCCTGAGCCTGCATCGCTCACAAATCTCTAAGGATTTATGAGCGAAGCAGGCTAGGCGCGCCGTCGTACTGCGAGCCTGGCCGGTCCGCCGCCGGCGTGAACTTCGTTTTCCAATTCATATCGATCGCCCCGGTAGTAGAGGATCTGATACCAGACCGGGAGTTCCACCTCAGTGAAGCCGGTCCCTTCGACAACGAGAACAGCAGCTCCTTCGTTCAGCGCAAATTTTTTGGCTTCTCGCCGGGACAAATTTTGAGCGCGAATCTTGTGCCTTTCACCAGTCATGTAGATTCCGTGGGTCTCTTCCAGATAGTTATAGAAAGAGCCTGTTAGCTTATTTGCAGACAGTCCTGGCACGAGGTCGGAGCGAACCCATCGATGTTCCAGGATCACCGGTTCATCGTTGGCGAAACGAAGTCGCTCGAAATAGCACACCCCCGCTCGGCCATCCAACTGCAAAGAAGTACGTAACACCGCCGATAGCTCACGGCTCCGCTTCTTGGAAAAGCATAGTACCTTTGTCTCCGGAACCATTCCGACGGAAAGAGCGCTATCGGTAAAGCTCTCCATCTGGCGGAGCGACGTATGCAAACCGTGGATGGGCGCGACGAATGTGCCAATACCGGGGCGCAATACCAGCATGCCTTCGGCAATCATGTTGGAAACGACCTTATTGGCGGTGGCCCGACTGACGCCGAAGCGCCGCGCAATCTCCCGTTCCGATGGGAATTTTTCATCCGGCCGATAAGTTCCTCGCGCGATCTCTCCGCGGCAGATTTTCGCCAGCTGGAGATGGACCCGTTCAGTTACGATTTGGGGGGATTCGGATAGCACCGGGTGGTGGCCAGTTGTCGGTGGACTATCCACCTAGCAGCGCCGTGTACGTGAGTCAACCACGAACTTTTTTAGCTGGCGGGTTCTGTATTGAATTCAGCGTTCTTGACAGGAACTAAATTCTTTTGCGACTATCGTTGGTTCGCGGTCGTCGTTCATTTTCGACCCAGACCGCCCCCCCATCAACGTTCGAACAATCAAGCTAAGTCGCAATCCATGAGGAAAGTCAGCAGTTATTCAAGCCTCTTTTTTGGAGCCATTATGACCGTGGCCAGTCAGGCCCCGGCCGCCGAGAAGTACGTGGTCGGCGTTTCCAATACACTCGTCGGCAACGGTTGGCGTGAGGAAATGGTCTGCTCGATCAAGGCCGAGGCCTTGGCGTCGGGTAAGGTTTCCAAGATCATTCTGGCCAACCGCAACGGTGGACCATCGGAGCAGATCGCCGATCTGCGCAATCTCATCTCGGCCGGCGTCAACATCATCATTGTCAACCCGTCCGATCGCAAAGCGCTTGACCCGGTGATCAAGCAGGCGACCGATAGGCACATCGCAGTTGTAGCCGTCGACCAGGCGGTTGACGCCCCCTCGGCCTATGTTGTGACCAATGACCAAACCGCCTATGGTCGCCTGGGGGCCGAGGCTCTGTTCAAGAAGCTCGGCGGCAAAGGCAATGTCGTGGAGATGCGCGGCATCGACGGCGTGCCCGCCGACGCCGACCGCCACGAGGGTTTCACTGAGGCGCTCAAGAAGTATCCCGGCATCAAGGTCGTGGCATCGGTCTTCACCGGCTGGTCACCGGACAAGGGCGCGCAGGAAACGAAAAACCTGATCAGCTCCGGCAAGCAGATCGATGGAATCTGGACTTCGGGCATCGATAAAGCCGTCGTCGATGCTTACAAGACCGCTAACATCAAATACGTGCCGGTGGTCGGCGCCGACAATAACGGCTTCATGGGCCAGGAGATCGATCTGAAGGATGCCGGCCTCGTCGGCATCAACGTGACCAATCCGCCGGCGGTCGGCGGAGCCGGCCTCAGTATCGCTCTCGATGTTCTCGAGGGAAAAAAGGAGCCTCGCGTTACTCATCTCACGCCGAAGGTCTACGACAATTCAACGCCTGAAGGCATGGAGTGGCTGAAGTCCCTCTACGACCCGAAGGTTGATCCGAACTACCCCGTGTACAGTCCCGTCGAGCCATATACACACTACACCATCGACCAGGAGAAGGCCTGTAAAGGCCCGGGCGAATGATGCTGGCGATCAGGCGCACGTTCACGGCGTCTGGGTGAACGTGCGTTTCGGTTGATTTATGTTTAGCTTCTGGTCGCTGCGCGAGTGCCGGGTTTGCGCAACGATACACCGGCGAAGCGTTTGTAACTCAATTGCGGATTTCCATGAGCGAAGCGACCCTTCTTCTTGAAGCCTGCGATGTGGCCAAAATGTTCGATTCGGTTGTTGCGCTCAAAGCCGCTTCGCTTCGGGTGCGCCCCGGTGAGGTTCACGGTTTGATGGGGGCGAACGGGGCGGGCAAGAGCACATTGGTGAAGATCATCACCGGTGTTTTTCCGGCCGATGGCGGTCAGATCTCCGTGAAGGGAGTGGTCCGTTCGTTCCGATCCCCAGCGGAAGCGCGCCGCGCTGGGATTGTCTCCGTCTATCAGGACCCTGCCCTCGTGCCGGACCTGACTGTCACCCAGAACATGCGCCTGGCAGGCGCCCCCGTCGACGCCGTACGCAAATGGCTGGCGGAGCTGGGCGTCGCCAGGCTCGATTTCAGCCTCTTGGTCCGTGATCTGCCTGACCCAACCCTGCGCCTCATTGACCTAGCCCGTGCGCTTTCGTGGGAGCCCGCGGTCCTGTTGCTCGATGAAATCACGGCTTCGCTACCGGCGGACCTCTCCGAACAGATTTACACGATAGTGAAGCGCTGGCGCGAGAGGGGCAACGCAGTGATTTTCATTTCCCACCGCATGGCTGAGGTATCCGTCTTGTGCGACCGGGCGACGGTTTTGCGCGATGGCGTTACGGCAGGTGTCACCGAGCGTGCGCACGGCTGCGAGGAGCGCATCGTCGCGCTCATGTTGGGGGCCGAGACAGCCCGAGCGGTCGCGTCAACACCTTCGACACGCGCCCCTCATCAAAGGTCGGGCGATGCACAGGCAGCGTTGGAAGTACGCGGGCTGCGCTACAGTCCGCTGGTCAACGATGTTTCGTTCAAACTCTATCCGGGTGAGGTACTGGGGGTCGCGGCGTTGGAGGGCCAGGGGCAGGAGGAATTGTTCGATTGCATCGCCGGCAGTCGCCGCTACGGCGAAGGCGCCGTTTTCGCGCACGGCAAGGAATTGAGGCTCCGCCACCCAGCAGATGCCATAGCGGCCGGGATCGTGCTCGTGCCGGCGAACCGATTGTTGGCCCTCCTACAGCAACGGCCGATCCCAGAAAATATCGCCTTGCCGGCCTTCGGCGGCATTCGGAATTGGGGTCCGATCAGGAT
The DNA here is from genome assembly GCA_035710445.1 of Chthoniobacterales bacterium. Lineage (GTDB taxonomy): Bacteria > Verrucomicrobiota > Verrucomicrobiia > Chthoniobacterales > JAFAMB01 > DASTDH01. Next base: position 14,018 of record DASTDH010000025.1, read on the forward strand.
TCGCGCCGAGCGAATGCGCGTAGAATCCGCGATCGGACGCCTTCAAATCGACACCCGTGCAGGGTCAGAATTGCGACGGTTGAGCGGCGGCAACCAGCAGAAGGTAGTGATTGCGCGCTGGCTCGCCAGCGGTTTCGGCACTTTGCTGTGCTTCGACCCCACTCGCGGCATCGATATCGGTACGAAGCGCCAGATCTACGCGTTAGTCAGGGAAGTAGCCGCTGAGGGATCCGCAGTGCTGTTGTTCACTTCGGAACTTCCCGAGATCGCACTCGCTTGCGATCGCGCGATCGTCCTGTTCGGTGGGCGCGTGGTCGCCGAGATGCCAGTGTCTGAGGCCGATGAAGCCACGCTGTTGCGCTCCGCGCATGGGCTCGCCCCGCTGGCGCAGGCTTCCTCATGATTACATCCTCCGAAGGTAAATCATCGGTCATGGGGGCCGCCGCCGCATCGCATATGGGCTTGGTAAAGCGGCTCCGGCGCTCGCTCCGGCGTGACCCGAGCCTGTTCTTCATGCCGGCACTGCTCATCGTCTCGCTCGCGATCACTGTGGCCATTCATCCTCAGTTCTCCGATTTCGACCTGCAATCGCTGGCCATGGGAGTTCTGCCGCTCGCCTTCGCCGCTGCGGCGCAGACCGTGGTCGTGATCTCTGGCGGGATCGATCTTTCAATCGGGTCCGTGATGGCGGTTGCCAATGTGCTGGCGGCTTGCACCATGGAGGAGGTGAGCTTCGGGCAATCCTTGCTGCTGGCTGTGGCGGTTCTAATCGTCGGCGCAGCTATCGGCGCGCTGAACGGCCTGATCGTCGTCCTGTCTCGTATTCCCGACGTGGTGGCGACCCTGACGTCCGGATTCATCTGGGGCGGCGTCGCGCTTGTCATCCTCGAGAAACCGGGCGGTGGCGCGCCGCAGGAATTCCTCAATCTCGGCACCGGAACGCTGTTCACGCCCTGGTTGCCCAATGCCCTGGTGCTGCTCGTGGCGGCGGTCGGCGCGATCTGGATTCCCCTGTGTAGATCCAAACTTGGGCTTCAGCTCTATGCGGTCGGCAGCGACCGCGTAGCGGCCTTCCGGAGCGGCGTCAATATCGACCGCACGCGCCTTGCCGCTTACATATTCTCCGGTCTATTCAGTGCCGTCGGCGGCCTGGGCCTGACCATGACCACCGGAATCGGGGCGCCGCTGGCCGGGGTCTATTACACGCTCAGCGGGTTGGCGGCAGTCGTTGTCGGAGGGGTCAGCCTGGCCGGCGGACGCGGCGGAATGCTCGGACCGGTGATGGCCGCATTCGTGCTGACCCTGATACCGACCGATCTGATTTTCCTCAATATCGATCCCAATTTTGGCCAGGTGATCCAAGGAACCTTGATCGTGGTGATCGTGATGATCGGTGGATTCGTGGACATGGAGCGACACCGTAAATGACTGAGCGAGCCAAGACGATTTTCTCGCACGTCGTTGCGGCTGTCACCGGCGGTGGCCTGCTGTCGCTCCTGCGCACCCGCACGATTGTAGCCCTGATTCTGCTTCTGCTGGCGTTGGTCGCCGGTATCGAACTGGCCCGCCCTGGAACGGTCAACGCCCTGTGGGCATCAAACATGATGCTGTTCGCGGCGCCACTGGGAATCGTCGCTGCTGGACAAACGCTTGTCATGCTAACCGGAGGAATCGACCTTTCCGTCGCGAGCGTGGCGACGGCCTCCGCTTACCTGATGGCTACTCATTCCGGGCTGGGAGTCGCGCCGGCGATACTTTATGGACTCGGAGTTGGGTTTGTCGTCGGCCTGATCAACGGGATCGGCGTCGCGCTTCTTCGCGTACAACCTTTGGTGATGACCTTGGGAACAGGGTTGATGACGGAGGGGATGCTGGTCGTTTACAGCCAGAAAAAGATGGCCGACGCACCACGTGTGCCGCAATTCATTGAGGACCTGGGCGCCGGAAAGTTCCCGGGCGGTATCCCGAAAGATCTCATCGTTTGGGCGCCGATCGCCATCATCCTTATCTTCGTATTGCGCCGTACGGGATATGGCCGGCTGCTGTACGCTATCGGGGACAACAGTAAGGCTTGCAGTCTAGCGGGCATCCGCGTCTGGAGGATACTCCTGCTCAACTATGTCACATGCGGCCTGCTCGCAGCCGCCGCCGGTCTCATCATTGTTGGAGGCACCGACTCTGCCGAACTCAGGCTAGCAGAGGTCTACCTCTTGCCCTCAGTGGCCGCGGTGATCATCGGCGGAACTTCGATCTTCGGCGGCCGCGGCGGATATTCGGGCACCATCATCGGGGCGTTGATCCTGACCGTGCTGAACAGCATTCTTACCCTGCTCGACGTGCCCGAGTCGGTTCGCCAGATCCTTTATGGCGCCATCATCCTTCTTCTCGCAGCGGCCTACACCCGCCTTACCGATTAACTACCCCATCGAAAGACCTATCATGCCCGAAAAACTTCGCGTCCTGGTCGTCGGCCTTGGCCACATGGGCGTCACGCATGCCAAGGCGTATGATCGTCTCGACGGCTACGAGCTCGCCGGCTTGTGCTGCCGTTCGATTGCCAGGCGCGACGACATCGTCAAGACCTGGCCCCACGTGGCACGCTTCACAGACTATGGCGAGGCGCTCACAAAGGTGAAACCCGATGTCGTTTCGATCAATACCTGGCCCGACACGCACGCCGACTTCGCAGTACGCGCCTTCCAGGCCGGAGCGCACGTATTTCTCGAGAAACCGATCGCTGAAACCGTCGCCGACGCCGAACGAGTCGTCGCCGCGGCCGAGGCGAACAATCGCAAGCTGCTGGTTGGGCTGGGACCGCGGCACAGTCCCACTTGGGTGCGCTTCATGGAGCTGGCGCGCGGGCTTGGCAAGCCCCTGGTTATGCGCATGAATCTGAATCAGCGCTCTATTGGGCCGGCCTGGACATGGCACAAGGACTTGATGAAGTCGCTATCGCCCATCGTGGATTGCGGCGTGCACTATGTAGATATGATGTGCCATATGACTGGCGCGAAGCCAGTTCGCGTGCATGCAATCGGCGCGCGCTTGGCCGACGAGATCGCGCCCGAGATGTACAATTACGGTCAACTTCAGGTCGTATTCGATGACGGATCGGTGGGCTGGTACGAGGCTGCCTGGGGTCCGCAGATCAGTGAGGTCGCATTCTTCGTTAAAGATGTCTTCGGACCCAGAGGCGGTGTGCATATCGTCATTGAAGATCCGGCAGACATGCTGGTCGCGGGGGCGACTTCCACGGTATCGTCTGACATCCACACGCATTCGAAGTCGGGAGCGATCCGCATGCATCACGCCAGGTTGCTGCCTGATCAGTCGCTCGCAGAATCCGACGAAGAGTTTCAAATCGCGGATCAGCCCGACCATGACGGGATGAGCGTGCGAAAGCAGCGTTTCCTGCTGGACGCTATCCATGGCAAGCACGATCTGGTAGATCACATGCGCGACGCGGTCAACAGCCTCCGGATCGTGCTTGCTGCTGACGAGAGTATCCGCACCGGGCGCGCCATCGATATGTGACGTTTCGGCAGAGTGCGCACTTCTTTTCGGTAAAACAGTGGAGCAAGCATAATGGCCGCCAATTCCCCCGCATTGCCGGAAGGCTCCATCCTCACGCCCAACGGGTGGGTAACCGGCAAAGTGGAATTCGCTGGTCAGGCGATCTCCGCTATCGATGGTCGAATGACGGCGGCTGGGGCCAAGCCGAAGGGTCCCTTCGTTCTGCCTGGTTTCATCGATCTTCACGTCCACGGCGGCGGAGGTGGCGACTGGCAGGGGGGTGAAGAAGGCGTTCGCACCTTCGTGCGTTATCACACTTCCTGTGGTACGACGGCAATCGCTCCGACCACAGCGATCGGGCCGGTCCCGGTCATCGAGAAGTCGCTCTCTGCTATCACCTCGATTGCCGCGGTGCGACTGCCGGGCGAGGCGGTCATCTTGGGTGCGCATCTCGAGGGACCTTTTATAAACCCCCTCAAGCCAGGTGCAATGGAGGCTTCTCTCGCCCTCGCGGGCGACCCCGTGCTCGCGAGAAACTGGGCCGAGAAGTTCAAGATCGTGATTGCGACAGTGGCGCCGGAAGTTCCCGGCGGTCACGACGTTATCAAGGCGCTGGCCGAAAGGGGCTGCCGCGTGCAGATCGGTCATAGCATTGCGACGCCGCTAATGGCCGAAGAGGCGTTCCATTGCGGATGCTCGGGCTTCACCCATCTTTTCAATGCGATGTCCCAGATGGAGCATCGTTCCCCCGGCGTAGCCGCTTACGCCCTCGCCAAAGGGCGCTTCGCGGAAATCATCAGTGATCTGGTGCATGTTAACCCCACCGTGCTCTTGGCGGCCTATCGGGCGATTCCGCGCCTTTACGCCATTACTGACGCGACCGCAGTGGGAATGCCGGACGGAACTTTCGAGTGGGGTGGCCGTCGTGTTATCAAGAAGGGCCAGCGGGTCACGCTTGAGAATGGGACAACCCTGGCCGGTAGCGCTATTACGATGCTGGATGCGTTTCGGAATCTGATCAGCCTGGGATTGAGCCTCGAGCAAGCCGCCGAAATGACCTCCGGCCGCCAGGCCGAATATCTAGGTTTGCAAGATGTCGGCCGGATCGAGCCGGGCGCCCGAGCCTGTCTCGTAAAGCTCGATGAGGATCTAAGATTGCAAGGTGTCTGGGTAGATGGAGAGAGTATCGCTCCCGCTTCTTAGCTCTAGCTTTTGTTTTGTAGAGAGTATGAATTAACCGGATAGATAAATCCGCCATCATCTAAATGTTATGGCAAAGCCGTTAAATTTTGAAACGGACTCGGAGATCCGATGCCGAGAGTTTAGGATCGGTTGCATCGGTGCAGGCTTTATCATGGCCGACGTTCAGCTGTCGGCTTACGCCATGGCTCGTTTCCCGGTTGTTGCGATCGCTTCGCGGCGGGCGGAAAAAGCGGCTGAGGTCGCGAACCGCTGGAAGATCCCTACCGTTCATCAAACACCGCACCAACTGATAGAAGATCCTAACGTCGAGATCGTCGATATCGCTTTTCCGCCCGATCAGCAACCGGAGTTAATTCGGCGTGCTCTGAAGCAAAAACATGTGCGCGGCATACTTGCCCAAAAACCGCTTGCCATGGATTTTTCGCTTGCAAAGACGCTGGTTGGAGAAGCGGCGGCAACTGACAAGGTGCTATCGGTCAACCAGAACATGCGGTTCGATCAATCGATGCGCGTTCTCAAACAGTTGCTCGAGCAGAATGAGCTGGGAACGCCGGTTCTGGGGACGATCGAGATGCGGGCAATACCGCATTGGCAATCCTTTCTGGCCGGGTATCACCGGCTTACGTTGCTCAACATGAGTATTCATCATCTCGACGTATTG
>DASTDH010000026.1:0-3784 GCA_035710445.1 Chthoniobacterales bacterium
AGTCGCGCTCGCCACGCCCCATGAAGCAATTGACCTCGGTATCAACGCGGTCCACCAGGAGGTCGTGCTCTGCCCGCATCTTACCGTAGCTGCTAACCTCTTCCTCGGCGACGAAAAGGTGCAATTTGGATTGTTGCAGCATAGCGCGATGGTGCGGGAAGCGCAGAAGATTCTCGACGAGATTGGTTTCAATCTGCCGGCTGGCGCCTTGCTTTCCTCGCTGACGATCGGTCAGCAACAATTGGTTGCGACGGCGCGTGCTGCGACACGTGGCACCCGTTTCCTTATTTTCGACGAGCCGACCGCCTATCTAACTCGCAAGGAAGCAGCGCAACTTTTCGCGCTAATCCTTCGTCTCAAAGCCAAGGGCGTGACCTTGGTCTATATTTCGCATCGCCTGGAAGAAGTGTTTCAGCTGGCGGATCGCGTCTCGATTCTGCGCGACGGCCAGTTGGTGTCGACCCAGCGTGTCGCCGACACCAATGAGCAGGCGTTGATCACCGGTATGATCAATCGCGCGATCGACCAGGTCCATTACAAGGAGACAATTCCTTTCGGCGAAGAAATCCTCCGCGCTGAAAAACTCACCGGCAAAGGGTTCAGAGATATTTCCATTCGGGTCAGAGCGGGCGAGGTCATCGGGCTTTACGGATTGATCGGCGCGGGCCGCAGTGAGTTTGTTCAGAGTCTGTTCGGCCGTTTTCCCAAGACCGAAGGACAGATTTTCTGGAGGGGAAAGCCGGTCGATATTCGAAAGGAAAAGGATGCGATCTCTCGGGGCATTGCGCTGGTACCGGAAAGCCGGCGCGATCAGGGCCTCTGCTTAAACCTCGGGGTCGGACTCAATATCAATCTGCCAATCTACAAGCGCTTGACCAAGGCTGGTGTTATCAACCCCGTCGCCGAAGCCGCGGCGGCGGACCGGCAGATCCGTGATGTGCAGATCAAGACAGCGTCACGCGACGCTTTTGCGTCCAGCCTTTCCGGCGGCAATCAGCAGAAGATTGTAGTTGGCAAATGGCTGAATCATGGAGCTAAGCTGTTCATTTTCGACGAGCCGACGACTGGAGTCGATGTCGGCACGAAGGCTGAAATGTATAAGCTTTTCGCCAAACTGTTGAAGGCTGGAGCGGGAATTATTCTGATCTCCTCCTATCTTCCGGAGGTGTACGATCTCTCGGATACGTTGCACGTATTCCGAGCTGGCCGCCTCGTCGCCAGCCATGACAGCGGTCATGTCAGCGAGAAGGCATTGCACGAGACCATTCTAACGGAAGCCATGGGCAGGATGCCGGAGACGGTCAAACCGGTGACACTGTAAGCGACGTGAAGGATAAAAATAGATGAGCGTTGAAGCGGCAGATGCGGCCCGCCAACTGGCCGCGACAAAAAAGCGAGCGCGTATCGGGACGCTCCTCAGTTTAACACTGCTGATCCTCCTCGCGCTCCTATGGATCGTTTTGGCGTTCAGTACGAATAGTTTCTGGACCTATAATAACATCACCAATCTATTGCGTCAGGGCGCCATGACCGCGATTCTGGCGATCGGCGAGACCTTCGTCATCATCACCGGTGGAATCGATTTGTCAGTTGGCGCGGTCGTCGGATTCACCAGTGTGATTATCGCCTGGCTTTTGACCCACGGGTATCCCATTTGGGGAGCGATCGCAATCACGCTTTTATTCGGGTTGGTCATCGGTGTTTTCCACGCTTTCGGAATTACCAAGCTTGGGCTGCCGCCGTTCATCATGACGCTGGCTACGTTAACCGCGTTACGCGGCATCGGCCTCCTCATTACCAACGGCGCCACGATTTCTATCACCAATACCGATTTCACCGGATTCTCTCGCGGCGATTTTCTCGGAGTGCCAAACCTTTTCTGGATGGTCATAGTGGTTGCCGTTCCCGGGTATATTTTCCTGCATCACAGCCGATTCGGCCGCTACCTTTTCGCGATTGGATCCAACACTGAGGCAGCCCGCCTTTCCGGCGTCAACACCGTTCGGATGATGTACATGGCTTATATATTGTCGGCGCTCTGCGCCGCCTTTGTCGGTATTCTGTTGGCTGCGCGCATTGGTATTGGCAACGCGACTCAAGCGGAAGGCTGGGAATTGCAGGCCATAGCGTCGTCCGTTATCGGCGGTAGCAGCCTTTTCGGCGCAGTCGGTTCGGTGCACGGACCGCTTCTCGGTTCCTTCATCCTGACGACGATCAACAACGGCGCCAATCTGCTGAACGTGAATGCGTTCTGGCAGCGGGTCATCACCGGCGTCCTGATCATCGTGATCGTCTACTTCGATGGCCTACGGCGCAAGAGACAGTGAACAACAACGAACGTCACCGAACGACAACGAACATCGGTGAACACCAGCGATCGGCAAGAGTACTGCACCCGTTGACGTTCGCTGCCAAAGTAGCCGCACCTTCCAGGTGCGATACCCTTCTCGCTAATCGCAGCTAGAAGCTGCGGCTACATTTATCTCATCGCTGGTACTACGGACATTTGTTGGTGTTCACTGTCGTTCGTTGTCGTTCGTTGTCGTTCGCTGGCGTTCGCTGAATAAGCGTTGCATCTGTGACTGAGAGCAGCGAAAGACTGAGCGTTTCATTTCATCTTTCCAACACTGCATTACTCCATCACTCCAATTCTTTCTCATGGCTGCTAACATTCTCCAGATTCTGATCCTTGGCCTTGTTCAAGGGGCTGCGGAACTTCTGCCGGTCTCGAGCTCGGCCCATGTCATCGTAGTCGAAAAATTGATGGGTTTAGACGCTTCCAGCCCCGAAATGACGTTCCTTTTGGTGATGCTGCACACCGGGACCATGTTCGCCGTAATCGTCTATTTCTGGAATGCGTGGCGGCTGAGTTATTTCTCCAGTGCCGAAGTGTTCTGGAAAACGGTGAAGCAGGTCATCGTCGCAACGGTGCTTACGGCGATCGTGGGCCTAACGCTCCAGCTCTTGATTGAAAAAGTCCTTCTTAAGGGAAGCCAGAATACTGACGTGGAGAGTCTATTTTCACAGCTGCCGCTCATCGGCGGGGCGCTTCTCGCCGCCGGTTTTCTGATCATCCTGTCCGGCCTGCGTGAGCCGAGCAGGCTTGAAGCCAAAGATGTTAGTACGAGCTCAGCTTCCTGGGTCGGCGCGGTGCAGGGATTGTGTCTTCCTTTCCGTGGTTTCTCTCGTTCGGGTGCGACCATCTCAACTGGACTGTTGCTCGGAGTGGGCAAACGGCGCATGGAAGAGTTCAGTTTCGCCCTAGCCGTCGTCATTACACCACCGGCGATCGCTCGTGAGTTTTGGCGCCTGATCAAAGCACATCCGGAGGTAACCAAAGCGGATCATCTGGTGCCGCTGGCGTTACCGGGTGTTATCGGGATGGTAGCAAGCTTTGTCGCCGGGCTGCTCGCCTTGCGGCTTCTATCGCGTTGGCTTGAGACCGGACGATGGAAGCTGTTCGGCGTCTATTGTATCCTGTTCGCGGTCTTTGTTTTTGCTCTGGCTGCGTTTGGTTTTTAGAGGGATCGCATGGTCGCGATCCCTCTCGCGAGGAATAAAGGTTCGAATACCAGTTGCCGATGTTCGGCAGCATCAATCTCGTAGATCCGATAGCCCTGCTCATCGCGAAGGAGTTTTGCCTGGCCTTCCGCCAGGGTAAAGCGTAGCGGAATCCTGGGTCACCCTCGGTTCCGGGTTTGCCGGGTCAATCGCTTTCGCCATATGAGCGGCGCCAGACCGACATGGTTCTTGAACTGGCTCGATAGATGGTAAGCCGTGTTGA
>DASTDH010000027.1:0-4344 GCA_035710445.1 Chthoniobacterales bacterium
GCCGGTCGGGAATGTCGCAACGTAGTTTCCGTCGGTATCTACTCCGGCCAGGAAATCGCCATCCACCGGGTAACCCTGATCGTCGACCACCAGGTTGCAGCGAAGCAACAGATAGAGATCGAATCGAGTACGATCCAAACGTTCCCGGGCATAATGTGAATTGATATGAAGGTGAGCTCGTGTTCGGGTGGAATTCAGTCGGACCGTCGCGGGCACTACCTCAGGTTGCCCGGCGCCGTGCGTATTCTCGAGATAACGAACGGCGATCGCCTGAAACGTCCTCGGGGTAATTCCTTCGTGCCGCACCGGACGATCAAAAGTGATCTGAAGTCCCGGCGATGATTCGTGTTCACCGACAAACAGCTTCAGGAAATCGTGCGTGCTGTATTCCTCGCGATGATTCCAACCGATTTCAATAATTCTGGTGAGGTTCCTGCTTGGAATCTTTTTCAGGATATAACGGATCAATCGGTCAAGCACCGTTGTACTGGGAAGAAGTTGGCGGCAACGGCGGTTGTGAATCGATCTCGGTTCCAGTTTTTGACCGGGTGTGAAATCACTAATGACAGCCAGCGGAATACAATCGATGTCGAATGGTTCCGGACAGCCGGCGAACAGACTCTCGTAAATCTCGTGCGGATCACGGTCCTCCCAATTTTCCTTTTCCTTTCTGACTCGTTCAAAATCAGCAGGCTCTTTGGTCAAGATCTCTAGGTCGTAGCCTTCCAGGATTCTGTTGGGTTTGGTTGCGCTGGCTCCGCTAGCGCATTCATTAAATGGAGCCGGCATTAGTTCGGTTTGCCATTCTGCGTAACGAAGGCAGACGAAAAGAGTAAGGCTAGGTTCGTAGTCTTCTTGTTGCTCTCCGCCGGCGCTCTCCTCGGATTCGCTGGACGGATCCGGCGGACACGGATCCTCGATCACCACCGCCGCAGGTTCGACTCGTGGCAACTCGAGCTCTACTTCGTGGTGAACGCGAATTTCTCGTCCGCAACCGTCGATCGCCAGTCCCGGCTCCACTACAACCCGTAGTTCGGGACAGAACGGGTGCGGTTTTACCTTGAGTCCACAGACTACGCCCCAGCCGTGTAACCCAATATGATGGAGCCGAAGCTTATCAGCCACATATTGCTGCTCGGCAGTGAAGTCCCGTTCCGTTAACAGCTTTCCGGTGAAATAGTTGTTCCGAGTAAACGGAGGAATATCGCACGGTAAACAGTCGTTTTTGTGTTTGTTATTTGTTGTCTTCATCGCTGGCTCCGTTACGAAAGGAGGGAAGAGCGGCCTACGATCGGACGCGGCATCAAGCCGAGTTCGCGAAGCTTCTGTTCCTGTTGTGAACAGCCGAGGATTGAATCATAGCCCAGGGTAGAAAGCCGATTGAGCACTAAGTAACTGATTCCGCCTACCACCGAGTCGGTGCCGATCGTCGCCTGTACCCCAATTCGAAACCGTGGGAAAACCGGGCAAATCGTGTGTTGGGTGTGTGCTGGTTTTTCCCGTTCGACGACCTGGGCAACCTGTCGCTCGGCATCGTCAAATCCATAGGGGTTAGCCGCAAAGAAGACCGTGAATTGGTAAGCGCCCCAATTCAACGCCTCGACTCTGGGCTCCGGTTTGCTGATTAGTTGGAAGGAGCCAATCTGAGAATTGGAGTCTAGCTGCAATCTCTTGTAAAAATCCGAGCTCCAAAGCCGAACGCCTCCCTTAGCCGAACCGGCGATCGACAAAAGCGGTAACCGGCGCAGACGGAAATGTTCGACAATACTTGCTTCGACTCCCGCGTAATCTTGAATGGCCTGCTGGAGTCCGGCCACCGTGCCACGTCGCAGATATGTCCGGAAAGCGTCCTTGATCATCGATCGGAGCTTTGCTTCCGGCCAATCCGGGTTCACAACCAGAGATAGCCAACCGGCTAGCCAATTCAGATCTTTTGCCGGTGTCGAACCTGGGTTAAAGAGTTGCCAGAGGCGATCGATACAATGGTCAAACTCGTCGAACCCTGATTGGAAAATCGATAGGAATCGTTCCAGAAATTGCCGGCTCTCTTCGTCCTCCTGATAAACCGCCGGCAAGTATTGTAAATAGCTCGTTCGCGGGTAGAACGCCTTGATCGAGCGTACCTCCGGCGACTCGATCCCATTCGAGTTCAGTGTCAGCCGGATCCAAAGGTAACGTCCCGCCCCGCTTTGAATCAGGCAATCCGGATTGGAGTCACCTGCCTTGACGCAAAATTTCCATTGATTGAATTCGGGTTCTTTTAGCTGCCCGTTCCGGTCCGTCGGATCGAGCGTTTCCTCGGCGAAACTGTCAATCTGGATGCTGGTACCCTCTGGTACTTGCGCGTTAACCAGTACCCGATGCCACTGGCAGTTCGGAATCTTACTGTCGAGCGCCTGGGTGATAAATGTACCGGTACGAACCGGGGCTCCGTTTGGGTTGATTTTCCAAAGCCGTTGGCGGCGGCCATTGAACTTCTCAGCAACGATTGCCAGAAGACCGTATTTACTGTCCCATAACAGATCGACGATCTCGCCCGAGAAGTCAGTTATGCCCGCTCCGACGTTCCGGTAACCGTTTTCCGTTTTTGTATCCGGTTCAAATACATGGATGAGACCTTCGGCGTCACCCACATACATCTTTCCATTGGCGCCAAACGCGACACTTCGCGGCTGGTCAAAGCCGGAGATGGCGCGCCGAATGCCCGATGCAAAAACTATCACCTGGTTAGATCCCGCATCGACCACCGCGATAGTTCCTTTCGATCCGACAGCCACACGAATCGGATTTACGAAAGTTTCATTAGCAAATTCATTTTGCCAGACACCGTCCGCTGAGATCTTCTGGATGCGGCGATTCCCGCGGTCTACAAGGTAGACGGCTCTGCAAACATCGACTGCAACGTCCCATGGCCAGCGAAACATCTTTGGGCCGTCGCCCGGACTAGGCTGGCCCAACGCGTCATTCGCACCCCAATCCTGCACCAGCGCATAGGTAGGAGGTAAAAAAATCTTGATGCGATGGTTTCCCGTGTCGGAGACCACAATACCGCCCCCCGGTAGAGCAGCAATTCCGCGAGGCTCACGAAACTCTCTTGGCCCGCTTCCTTTTCCACCCGTCGCGAGCAGGGTTTCGACAGAACCGCGCTCAAGATCGATGCGCTTTACCAGATTCGTTGCAGCGTCGACCACGAAAACATTCCCGCAGCTGTCGCTCGCCAGTGCGCTCGGACAGATGAACTCTGCGGCCTGTACTTCCGCATCAAGCAGCAGCGATGCGGCCCCGGGAAGCGGATCGAGAATCAGGTTGCCGTCAGGCACCGTCAGTTCAAGCCCCTGCCTGAATGCTTCACGCCATCCAGCTATTTGATCCAAGAACCAATATCGATCCCGTCCATTTCGTTGGGCGAGAATCCCGCCGAGCCGCTTTCCGATTGAGTTCATCAATAGCTCGTGTGGATTGTGTGGGTCTCGGAAAACACCAGTTCGTTCTCCGCGAGAACAAAGTCAGTGGCTGGGGCCAATTTTTGTCCGTCCACGTAGGTTGTGACCGCTCCAACCTCGATTCGTGCTACGCCTGGAGTTTCCAGGATCGTCCGGTAGGTATCGGAAAAGTAAATTGTACCGCCGAATGCCCAACCATTTCCGTCTGTGCCGCCAGTGAGCGGATGAAAATAGGTTAGCAGCCGCTTCTTCAGGTCTTGGGCGACCTGTCCGCTGACCGCGCTCTTGTCGACAACGATGCTCGCGACGACCTCGACTTGCCGGTATTTTGGAGCGATCACATAAAGTTCGGTCGTGATTAGCCGGTGCGCATTAAGCCAGGTTGCTACTGTTGCTAGAGTTTCGTCGGAAGGAATCGGTTTAGTCAGAGGGCTGTCCGGTACAACCATCACGCTCACTGCGCCAGGGATCGGCACTGAAGTTGGGGGGACGGCAGCTCCAACCGGACGGATCGGTTCGAGGTCTGGATTGTGTTGAGAAAGCGCGTGAGCGCGCCTGATTCTGGCACCCGGCGTCTGCTTCGCTAAAGCCTCAAAGTCGTCTGCTGTGACCGCACGGGATTGGGTGCGAATAGATTCTGCAGCCCGGCCCCTCGCGTTATCCAAGCTCTCCTCATCCTGACCACCTGATGTCGGACGATAGTTGGTGACGCTGGCCACATAGGGGACCGGCGATTGCAATGAAGTCACCTTTGTCGCTCCGACGTTTCCGCGAGCGCCACCACCCCAGCGGTACGTCGCGACCTTGATATTGGCTAAATCCTCTTCCGGCCGATGAGGCTCCGTCAGTCGACCGGGAATCTTTCCCTGCTCTCCGTCACCAAAACCGACTTCGCCAGTTG
>DASTDH010000028.1:0-4392 GCA_035710445.1 Chthoniobacterales bacterium
GAAAAAGACTTTAGGTACTTTTGAAGTCTTTGTCGTTTTCGCGGCAGCCGCGCTTTGCACCTGTTCCCAACCGTTTGCGGCCGAAAGTTTAGAGAAATCGGACGGAAGCTTTTCTGTCGCGCTCCAGGGACCGTCCAATGATTTCGCAGTGAGCCAGCTTTGTCCGGCCAGCAGGTAGTATTGAGATGAGGACGGATCGAAAAAGAGATCCCAGCCGGTGTTCAAAACAAATTGGAGTTTCGATCCCTTAATCGGCGCCAGAACCGGTTTACCCTCCACCGACAGCAGAATCGCGGGTTGAGTAGTCACAAATATCGGCGGCGGATCCGTTTTGACCGGTACCGGTTTCACGTTTTCCTGACCGGATTGCAGACTAGCGACCAGTCGATCGAGTGAAACCGTGAGGGGCTTGCCTGGAAAATTCGATTTTAGGATCGTTTCCATTTTGGCTGCTTCCTCGTCAGGCAAAGAAGGGAAACGAACCGCAACGATCTCAATGTTATTGATCAGAACAGTGCGTTTCTCAAGATCGGTGACCGTATCGCCTTTCAACTCCTCTATTCCGACCGCCGGTTTTCCGCCTTTAGGAGTAAGGGTGAAGGCAACGCGTGCCCGTAACTCTCGAAGATTTTTCCATTCATCCACTTGAGGCTGGTAATAGACGAAGCGAACACCGTTCCGATCGACTTCACGAGGCCAACCTGGATCGAGCGACTTTGATTCGGATTCCGGAAAGGTAGATTTCTTCGCGGAATCCAGAGATAGCGCAACTTTCGGCCAAAACGCCAGAAAGAGACCCGCTAACCAGAGAGTACGAACGAAAAACGCTTTCATAAAAAGGAGGGCTGAGGAGAGAAAGAAGGAGCACCTGGACAGAAGCTCATGTATCAGAACCGAGCGCCTAAGCCTAGAGATAACGACCAGTAATAATCTAGATTGGACGACGAATTTTTTCGTCCGCTCCACCCATGGAAACGGATCGACTACCACTCAGTTGATAGCCAGGTTTCGTCGTCATGAAAGCGACAAGACGCCGATTGGTTCGGTCCTCTGCCGATATGAATAATCTGGTAAAAACGATGTCAGGTACATTACCCTTTTCGCGCGAGTCGCGAGTCAGTACTCGATGGATTATTTCTTCCACAGCTATCCAAGGGAATTAGCGAAGCAGATCGTTTCTCGATGGGGGCCTCCTTCAAATGTATTCGATACGCTTCCGCCGGAAGAAGCGCTTGCTTCCTTTTTAAGTGAAGCGTACCAGGCAAGTTTACTTCGTGAGGAGGACCGATCGGTCATCTGTCGCCTGATCCTGATCGATCCGATTGAACTCAGTGACGAAGTTGGGCCGCCGAATGGATTACATGTATTAAAGTTCCGCGAGGAGCGACCGATGCACGAGGAGGAAATCAGGCGCTTAAGCCCGACCGCAACTTTTTTTCGGTCGTTGATAGGGGTCCGTTGGGATTCCAATAGAGGTTTTGTACTTTGGGGAATTATCAATTCCGGTTCGCGCTGGATCAACCGGACCGATGGCGGACGCTTGCGCAGTCCGACCATTCCTAGTCGGTTGATCATTCACATCCGCGGACCTGGTAGTTTGATCGCGTTAAAAGGCGAAAATCGCGTCGCGACTCTGCTCAATGGCAAACTCCAGGGCCACGGCTTCAATATCTACGAAGCAAGTTGGCTGGCGAGCCTTCAGGAAAGATTTGCGAAGTGGGTGCTCCGCGAATGTTTCAAAGGCGGCCATCACTCGTGGGCAACGGTGGAATTGGATTTCACACGAATGCTTGCCCAGAATGTGATGAGGCGACTGATTAGCCAAGTCAGACGTGCACGGCACGGCGGGATGTTGATCATCATAGCGAGCCCAAACTGGGATAGGCTTGTCCGTTCCGACGGACCGATTTGCCCAAAGTACTGGATTGAAGACACCAAGGCGAGATCGCGTTATCGCGAACTGATTTTTGCCGCGGTTCGAACACTTTCTGAAGTAGGGACGCAGCACGGGTTTCAGACAGTCGGCTGGAAGCAGTATCAAGAAATCAGGGATGATCGGCTGGCCGACCTTGATGAGTCCATTTTTGAATGCGCCCATCTGCTGGCGGATCTCATGGCCGTCGACGGGGCGCTCGTTCTGACCGCAGCCCGAGATATCATCGGCTTCGGCGCGGAAATACAGGTGCCGACACAGGAAAACGAAATGGTTTACCGGGCGCTTGATATCGAAGGTCAGCAGGCAGTACCGGAACGCGCGGACAACGCCGGCACTCGGCACCGCGCCGCCTACCGGCTTGCTCGGGATCATCCTGAGTGCATGATCACCGTGGTCTCACAAGATGGCAGCGTGCGTTTCGTGGGAAACCCTAATGGCAAGGTCACCTATTGGGACATCCTCTCGATTTAGGCGACGAACTTTACGAGCTAGCCCATCTTCCTTCGAAGTTCTACCAGCAGCCGATCGGTGGCAGTCAGTCGAATAAATCCGATGCGCGGGAGTTCTAGGTCAATAATGACATAAATTGTCACGGTGATCACCGCCGCGAACACCACGATGTGCAACCAACTGCGCACCTTGGCCTCAGCCATCGCGTATCCGGCAATCAAGGAACTAACCAGCGCAAGCCCAACCAGGACAGCGTAGATCGCAAAAGGAGGATGCGTATTAGCCGCTACGACCCGATTGGTCGAGTTTGCGATCCATTCGTTAACCGCCGGCAAGAGGACATAGGCGCTTAGCGTTTGGGTACCTGGATTTTGGCACGCGGCAATGACCTGATTTTGAATGTCGAGCTTTAGCGCTGAAGATCGTGAGTATGCCCGTTTGGCCAAGCGAATATCGGGTAACGCCTTGATTGCTTCCAACTCAGCGTCGAGGTAACCGCGAAAACTATTCTTGAGTTTTGCCCGGATCGACTCAGGAAACAAATCGAGAAGATAGTACGCCTTACTGAGGGTATTGATCTCCTGAACGGCTAACTGTCTCCGGGCATCAAATCGCGATGCCGCTCCGGAAAAGGTGAAAGCAAGAAGTAGCCCAAGCAGACTAAAAACGACGCCGACGACCGCACCAAGGCCGGCCTTGGCTCCTTCAGGATCCACGACCATTTGTCGAGCGCCGATCCGACGGCCGACCTCGAGTAGCAGTAACATCGCGCTAAACAACGCGACCACAAAGAAGGCCGCTAGCAGTGTATAACCCATATCGATTTTGCTCTTCCAGATCCGCCGTTACCTCGCTGGCGACGGTTCCAGGCAGGGGAAAAGAAACCGTCAATTATAAAGACATCGAGGTTCGATCGGTCGAGAACGGACTCCAACCGCCAATGGACACGAAGAAATAGAAATCACGAAGAGACGCGAAGAGACACGAATTGGATTTGTTGGTTCGCGTCCATTGGCGGTTAAAAGAATCGGCCCGCAGTATCTGCGGGCCGATCATTTATCCCCACAACAATTGTTCGAAGGCAATGATTCGTCAGCAACGGGTTAGCGGCCACAAAGCGAACGAACAAGATCCGCCATTGCCACAAACCTCCCTTAACACAGTCCGAAAGAACGCTCAACTTCGGACCGAAAAATGGGGAAACTTGACCCCAAAAGAACCAGCCAAGCGTTATTGGCGTTCCCAGTGTTCCTAAACCGGCGGTGCAATTGCACCTAGTGCACCGACTAGACCAAAGACAACGAATGCGAGCGCGCTCTCGGCACAGATATTACGGAACAGTCGAGCCACGCCACCCCGATCAGCAGCTGTTTGCGTTCCGCGCAGCCGCCGAACCTTCAGCAGTCGCCGGTTTTCTGCGCCCAAACCAATCATGATGCAAAACAGTACGATCTTTGCGGCAAGGACTTGGCCGTAATTTGTCGCATAGAGGTCACTGAACCTTTTCACCATGAAAAGACTGTTTAGCAGACCCGTAGTGGCCAGAAGGGCTACTGCGCCGAGGCTGATCGCGGAAAAGCGATGCAGCACCGCGTAGTCGAGCAACTCGCTTCCCCGTTCTTTTGTATTGATGACAAACCACACAGTCAGCGGTAGGAGGCCGCTCGGCCATAGTGCAGATGCCAGCAAATGCATAAGATCGATGAAAACGTGGAAATTAGCAGCTCGACCGCCGGCAGCGCCGGCATGACCGGCCCATGCTAACGACGCCAGGTTAATGGCCGCCAAAGCAATCCAAGGCAAATCTGAATGCGGGCGCGATTCCTTTTTTGGAGTGTCGCGCAACAGGCCGCCGGCAATGACTAATCCGAGCAGCGAGCGCAACAGCCAGAGATGACCAAATTGAGTACCACCGATCACTTCCTGCGCCGGGCCCCATTCAATTCCGGAGTCCATTAGAGCTGAGACGACCGCCCAAAACCAGATGATCCCTGAGATGGACATCG
>DASTDH010000029.1:0-27019 GCA_035710445.1 Chthoniobacterales bacterium
GTGAAACCGATTGGATGAATCGGAGGAAAATAGATCACGTCGAACCCCATCGCTTTGGCGTCATCTACTCGCGGAAGGCAATCCCGTAACTTCGATCCAGTCGCTTTCCCTTCAGCGGATCTTGGAAAGAATTCGTACCAGGCGGCAAACAGCGCTTCGGGCCGATCGACCACAACCTGAAGATAAGGTTTGGATTCGGTTGAAAGCGCCCGATCGGGATAGGCAGACATCAATCCGGTCAGTTCGGGATTCTTCGCTATTTCGGCGCCGGCGGCCGGGTTGCCGGCGCGGAGTTCCTCGGCGAAGGTCGCCAGGCGATCCTGATCCGATTTACGAGTTGCCCGCGACGCAGCGTGCTGAAGCAACATCGCTCCCTCTTCGATCTCGGTGGTCAGATCGGTAATCCCGGCGGCGAACTTCTTCTGAAACTCCAGGGCCCAGGTCTTAAATTCGTCGCCCCATGCCTCGATGGCGAATTCGTAGGTGGCATTTTCCGTGAAATCGCAAACCGCAGACCACCGGTCGTTCTCACCCGGTATCATGGGTGTTTCTGACCAAACACCACTGCCAAGGACCCGCCATTTCAAAACTGCGGCCACTACATCGTGACCATCTTTGAAAATATCGGCCGATACCGGTAACTCTTGTCCAATTACCCGTTTGACCGGATACCGGCCACCATCAATGCACGGCTCAATCGCTTCGATAATGACCGTCGCGGGCCGCTCCGCAGATTCTTCTGGTATATTCACGATTCAGGAAAAACAGGTCGAATTGTGTTGGGGAGCTCGTCCAAGAAATCAGTAAAGAATCTAAAGGAAGGAAGGACAGAGGCAACCTGCCGAAGACTTTTGATTGCCGGCGAGATGTGACGCAGAAACTCCGGTCTCCCGCGGAGCACTCCGATCACACCATATGCGCCGAGCGCCTGCAGCAAACGCTGGATTGCGCACCGCAAAAAAATCTCGCGGAATTGCTCCCGATCGATCGAAGAATCCAATCGGTCAAGATAATAAGCGAGCAAATCCTCTCTCTCGGTGTCCGCTAGATTGACGTACGGATCGTAAAGTAAAGAAGCGAGGTCATATCCACCCAATCCGGGACGCATACCTTGAAAATCGATCAGAAATGCCTCGTCATCGCTGATGATGATATTCTGAGATTGTAGATCTCGATGAACAAGCACTCGCGGACGGCTGGCGAGTCCTTCGGCAAGTTGCAACAGTTCCGGGCGCAACCAGAGCTTTTGGACCTTTTGTTCCGATACGCGAAAGCATCGCCGAAAACAGTTTTGCAATCCGTACTCTTGCTCCCAACGATAAAGCGCTACGTCAAAGTCAGGGGGGCTATCGCAAATCCGGGCCAGGGACGGATCGGTCTGATGTAGTGTGACCACTTGGTCCAGAGTTC
Organism: Chthoniobacterales bacterium; assembly: GCA_035710445.1. Classification (GTDB taxonomy): domain Bacteria; phylum Verrucomicrobiota; class Verrucomicrobiia; order Chthoniobacterales; family JAFAMB01; genus DASTDH01. Next base: position 1,411 of record DASTDH010000029.1, read on the forward strand.
GCTGGTACAGGGCTCTCCGGACTGGCCATGATTCAGAGCGATGATGCCACAGGTCCTCCTCACCAAGGTCTTGCATCCAGATCAACCCTTCTTCGTCATCGTGAAAATAGATCAGGGGCGCGTTGACACCGATGCCGTCCAGAAAATTAGCGACCGCGACAAACCGGAGATTTTCCGATTTGTCTTTCTGGTATTTTACCAGGATCAATGAAGAATCGGCACTGAACCGAATCCGGTAGTATTTGCGATCGGAACCTCCTTTTTCGAGGGGACGGATATCGAAGGTTGTATCGTGGTAGTGCGGAAACCGCTGCCGGGTATGATCTATGAGAAAATTCAACGTCATACGAAATCTGTTCGGCAGAAAGTTCCCGGTCCTACTTCCGCGCCGGCCACTACGCATTCACTGAGACGCGCACCGGACCGAATCGTGGAATGTGGCCAAACGACGACATCCCGCAAAAATGTGCCGGCCTCGATCCGGCTTTCCGAACCGATCCAACAGGCGCCGGCGATATCTACTCCTTCGGATACTACTGCCGAATCGGCGATCGTCGTCGGCCAATTGGTCGCCGTCAAGTAACTTGGACGCCAACCGGAACTCGCAACCGCCCGATGAATTCCCAAATATTCTGCTCGCGAGCCGACGTTGAACCATTGTTGCCCGTCCAGAACGACACCGCCGATGCGCTCACCTTCTCGAATCGCTTCGGCCAAGACCGGAACAAAAGAAATTTTGCGACCGGCCGGAATCCTTTGAATCATTTCTGGATTCCAAACAGAAACGTTTGCGAAATCGACGGTGCCCGGAAGCCGGGAACCTAGCTGGCCCCGGATATCGACGACCCGATTGGATGTCGCGTCGAACGAGAGATCCGTGGAAAGACCGGTATGCCGCAAGGCCAACGTCACCTTGCTGCCGGATCGGAAGTGAAAATCGATCAAAGCGTTGATATCGATGTTCGTGAGAATGTCCCCGCTGTAGACCAGGAACGGTTCCGAGCCAAAAAAAGGGGCCGCGTTCAGAATACCGCCTCCGGTTTCGAGTAAATCGGGTTCGTGAACCAGTACGATCTTCTTCTTCTGATACGGTTCATCGGAGAAAAATTCGGTAAATTGTTCCGACAGATGATGGGTGTTGATGATGAAGCGCTCCACACCGGACGCAATCAGATGATCCAAGGCAAATGTAATCAAACGTTTTCCGAAGATCGGTAACAGCGGCTTCGGAATGACGTTAGTAAGCGGACGGAGCCGGGTACCCAACCCTGCTCCAAGCACGAAAGCGGTGCGAACGCGCGGGACCATGGACGCTTGGCAACCTATCGAGTCGTTCAGCCGGATGTAAAGTCAACATTTGGCGTTCAGCGCGGTCTGCTTGGTGTTTGGCGTTCCGGCTTGCTCAACAGACAACAAAGCAAGGATCAAAGTTTGACTTGTCGCACTGACGCGGTAATAGGCGACAATTCGCGTTTCAGAATGAAACCTCTCGTCCTTCTATTGGGTTACGCCCTGCTTACTGGCGCAGCTACAGCGCAAAATTCGAGCTCTCCGGTTATCACGATCCGCAAAGGAACAGCGGTGGCTGTCGCAATCAAAGACGTTACTGGTCCAGCAGCGGCGGTTTTGAAAAACGATATCGAACTGTCTGGCGCATTAACTCTGGGCGACAGCGCTTCCGCAACGGTGCTGGCAAGCGTAACCGGGTCTGGGAACGGCGTGAGCGCGCAGGCGGTCGACAAAACCGGTAGCGCGGTCCTGCAGAAAAACTATGGTGGAGACACGCGTCGCGCCGTTCATCAATTCGTCGATGAATTGGTCGAGACACTGACTGGACAAAAGGGAATCGCCAGCTCGAAAGTCGCGTTTGTCTCCAATCGCACGGGGCACAAAGAAATTTATACAGCAGACTATGACGGCGCCAATGCAGTGCAGTTAACGAGAGATAACGCGATCAGCGTAAACCCGAATCTTTCTTCTGATGGGCGCAAGCTGGCTTATACCGGATATCAGAGCGGGTACGCCGACATTTATCTGGTGGACCTGGCTTCTGGGGCGCGCAATCGCATCATCAAATATCCGGGCACTAATTCCGGCCCAGCCATCTCGCCTCAGGGCAATCGTATCGCTTGTACCATGAGCAAGGATGGCAACCCGGAAATTTATGTCACAAATATCAATGGCGATTCTCCCCGCCGTTTGACTCGGGCCCGTGGAGTCGAGTCATCGCCAAGTTGGTCGCCCAATGGAAGCGAGATCGTTTATTCCTCGGACGAACGCGGTGGGCCGCAGATCTACCGTATGAGCGTGGATGGCGGATCGAGTCGACTTCTCTCCACCGGGTTTGGCTATTGCACCGAACCAAATTGGTCCCCCGACGGGAAAAAGATCGCCTTTAATGTCAGAAGCGGTGGTGCCTTTCAAGTTGCCGTCCTTGATCTGGATGGCGGCTCAGCTCGAGTGATTGCTAACGACGGCGAGCGACCGGTCTGGGGCCCAGACTCTCGCCACGTGCTATTTGCTAGAGGTAGCGGCCTTTTTATGATTGATACTGTCACCGGGCACGAAGCCCGAATCGTCGGCGACTTAGGCAGAGTCTCCGAGCCAACCTGGTCCCGCTAACCGTCCGTTGAAATTCACTCGAGACATACATGAAAAAGATCTTCACTTTTGGCTGCATCCTCATAGTCGCCCTTTGCAGTTGCAGAAAACAACAGCAACAGGAGTACGCTGGAGTTGAAGGCGATACGGTGAGCGGGACGCCGCTATCGCAACGACAAGAGGGTGTCTCATTCTTTGGCAACAATGTCAGTCGAAGTCAGTTCCAGCCAGTCTATTTCGCTTTTGACAGTTTCGAGATACAACCGTCGGAAACTGAAAAACTCCGCCAGATCGCCAGCTTCATGAAAGGGGCATCTAATAATATTATTCTGGCCGGCTTTACGGATGAACGGGGTACGGAAGAATACAATCGTGGGCTCGGCGAGCGTCGGGCGCAAACAGCTCGGAACTATTTGATTTCGCTCGGAGTTTCTGGCAGCCGCATACAGACGGTCAGCTTTGGGTTGGAAATGCCCGCCGATCCCGGCCATAACGAGGCAGCGTGGGCAAAGAATCGACGAGTTGAAACCGGTGTCGTCCGTTGATTGCCGAAGGCTCAATTCTTGACGGTCTTCCGCCGTCTAGTTCATGGAGCGTTCGAATCAGAGAGCGTTTTTGACCGCTCCTCTCGGCTTACTATGCGTTATTGTTTTACGCCGAGTATTTTAAAGATTACTACTCAACGAGATTCGCTGGCCTTCGGTATGCGCCCGCGGCGGCATGGAAGATCCCAACTTGCTTGATGACGAAGCCCTCGTTCGCCGCACGCAGCACGGCGACACGCAGGCCTTTGACGCTCTATGGCAGAAATACAGCTCCAGGATCTACTCGCTGATCTATAATATGACCTCGAACCATGAAGACGCGAACGATCTGCTCCTTGAGGTCTTTGCCAAAGCATATCGATCGATCAGCGGCTTTCGAGGAAGATCGAGTTTTTATACTTGGATTCACGCGATTGCAGTGAACATGACGATCAATTTCGTCAAGAAACGGGGTCGCCGATTCCAGATGAGCCTGGATGACCTCGATTCCAGCGTCCATAACGACAAGGAATTCATCGAACTGACCGCATCCAACACACCGACCCGGGAAGTTGACCTCTCGGAACTGCAACAGAGATTGAACGAAGCGATGATGAAGCTGTCTCTAGAGCATAGAACCGTTGTAACGATGTTCGACATCCAGGGGATGCCGCACGCGGAGATCGCCAGGATTTTGGGGGTGCCGGAGGCGACGGTACGGTCCCGGTTGTTCTACGCACATCGACAGTTGCAGAATTACCTCGAAGAGTTTAGAAAGAAATGATGCTCGACGAAAAGCAGGTACAACAGCTTCTCAAACTCAAAAGATTCGAGCAACCGCCCCCCGGCTATTTTGAACGAGCGCTCGAGGAATTTCATCGTCGCCAACGGGCTGAAATCCTGCGTCGTTCGGCGCTGCAGATCTGGTTCGAAAGGCTATCATCGAGCTTCGGGAACTTCCGGGTACCGGCTTCAGCCTATGCGGGTGCCTTCGGAATCTTCGCGGTCATCGCTACCCTTTTAGGAACTGGGCTTTGGACACCGGAAGTGGCGAGCCGGAATTCCACTAGCGGACTGGCTCAAACAGAAATGTCAGACTCCGGGCTAAAACTCACCAGCCGCGGAGCAATTCAGCTCTCTAGACCGGAAACGAAGTTTCAGAAATTTTTCCCAACTATCCAACCCTCAGACGCCAGTCGACCCCGTTACATCCTTGATGGACAGCCCGTGAGCTACCAACCGCCGGTCAGCTTCTAATTTTTTTGTCGGCCGTACGGCAATTGCGTCGGATTCCAGCTTCTCTTCTTCAGCTCGATGCCGAAACGATCCGTTCTCCGTCTCACAAAAATTTTTGTTGGTGTAGTGAGGACAGGACCCGTGGATGCCGTTTGCGCTCCGGTTCTTCTTGCGCTGACACTCGCCGGACTCTGGATTCTGCCGCAAACGGCTCCAGCAGACGATAGCTTCGGAGCAATCGCTGCAGATGTACGGAAGGTCTTTGAGTCGGCTAAAGGTGCGGTAGTTCGAATCGAATCCGAGGATCAGCACGGGCGTCTGGCCGGTACGGGGTTCGTGATTGATCCGGCCGGAATCGTCTACACTGCCTATTCAGTAGCCGGAGAATCACGAGACATTATTGTTGAACTGGGCCCGAGCCGTTACCCAGCAGAGCGACTGGTAGCGGACTCGCGCAGTGGCGTTGCGATTCTAAAGATTCACGCGGAAACGCCCTGGCTACCGCTCGGAGACTCCGACGAGCTAGCTATCGCGTCTCCTGTCGTCGCGATTGGTTATCCGCAGGGACTCCCGCTTACACCCAACTACGGAATCGTCGGTGGTCTCGACGAAGGCGATTTGAAACAACTCTTCGCAACCACCCTCATTCGGGCAAATATTCCGCCCCAGAAAGGCGAAGGTGGAGCACCGCTTCTGAATCTAAAAGGCGAGGTGGTCGGTATCTTGATCAGCAGCGTGGATAACAAGACCGCGTGCTATGCGCTGCCGGTCAGGGCCGCGGAAAAGATTCGCGCTGACTACGTAAGATTCGGTGAAGTTCGTCCCGGTTGGGTCGGGGTCAATATCGAGGACGGAGACAAAGAATACCATCGATCCCGAGTGGTGATCACCGGGTTCGCGGATAACTCGCCGGCAACAGAAATTGGCCTTCAGCCGGGAGATATTCTTATGGAGGTCGGCTCCATAAAAATCCACTCTACTGCCGACGTCCGCAGTGCCTCTTTCTTTCTGTCCGCTGACCAGAAGGTTTCTATTTCGGTCTACCGGGACGGACAGAAGCTCACATTTGATGTCATTCCCAGCCTACCCCAGCAGCCGAGATTTCCCGTGTTCGCGCCGGGATATCTTTTGAATGGGGACAATGCCCTGAGGCTGAAACTGGAGAATTAGTCCAGAACCCCTGAGCTGGCAGGCTCGCCTGGACTGAGCTTCAATTTCTTGTTGCCGATTTCGCGATTCTTCGGCATTAGGTAGGCGCCATCCAGGGCAAGGGCTGTTTTGGTTGGCTTTCTCTCCGAGGCGGCATAAGGTTGACGGTTCATCGAATGTCCAAAGTTGACTCCCAGATTACGGAATTGTCATTTGAAGCGGCGATGGAAAGGCTCGAACTGATCGTCCAACAGATGGAGTCGTCCAAGCTGCCGCTCGAAGAGTTGCTGGCTAGATACGAAGAAGGAACCAAGCTGATTGCAGTCTGCAATCAACGCTTAGAAGCAGCGGAAAGCCGAGTCGAAACATTGACCCGGGACGCTGCAGCTAAGCCCGAGGGAGCTTCCCCGGAACGACCCAAGGATAGCAAAAAATCGCCAAATGATGAAATCAGCCTCTTTTGACAAAACTAGCGTACGCCTTCTCGATCGAATCGAGTCGCCGGCGGATTTGAAGCGGCTGGAGGAAAACCAGCTGCCACAGCTTGCCCAGGAGATCCGGGATGAATTGATCTCGGTTCTGTCAAAGACGGGGGGACACTTGGGTCCAAATCTAGGGGTGGTGGAGCTTACATTGGCGCTGCATCGAGTCTTTGAAACGCCGGAGGACAAACTGCTTTTTGATGTCAGCCACCAAGGTTACGTCCATAAACTCTTAACCGGGCGATTGGATCGGTTCAGCACAATCAGACAGTATCAAGGGCTAAACGGTTTTTTACTGCGGTCGGAGAGTGAACACGATTGTTATGGGGCCGGTCATGCCGGCACTGCGCTTTCCGCTGGACTGGGAATGGCGGTTGCGCGGGATCGGCGCGGAAGCAAAGAAAATGTGGTCGTTGTTGCCGGTGATGCCGCCTTTACTTGCGGGACCAGCTACGAGGCGCTCAATAACGTCTCCCACAACACCAAGCGCTTTATCGTTGTCCTGAACGACAACGAATGGTCGATCGCTAAGAATGTCGGAGCGATCGCCAACTATTTGAACCGGATAGTGACGAACGACGCTTACAGTCATCTACATGAGAAGGCGGCCAAGTTTGTCGAAATGATTGGTGGCAAGTTTGCGCAGCAGCTCGCTCACAAGGTGGAAGAAGGGGTGAAGCATCTGTTGCTGCCGAGCGTTATCTTTGAGGATCTTGGTCTGCACTATTACGGTCCAATCGATGGCCACGATATCCCTCTCCTGATTCGTACTTTTGAATTTCTGAAGCGCCAGCATGAGCCGGTTTTGCTCCACATTATTACCCAAAAAGGAAAAGGATACGCTCCGGCGCTGGCCAAGCCGGACAAATTTCATGGGCTTGGCAAGTTCACGCTCGAAACCGGCGAGACCGCTAAGGCCAGCACACCGACCTACTCCGAGCTATTGGGGCAGACTTTGTCAAAGTTCGCCGACCAGAATAAGAAGATAATGGCGATTACGGCCGCAATGCCATCCGGTACCGGACTGTTTCATTTTGCGGCCAATCACCCGGATCAATACTTTGACGTTGGCATCGCCGAAGAACACGCAGCACTTTTCGCCTGCGGCCTGGCGACGCAAGGTTTCAAACCGTTTCTGACGATTTATTCGACATTCATGCAGCGCGCCTATGACATGGTGATTCATGATATTGCACTGCAGAATCTGAACGTAGCGCTGTGCATGGACCGGGCCGGGCTATCGGGCGATGATGGACCGACTCATCACGGTCTATTCGATATCGGCTACCTGCGCCCGGTTCCCGGGATAGTGCACATGCAACCCAAGGACGAAGAAGAGTTTGTCGATATGCTTTGGACGATGGCAAACTATAACCAGGGCCCCATCGCGATACGTTACCCGCGCGGCGCCGGCACCGGAGCGCAACCCAAAGCACAGCCGAAATTGCTGGAGATCGGTAAGGCCGAAGTGGTTCGTCACGGGCAAGACGTCGCACTCTTTGGTCTGGGAAACATGTTCGCTCTGGCCGAAGAGACCGCCAAGCGCCTGGAAGAACAGGGCTTCTCGGTTGCTCTGATCAATCCGCGGTGGATCAAACCTCTCGATGTTGGTACGCTCGAATTTTTTGCACGGCGAGTAGAGGTCATCTGTACCTTTGAGGACCACGTATTGCACAACGGCTTCGGTTGCGCGGTCACGGAACAGTTAGCCGACAGCCAGATCACAACACCGGTGGTCCGGATCGGTTGGCCCGATCAATTTGTGGAACACGGGTCGATACCGGTTTTGCGGGAGAAGCACGGCGTTACCGTTGATGCCGCGCTGGAAAAGATTCGGCCGTTTCTGAAAAAGTCCCTCGGTAGCAAGCAACCTCGAACGGCGGCATAGGCGGCCGGGACTTAGGGTTGAAAAGGCGCTAGGAATCGACGACAGCACTCTGTCCGCGCCTCTCGCGAAGAGCGGTTGTCTGTTATGGCTCCTACGATCGTTGCCCGCCAATTGACCAAGGTCTTTCGAACTTATAACAAGAAAGAAGGTCTTCTCGGCGCAATCAAGGGTCTGGTCAGTCGGGAATACCAATCTACTTACGCCGCGAATCAAGTGTCATTTTCGATCGCGGAGGGAGAGCTGGTTGGATTTCTCGGACCGAATGGAGCGGGAAAGACGACGGTACTCAAGATGCTCTCCGGCCTACTGGTTCCGACATCGGGATCGGCGTCGGTGTTAGGATTTACTCCGTGGGAGCGAAAAACGGAATTCAAACGCCAGTTTAGTCTGGTGTTGGGGCAAAAGAATTCTCTCTGGTGGGATCTGCCGGCCAGTGAATCGCTCGAACTGAATCGGGTAATCTATCAAATCTCTCCAACCCTCTTTCGACGAATCGTGGACGAACTCGTCGATCTCCTGGACGTGCGCGATAAGCTCAATGTGATGGTGCGCGAACTGAGCCTGGGTGAACGGATGAAACTGGAATTGATCGCGGCCTTAATCCATCGGCCGAAAGTTTTGTTTCTGGATGAGCCAACGATCGGGCTGGATGTAATCAGCCAAAAGAACGTCCGCGACTTTCTGCTCCACTACAATGAACAGGAACATGTCTCCACCATTCTGACCAGCCATTACATGCAGGATATCGAAAAGCTGTGTCGCCGGGTGATTATCATCGACCACGGCAAAGTGTTCTTTGATGGCGAATTTGCCGAAATCACGGAAAGATTTGCCCAGCACAAATTTCTTCGATTTACCTTCAATGCTCCTATCAATGGAACTCCCCGCCTTGGTGATATAATCGAACAAACTCCTACATCGCTAACCTTGAAAGTGGATCGCACCAAGGTAGCCGAGGTCTGCCGCGAACTCTTATCGACCGGGAATGTCCAGGATTTCAGCGCCGAAGATGAACCGTTGGAAGACATCATTCGGCACTTATTCGAGAGCCACGAGGTAACCGAAGTAGCCTGATGTTAGGCCGAGCCGGTCTTTCGATGAAAAGCGGCCGCCGGGCCGAGCCAGAGCCGCATCGGCACCATCGAAGATCGCTGGAACCCGTGTTTTTCGAAAAATACCAGAGAAGGCTCGCTGACGCGATCGGTGAGCAAAGTAATGCGCAGAAAGTTTTTCTGTTTGGCATAGTCGATCGCATACTTCAACAGTTCGCTGCCCAGACCTTGATCGCGAAAATTCCGATCGATGATGAGATCCTCGAGGAGGATTACAAAGCCGCCTTCCGCGGTGCTAATAGTGAAGAGCAGGTTAATCATGCCGATGATCTTGCTGGCACTCCGCAGCACAAAAATTCGGCCCCGGTTGGGTTGTTCCAGCAACAATCGTAGCCCTCTCATTTGGTTGTTGTAGTCTGGACGAAACTCGGACTCCTGGGCAAACAGATCCATGAGCAGTTCTGTGAGCGAAGGCAGATCTTCAATCGTGGCCGGTTCTATGCGAGTCAATCCCAGCATGCCACAATTAACATGCCAAAGTCGGACGATTTCTAAAAGCGGAAATCTGCATTGTAACGAAATCGGGTCGACTGAACTGTTTCCCTCGCGTTTCTCTCGAGCAAAGAGACCCGCCGTTCGCGAAATTCGGAGCATTAGACCGTCGCAAACAGCAGTTGTACAACTTCCCGCGTTGGACGAAAATCTGCGGCGCGATCGATTTGAAGATTCCCCTAAATGATTTTGATCCTAATTATTATTATCAGCTATCTAATCGGTTCGATACCAAGCGGCTATCTGGTCGCGAATTCCCAGGGAATAGATATTCGCCAACACGGGAGCAAGAACATCGGAGCAACGAACGTTCTCCGGGTAATGGGAAAGAAATGGGGCTACCTGGTTTTCTTCTGTGACGCATTCAAGGGTTTCTTGGCTGTCCGACTCGGCATTTTGCTTGGAGGTCCCGGAGGCGTTGAATCGTCAATCGCCGGGGTAGCGGCAGCGATCGCCTGTATCCTTGGCCATAACTACACGTTTTGGCTCGGCTTTAAGGGCGGCAAAGGAATCGCCACTTCGGGTGGAGTAGTGCTGGCACTGTTTCCCTGGTTTATTGTTCTCGGGGTCGCGCTGGTCTGGGTGGTCGTTTGCTATTTGAGCAAATACGTCTCGCTGTCTTCGATCTGCGCGGCGATTTCATTGCCGGTAAGCCTGGCTTTGATGAGCCCGTGGGCCAGCAGCCGTAACTTCTGGATTCTGGTTCTGTTCTCGATGCTTGCTGCCAGCCTGGCCGTATGGACACATCGCGCCAATATCACTCGCTTGTTGAACGGCACCGAATCGCGGTTCGGCAAGAAGAAATCAGAATCCTGAATGATGGAATGACTGGTCGGGGGTGACGCAAAGCCGCTTCAGGTCCGAACTTGTCCGCTTTGTGGGTTGAATGGCTGCGATCACGATTCTTGGCGGCGGCGGTTGGGGAACCGCTCTCTCTGTGCTACTCGCCGGGAAAGGCCATAAGGTGACCCTCTGGGTCCGTCGCTCATCCACGGCTGAGTTGTTGCGCCGCGACCGAACCAACGAACGTCACTTGCCGGGTGTCATTCTCCCTGCCGACGTGCATATCACCTCTTCCTTCGCGGGGATGTCATCAGCCGAGTATTTCCTGTGGGCTACTTCCCGCTGAAAAATATCTTCGCGCTAGCTGCAGGCTTCTGTGACGGGCTCGGCTGGGGCGATAACTCGAAGGCTGCGTTGGTCACAAGGTCTTTAGCCGAGCTAACCCGGATTGGCATCGCACTGGGAGGACGTCGCGAAACTTTCCAAGGGCTCAGTGGCATTGGGGATCTCGTGGGAACTTGTTTCAGCCGACACAGCCGCAATCGACGAGTGGGCGAACGAGTGGCCAAAGGCGAGCCTTTGAATCAAATCATTGAATCAATGGGTACGGTAGCAGAAGGAATCCCAACAACTCGCAGCGCCCTTCGCCTTGGCGAAAGACTGGGCGTTGCAACCCCAATTGTCCGCGAAGTGCACTCGATCCTTTATGATTCCACTTCACCGGCGGAGGCAATGCAGCGTGTGCTCGCACGAGAGTTGCGTCCCGATGAAGACTAGTCAGCGAACGACAACGTTGAAAGCCACATTGCCGCTCGGCCGCCGGCTTTACCGAAACCGCAGCGACAATCGATCAGCCAAAGAAAACCGTCCGGCGAAGCAAGATGAACGCCGCTGTCGTAGCTGACATTCCGCTGTCGTTGGTTGACGTTCGCTGACGTTCGCTGCTAACCATCAGGTTGTTCCGATCGGGTGATTACAATTGCCCGGCTTTGTCAGAAAGTTGATCAGCGGCGTGAGACGATCAGCCAAAAGGCGAGTTAACCGAAGCATTCGAAGGGCGAATTCGCCTGCCGCGACCGCATCTTCAACACTCTGGAGTTGTCCCCCGATGAAAATAGAAGGGATGTTCTCATCTCTGCTATCAGAAATCATGCGGGCAGTAATGAGGGGGATCTGATGACGACCGCACACCGTGGCAATCGCTGTCGATTCCATATCAACCGCCACACTGAACTCCCCCAGACTCTTTTTCTCTCGCGCTCCATTGATCTGCTCGACCGAACAATAAAGACCGGCAGCATCGACCAGCTCACCAATTGGTATTTCCGCATGAGCAGTGGTGTAGTTTGAAGCAAGCAGAAAGTCGCCGGGCTCCAACAGAGATCGCGTTGCTCCCGCGAATCCGGAGCTAATGACCAGAATGGGCGCAAGTCGCTGAATCGCCGTCTCCAAATCGGCAATGGCTGTCGCACGAATGCCAACGAAGCAGATACCAACCCTGGTCCCGCCCATTATTCCTTCCAAAAAATTCCCCCGCTTCCGCTTGTGATGCAAACGTCTTTGGAAAACGCGAGCCTCCGCCCGAAGTGCAAAAACGACGAGGACCATAGCTATTTCGCAACGTGCAGTTTCACTTCGATAACTTCCCTTTTGTCGGTGGAGCTTGGCAGAGCTTGCAACACTAACTTTGTCCGATCCTGCGCTGCTTCGATAAATTGCGTTGCGTAAACTTGTGGAATCTCGAAAAACAATTCTCGATCCCCTTCGGTAGAAAGATTACTAACGGTTCCGCTCCCACCCAGCTTGGCCGCTAGGTTCTTAAGCCGCTCGATTTCAGAATCGAGATCCTGTGGACTAACGGTTAGTTCGACCAGGTTCAAACTCAGTAAAGGCGAACCGAGTTCGCTCACCATTGACCGGCGTAAGTTCTCATTCAGAAGCGTCATGTCTGGTGCCGTCGATGGACTATCTTGGTGCAACCATTGGTAAATCGCTGTTCCCGCCGTGCCCAATAGAGCTAAGGCGATGCAGGCAACAATAATTCTGGGCATTCGGATATGGGCTCTTGCTTTCGTGAACCAAAACGGGTTGAGTGAAAATTCTAAACCGTGATTGATTTAGGAAAAGGCAAAATCCTGGTAACGGGCGGAGCCGGGTTCATCGGTAGTGCCTTGATCTGGGCGCTGAATCGACGGTCACTTGATAATATTTTGGTCTGTGATGAGCTCGGAACCGATGAAAAGTGGCGGAACCTGGTCCCCCTGCGCTTCGACGACTATCTCGCCGCAGCGGATCTGCGCGAACTGGTTATAAACGAAAGCCCCTTGCTCAATGAAGTTCGCGTGGTCTTCCATTTGGGTGCTTGCTCCTCCACCACGGAATTGGATCTCGGCTATCTGATGCGGAACAATTACCAATATACCAGAGATCTGGCTGAATGGGCAGCGAGGCGAGGTTTGCGCTTCGTTTATGCCTCATCCGCGGCAACCTACGGCGATGGTTCCAACGGAATGGATGATGATGATGAAAAGCTCGATCGACTGCAACCCCTGAACGGCTATGCCTTTTCCAAACATCGTTTTGATGTGTACGCCAAGAAGTGTGGTTTACTCGATTCCTTGGTCGGCTTGAAATATTTCAATGTGTTTGGCCCAAATGAAGGTCACAAGAAAGAAATGCGCAGCCTTGTGCGCAAGGCATTCGAACAAGTCCAACAAACCGGCAAAATCCAACTCTTTAAGAGCTACCGGCCCGAATATGCAGATGGCGAGCAACGCAGAGATTTTCTCTATGTGAAAGATGCGGTGGATATGACCTTATCTTTGGCGGCAAATCCTTCGGCTCGAGGACTGTTTAACTTGGGCTCTGGGCAAGCCCGGAGTTGGAATGAGGTAGCCTCGGCGGTGTTTGCGGCGCTTAAAGCCCCGCCCCATATCGAGTTCATCGAAATGCCCGAAACACTGCGCGGCAAGTATCAGTATTTCACCGAAGCGAATATTGGGAGATTGCTTTCTACCGGATACAAGGGTCCCGAATTCAGCCTCGAAGAGGGCGTGATTGATTACGTCCAAAACTATCTTCTCAAAGAGCGGCCATTGGAGCCCTGATTCGAGCCTAAGGCGAGAATGAGGGCTACTGCAGATCCTCGGTCAGAACGCTGGTCTTCTCCCGCGAACCGAGAATATTGGCCTGTCGTATCACTTCCGCCGGATTCTCCTCGAATCGATAACCGTGACAATTAGGGCACGTCGCGACTCGGCGTGTGACGATGGAATCGCATCCTTCACACACTTTATAAAGCTCGGGTTCCTGAGCAATCTTCGCTGCTTTGGCGGCTCGCTCGGCCAGTGACATGACTCGGTAATTTGCCTGATTTATAGAAGTTTGGCAACTAGGTCCACAGTTATCGTTGGGTACGAAGTAGGCTGACTGGCGGCCGCAGATCGATTAACTGGTTAGGCCTTTGGCAGAAATTCCGACTCCAGGGCCAGCGATGCTGCGCCGATGATTCCTGCATCGTTACCTAGAGTAGCCGGAACAATCTCCAATTTCTCCCAAAAAGTCTTCTCGCAACGATGCTCAATCGTACCACGAATATACTTGAATAGGCGTTCTCCTGCCTGGGCAACGCCTCCTCCCAGCACAATTCGGTCAGGATTCACCAGCCAAATCACATTGGTCAGTCCAACTCCGATCTTAAGCCCGATTTCCTGCCAAACCGCTTCGGCTAAACCATCACCGCGATCGGCCGCGGCGGATAGACTTTTCGGATCGGCCTGTTCGTCGGTAATCTCTTTTCCGGTAGTCGAATAGATCTCCTTAGCTCGGTCGGCGATCTTATAATGGCCGACGTACGCTTCTAAAGCGCCCCTATTACCGTAGACAAAGTCCACTCCTTGATAATCGATTGACATCTGGCCGATTTCTCCGGCAACGAATGTCGCACCTCGATACAGTTTACCATTCAAAATCAGCGCACCGCCTACCGCGGTACCTAAAGTGACGCAAACGACGTTAGGCACTTGGGCACCAGCGCCGTGCCTCCACTCCGCATAGGCCATGGCTTTGGCATCGTTCTCAAGATTCGCCACCAATCCGGTCTTTTCCTGAACAATTGACCGCAAGGGAATCTCTTTCCAACCTTTGACGTTCGTCAGATTGATCACCACGCCGGTAATCGGATTGATGATGCCCGGTACGCCAAAGCCCACCGCCGTTGTTTCCGGATGTTTTGATCTCAGGGATTGAATCTCGTCAATCATTTCTTGGATCAAACCGCCGGTGTCGCCGTCCTGCAGAGTCTCAATGACTTTACCTTTTTCGAGAATCGACCCATCTCGAACGACACCAGTCTTGATGGTCGTCGCGCCAAAATCAAATCCGATAGCCGTGGCAGAACTCATAAGGGGATATTTCGTAGTGCGATGATTCGAAGGCCTTCCAGCGTGAGGTCAGGATCAACAATTTGCAACTCTGGAAGTTTGGCTGCGATCAATGAAGCATAACTGCCGGTGGCGACGATATGCGCCTTTCCCTCTAGTTTCCCAACGATCTCGGTCACGATTTGGCGCACCAGTCCGCGGTAGCCAAAGATTGCTCCGGCTAACATCGCTTCCTTGGTCGATTTCCCGATAATGTTGGTGGGCTCCGACAGACCAATCCGAGGAAGCAACGCAGTCCGCTGGTAAAGGTACTCTGTCATTGCACCAAGTCCTGGTGCGATTACGCCCCCGATGTATTGCCGCAAGTGGGAAATGATGTCGAAGGTGACGGCGGTGCCAAAATCTACGACGACAGCGGGCACGCCGAACCGCGAGGAGACTCCGACCGCGTTGGCCAGACGATCGGCGCCGATACTTTGCGGTTCCGGAAAGTCGATGCCGATTCCCAGATCGAGCGAGGCACTGACTTCGACCAGACGCCCCCGCAGCAGCTTTCGGAATATCCCGGTTTTGGCCGGGACCACGGAGCCGACGATAGCGTAATCAAAGACCCATTTTCGCAATACCCGACTGACGGCATCGACGGTTAATCGGTGGGTCGGAATCACGCTTTTTCTTAGTAACCCCTCCTTATCGGACAAAGCGATCTTGGTCGAAGTATTGTTCAGATTCACTAGCAGGAGTCGATTCGTCATCCTTAAGAGACAACTTATACACATTTGCAGGGGAGGCGTCCGGCAAATAGACTAAGCTATGCTTGATCTGCTTCGTCGCCCACGACGCCTCCGCTCCACCGAGACTCTCAGGCAACTCGTCCGCGAGGTCACCATTGAACCGTGGCAATGCGTCTACCCGATGTTTGTCTCAGAAAAAGTAGCTGGTCCAACCGCGATTGTGAGCATGCCGAACGTTTTCCAATATGACGTCGAGCACTTTGTGGAAGAAGCGAAGGCCGCATATGCCGATGGAGTTCGAGCAATTCTAGTATTTGGAATACCGGCCACCAAAGACAACGCAGCTTCCGGGGCATACACTCAGGATGGCATTGTTCAACGCGCGATCCGTCGTCTCAAGCAGGAGGTCTCGGATCTAATCGTGATCGCTGATGTCTGCCTTTGCGAGTACATGGAGCACGGGCATTGCGGAGTTGTGCAGAGATCAAACGACCGTTACGAAATCGTCAACGATCCCTCGGTCGAACTGATTGCGCGTACCGCCGTCAGCTTGGCGGAAGCGGGCGCCGATATCCTCGCACCTAGTGATATGATGGATGGCCGGGTATCCGTCATCCGCCGCGAACTTGATCTTCGAGGCTTCCAAACGGTTCCGGTCATGAGTTATGCGGCTAAGTTTTGTTCTGCTTTCTATGGCCCATTTCGGGAGGCTGCGGAAAGCGCTCCGCATTTTGGCGATCGTCGCAGCTACCAAATGGATCCGGCTAACGCGAGCGAAGCGCTGCGAGAAGTCGCTCTGGATCTCGAAGAAGGGGCCGATTTGTTGATCGTGAAACCCGGCTTACCGTATCTGGATATACTTTGGCGCGTGAAGGATCGGTTCAAGGTTCCCACCGCCGTTTACAACGTTAGCGGTGAATACGCCATGCTTAAAGCAGCGGCCCAAAACGGTTGGATTGATGAGAAAAATGCGGTCCTGGAGCTAATCACCTCCTTCCGGCGAGCAGGCGCGGACCTCGTCATTACCTATTGGGCGCGAGAAATAGCGAAGTGGATCGGGTAGCCTAAGCATTACACACCGAGCGCCTCTCCCAATACGAGGTGAACAACGATGTTCGGAACCGCCGTCAGTCGCTAACGTTCGTTGACGTTCGTTGGCGTTCGCTGACATTCGGAGCCTCAGCCTGAACTCGGTCCACCCCTCGAAGCGCCAAGCTGACAACGAAGGCCAATGCCAGAATCAAGCCACCAACCAGAAAAGGCGTGTTACCATATTCGATCCGCGGTCGAGTATGATCCCCGGCCAAGAGGAATCCGCCTACCGCCGGTCCGCACACCCGGCCCAGACTTCCGGCTGATTGCAGGGTGCCCAGGACCCGCCCTTGAACGCCGGCGTGAGCGGCCTTAGACGCCATCGCATTAATGGTCGGTTGCGATAGACTGTTGCCGACTGCCAGGCCGATGGTGAACAATAGGAATAACGGAATAGTCGTTCCGAACGGCATGAGCATCATGCTGGCCGCCATCACCGCTAACCCGATCACCGTCAGCTTATAGTCACCGAATCGCTTGGCTAGCCGACCGATCGCTCCTCCTTGGATCAGTGCTCCGATCAGTCCCAAAACAACGAAAATCCAGCTGATCTGTGACTGGGTGAGATTGAAACGTCGATTGCTAACCTGAGGATAAATCATGGTGACAATCGCGAACCCAGCAATGGCGACAAAGTAGGTTGCTACGAGAAAAACGAGCCAGCGGCCCATGGATCCAGACCACACTTCTCTTGCGTCACCCAAATTTTGTAGCCGGTCGGCATGCTCCTTCGGTTCGGACAAAAGCGCGATCGCGGCCAATCCGTTGGCCAGTGCTACTACTGCGGCGAACCAAAATGGCGCTACCGGCGAGATCAAGCTGAGCAACCCGCCGATCGCTGGGCCCAATACAAATCCAACGCCAAAAGCGGCGCCGATCAAACCGATCCGGCGCGACCGATCTTCCCGCGGGGTGATATCGGCAATGTACGCAGACGCGGTGGCAACGCTGGCGCCAGAAATTCCAGCGATAATTCGTGCCACAAACAGCATGGCCAAAGAGTGAGCATTGGCCATCACAATGTAACCGACGGCCGAACCAAAGAGACTGCAAAGCAAGACCGGTTTGCGCCCAAATCGGTCAGAGATTCCACCTAGAATCGGGGAAGCCAGGAACTGCATGAATGAATACGACCCCAGGAGTAACCCGATTTGCCATTCCGAAGCGGCAAAACTCTGGGCGTAGAGTGGCAGGATGGGAATGATCATCCCAAAGCCGATCAGGTCGATAAAGACGATGAAGAGTATGATTGCCAGTGGCGATTTTTTCATGCGGTCAATGCGGAAAGAGATAGTACAGCGCGGCATGGCCGCAACCCAAGGTCGTACCAGCCGTCGTCGTCGGCAAACAACATCATTTGGCGACGACTGATCGCCGAAACTCACGCGGAGAAATTCCCAGTTTTCGCTTAAACATCGCGCTGAGATACTCTACCCCTGAGAAGCCGACCAGATCGGCAATATGGGCGATGGAGAGATCGGTGGTGGTCAACAGCTGTTTCACTCGCTCAAGACGAAGCCGAAGGATCTCTTCGTAGGGCGATCGGCGGAGAAATTTCTGGAAACGGCGTTCCAGCACGGTTCGAGAAATCGGTACCACTTTGAGTACATCTTCTACGCCGATGCCCTCGCAAGCGTGATCTCGAATGAACCGCATCGCCTGAGCGATCTGGATGTCTCCCACCGCAATTGCTTCGGTTGATTTCCTGGCAAAAACACCGATCGGCGCGACCAAACGAGTCTGGTTGCGAATAGGCCGGCCCTGCATCATGCGGTCGAGCAACTCGGCGGCTTCGTAGCCGGCGCGCCGGGCATTTGGAATGATACTAGAGAGCGGAGGGTCACAGAGTTCACAGAGAAGTTCATCGTTATGATGGCCAATGACCGCTACTTCATCCGGTACGCTCAGGCCGGTCTGTCGGCAGACATCAAGGAGTTGTTGGCCACGAATATCGTAGCAAGCAAAAATACCGATTGGCTTGGGCAAACTGAGCAACCAATTGGCCAGCTTGCTCCGTTCGCGAAGCCAATCTTCGGCATCACTGCTTTCCGAATCAAAGACTCTGAGCTCGAATCCGGCATCGCGTAGATGTTTGCGGAAGTTCTGTTCGTGCCGGAGTGACCAATCAAATCGAACGTCTCCGCAGTAACCAAATAACCGGAAACCGCGCTCCAGTAAGTGCTCCGCCGCAACCGCGCAGACGGCGTCGCTATCGCTAGCCACGGTGGGGAAGCTTCGTTTGACCGAATTGCCGCTGACATTAACGACCGGCAATTTCGTCGCCGCGACCGCCTCTTCAATCTGGCCGTTCTCGATCCTCGCGATAACCCCATGTCCATGCCAATTGTGGAACCAGGGTGGCGGCTCATCTCCACGACCTTGCTCCGTGAAATGGATTTCCCAATTTGCACCCTCTCGCATGTAAGTTCGGATTCCTCCCAACAGCCCGCGGCTGTAGGCGTTGGAAGTTTCGATTAGCAGCGCTACTTGAGGACGTTGGGGGGCGGAGTTCAGGTAATTTGTCACAGTTGGCGAAGCCCAACCAGAATCGTTTTCGATTCCATTGGCAGAGTCAACAAAAAGGAAAATGCGACCTGCGAAACGCGGATTTCGGAACGAGTATTTTCCGAGTGGTCTTCATTGCACAATTCGCATTTCGCAATCCGCGTTTTCTGCCCTGATTTTCCTTTTCGCACGCACCAACCGCCCGCTACAAGAGAGGATGTCGACGCGTGCAACGCCAACCATCTGGTATATCGTGTTGGCTCCATTTGTCACTTTGGCGCTGCTCGCGCTGGGAACGTGGGAAGGGCTTTGGATCTTATTTCTTGCTCACGTGATCCTTCTGACAACCACTCTCGTCCCTTCATTGCAAGGCTTCGGTCCGGTCATGACATTCTTCGACCCGGACAGCGATGAAGTTTGGTTGACGATCGACGACGGGCCTGACCCGGAAACGACGCCGGTAATTCTGAATCTGCTCGATCGCTTTGATGCCAAGGCGACGTTTTTTTTGATCGGCCAGAAGGCATTGGATGCTCCCGACTTGGTTCAAATCATCCTGGATCGCGGCCATTCGATTGGAAATCACACTCAAACCCATCCCAAATTCCACTTTTGGCGGCTAGGACCGCGAAAGCTTCGACAGGAGGTCGAACGATTTGAGGAGACGTTGACCCGCCTGAAGTTCCCGATTTCGTGCCTCTTTCGAGCCCCAACCGGGATGAAAAATCCTTATCTCCATCCCATTCTATCGGTTCGCAGTCTGCTGCTCGTTGGCTGGAGCGCTCGGGCCTACGATACACAGGTAAAAGATGCGGCGACCGCCGCCCAGCGCCTGCTCAGCGCAGCTGAACCCGGCGCAATTCTGTTGCTGCACGAATGCTCCCAGGTCTGTAGCCGGACTCTCGAGATTCTGCTGCACGGTCTGCGCGACCGGCGAATCCGCTGTGTGATTCCGCGGCCCGATCAACTGCGGACGAAACGGTCTGATCCAGTAAAAGCCCTTGATTGCGAATCCACCTGCGCAACATTTTGGAGATGGGGGAGTATTACTCAGAGTTGGCGTCGACTTTACAGGAAAGACTCAAGGTGATCTCCGATCAGGATTTGCGAACCAGAGATCCGGAAACCCAATTGCAGAAGCTTCGTCTCCTGTCGGAGCAAATCGATCGACTAAAAGAAAAACTACCGACTGACGCAGATCCGATGTTAAGGCATTATCTGGATCGAATGAGTCTAACCAAAGCTTTGGAGCTTATCCAGAGTCGGTATTTGGAGGCGAACAATTAGGTTGTCCGACTTGCGATGCGGATAGCCATTTTGGCCGATATACACGCCAATCTCCTCGCATTGGAAGCGGTCATTGCCGACTTGGAAATCGTACAACCGGATCAGGTCATCGTAGCCGGCGACTTTCAGAATCGAGGACCTGCTCCCAAAGAAGTTTATGACCGATTGCGACAGTTCGATTGGCCGCTTCTGCGTGGCAACCATGAAGATTACGTCATTGAGCAAAGCGAATCTCCGTCCGAAGAAACCCATGCAGTCGATCTCTACGCCTGGCAACCGGCGCGCTGGACCGCAGAGAGAGTCCCGGAAACGATCCCTTTCCTGCGAACCTTGCCGATAGCGATCCAGCTGAGCGGGCCAGACGGCTCATTCGTCTGTGTCGCTCACGGCTCACCTCGCTCCAATGCGGAGGGCTTCTTTCCCTCCACCCGCGATGAAAAGGCGTTAACCATGCTCGGTGAGCCTACGCCGACCGTGCTTTGTTGCGGACATACCCATCTGCCGCTGCAGAAGCGGATCGGACCGACCTATGTCTTTAACGTTGGATCGGTCGGTTTCCCTTTCGACGGAGATTGGCGAGCAGCGTACGGCATCTTGAACTGGCGCGAAGGCGAATGGTCGACCGAACTGCGCCGCGTTCCATACCCGGTGAAAGCAGTAGCGGAGAGTTTGGCTGCTCCCGAATTTCATGACGGCTTAGGTCCGATGGCGAAGATCATTCAACGAGAACTGGAAACAGCTCGTCCGCACCTCACACTTTTTACACTCGTGTTTCTTCCACGGGTGCGTTCCGGAGAGTTGGCAATTTACGAGGCGGTCGACATGTATCTGGGGCAGAGCCAGGCAGAAATTGAGAATCTCTACGCAGAGTTGCGGAGACGGCTCAAATAGGGGAACGGCCGTACCCTACACGTCAGCGTAGGGGTTAAACCCATGCCGAGATAAAGGCCGAACCGATGCCGAGAGCATTTGTCCCGGAGGGACTGATGAAAGTAGCCCAGCACTTTAGTGCTGGGTTTAAGGACCGCGGACGCTTCCGTCCCACCAGGGGCGATAGAAACTTTCGGCTCCTAAGCGGCGCTTTGTGTCGAAAGTAAACAACAATCGATCGTCCCCGGGACGGGTCGCCTTCAAACATGCGAACCCAGCACGAAAGGGCCGGGCTACTTTCGACAGTCCCTGCCGGCACGGAACGTTTACCGACGCGTAACCCGAGCCCCGCAAGCGTTCGGGGCAGGGCCCACTTTCATTGTGTCCTGCGGCACTAGCACTTACCGCGAATACAATTCGACGACCAATTGCTCGTTCACGATCGGAGCAATCTCCTCTCGGCTCGGGATGCGCATCACTTTGCCTTGGAATTGATCTTTATCGACAACCAACCAATCCGGAATCGGCTGGATCTGCGTTAGTTCGAGATTGCGAGTCGCCAAGCGACGCGACGCAGGTCGCTCCTTTACGGCGACGACATCACCCGAACGCAAATTGAAGGATGACACGTTTACTTTTCGGTTGTTGACGGTCACATGCCCATGCGAAACCATTTGGCGCGCGGCGTTGCGAGAGTTTGCGAAGCCGAGTCGGTAAACGACATTATCAAGCCGAGTCTCCAACATCTGGAGCAAGGTCTCGCCGGTCACGCCACGCTTGCGCAGTGCGCTCTCAAAATAGCGGCGAAATTGGCGCTCCATCAGACCATACTGGAACCGCAGCTTTTGTTTCTCGGCCAATGCCGCCGAATAGTCAGAGCGCTTACGCCGGGATCCTTTAGGCCCATGCATTCCGGGCGGATAATTTTTCCGTTCAAGGGCTTTGCTTGGACCAAATAGAGCAACACCGTAACGACGGCTTATTTTCGACTTAGGACCTGTATAACGAGCCATGTAAACTCTCCGGTCAGACGCGGCGTTGCTTCGGTGGACGACATCCGTTGTGCGGTACGGGAGTCACATCCCGAATTACGGAGATGTCCAAGCCGATCGCTTGAATCGCGCGTACGGCAGATTCGCGGCCGGCGCCAGGACCTTTAACCAAGACCTCGACTTCCTTTAGACCATGACCCATGGCCTGGCGACACGCATCTTGAGCCACCAATTGGGCTGCATACGCAGTGCTCTTACGAGATCCGCGAAAGCCGACCTTTCCAGCGCTCGACCACCCAATCACGTTACCGGTCAAATCGCTGATGGAAACGATCGTGTTGTTAAACGTGGCCAGAATGTGGGCAATTCCGGTACCGACATTCTTACTTCCTTTAGCCTTGATGATCTTGGGCTTTTCCGCGTCCGTCGCGGCCAGCGAAAGCGTCGGTTTAGCCGCCGGGGCCACTCCGGTCGAAGCCGGCGCCGCTTCCCTCTTCGTAGTTTTAGCCTTGGTCGTCTTTTGGGTCTTCGGTTCGCCCGCCGCAGCAGTTCCGGTAGGCTCACTCGCGCCTGATGCCGGTGTGTTTTTTTCGTCCGCCATGTTTCAATATTCTCTTACACTTTACCGGCTTTAGCGTCCTTGTTGCGTTGTACGCCTACCGTTTTGCGCGGGCCTTTTCGCGTGCGCGCATTGGTCGAAGTTCGTTGACCCCGAACCGGAAGCCCGCGAATATGTCGAATCCCCCGATAGCATCGGATTGCCTGGAGGCGCTTTAGATTCCCTTGAATCTCCCGTCGCAGATCACCTTCAATCAACAAACCGCTCGCATTGATTGCATGGACGATCTCGCCCAATTGCTCCGGAGTCAGGTTCTTGGCGCGAACGTTTGGATCAACGCTGGCCTGTTCTAAAATCTTTTTCGCTGTCTTGGGACCGATCCCGTAAATGTAGGGCAAGGATGCTTCGATTCGCTTGTCGCCAGGAATTTCAACTCCGAGTAAACGTGGCATAAATGGTATTGGCTTCGTTCGCTAATGCGCAAATCAACCCTGCCGTTGTTTATGGCGCGGATTTTTGCAAACCACGCGAACAACGTTTTTGCGTTTGATCACTCTGCAGCTTTCACAAAGCCGCTTTACTGATGGTCTCACTTTCATCGCTTCAGCTTGGGCTGGCAACCCGCCCGTAGCGGATCGCCTACCGAGGGGACAAAAAAACGCAGCCCGAAGAGCAACCCTCCCGGGAGCGTTTTTTGATCCAACAACCTTACTTTTGCCGGAAGGTTATTCGGCCTTTCGTTAGGTCGTAAGGTGACATCTCTACCATAACTTTGTCTCCTGGCAAGATCCTAATGAAGTGTAGCCTCATTTTTCCCGAGATATGGGCCAATATCTTATGACCGTTCGGCAGCTGCACACGAAACATCGTGTTGGGCAGCAGTTCCACTATCTTGCCTTCAACTTCGATGACGTCTTTTCGCGCCATGTCAGAATTTCGGGTTCCCCTTTCGTCACTAGTATCGTGTGTTCGAAATGTGCGGAAGGCGAGTGATCGGCGGTAACCACGGTCCAATCGTCTTGCAGTAGTCGGACCGCTGCCTTCCCCAGATTTACCATTGGCTCTATGGCCAAAGTCATTCCTGCCCGCAATTTCACGTTTGCTCCCGGCGTTCGGTAATTCGGGATTTGTGGCTCTTCATGGAGGCGCCGGCCAACACCGTGACCTACGAACTCGCGCACTACACTGAATCCATTATTCTCCACTTCGTCTTGGATGGCCGCACAGACTTCACCTAAGCGGCGACCGTCGCGTGCCTTCTCGATTCCGAGATAAAGCGCATTTTCCGCAACCTCCAACAATCGTTGAACGTCCCCGTGGACGATTCCAACCGGAACCGTCGCTGCAGTGTCGCCGACAAACCCATCCAAAACGACACCGATGTCCAGTTTGACTATATCACCGTACTGGATTCGTCGAGAGCCGCCGATCCCATGTACCACTTCGTCGTTCAGTGAGATACAAATCTGTCCGGGAAATTTCTTGTAGCCGAGAAACGCACTGCGACAACCGGCCTCTTCCATCAACCTACCTGCAGTCTGATCGATTTCCCGAGTTGTGATCCCCGGTGCGAGCAAGCCAGAAATCTCGTCCAGGATCCGGCTCGCCAAGCGGCAAGAAGCCCGCATCTTTTCGATTTCTGATGCCGTCTTTATCGGGACCATTCCTGGATTGCGCGACTGATCTGTTCAAATACAAGGTCGGCCTCCTGATCGGCATCGACCGTTACCAACAAGTCTCGTTCCGAATAGAAATCGATCAATGGTAAGCTTTTCTTTTGGAATTCTTCGAGGCGCAAGGCGAGAGCGGAGCGATTGTCATCGGATCGGACTTCGAGCTTTCCTCCGCAATTGGGACACGGCTCTGACGCACTCTGCACATGCCGGCCGATACTCACCACTTTTCCGCAGTTCGAACAGGTCAAACGATGTGCCATCCGAAATGCAATTGTCGGTTCGGAGGCTTCCAAGAATATCGCTAGATCGCCTGGAGTTTGACGTGACTGCAACATTTGCTCGAAAGCGGTCGCTTGTGGAACTGTGCGCGGAAAACCGTCAAACAGGAATGCCTCGGGGTGTTGATCGAGCCAGCGTCCGACTAACGCCAGAACCAGATCATCAGGCGCCAACGCTCCCTTGCTGATAATGCGATCCGCTTCCCGGCCGACCGCGGTATTGAGCTTGGCTTCTCGCCGCAGGATTGCGCCCGTAGACGTGGCCGGAATTTGGAACTTTCTCTGAATAAGCTCAGACTGCGTTCCCTTTCCGGAAGCGGGTGGGCCCAGAAGCACAATTCTCCTTTTCACCCTACCGTTGGGTTACGAATATCGATATCGCGACTCCTGCCACCGCCAGTGCGGCGGCTCCGACGCACATCCAGAGCAAGGCTCCTTCGCGCACGGCGTTCCCTTGACTGCCGCTCACCCTATCAAATCGACCTCGAATCTTACCCTTGCGTAGAAATCCGTCGTAATGCCGTTGGATCAAATAGGTCTCCACCTGTCTCATCGTATCCAGGATAACGCCCACAATGATGAGGAGACTTGTTCCGCCAAAAAATCGGGCAGTAAGGCGTGGAACACCAAACCAGGTCATCAGCAATTCCGGAATCACCGCGATCAGCGTCAGAAAGAGCGCTCCGGCGAAAGTAATTCGAGTCAACGTGTACTCAAGGAAATCCGCAGTCGGCTTTCCGGGCCGAAAGCCTGGAATGTAGCCGTTGTTTTTCTTCAGATCATCAGCGATCTGGGTTGGTTGAAATTGGATTGCCACCCAGAAGAAACTGAAAAAGAAAATCAAAAGTCCGGTGACCAGATAATGAACTGGTCCTTGGGCAAGCGAAATCGCCAGGGTATTGGCCCACTCCGAGTTTCGGAAGGCCATGCTGAGAATTGTCGACGGAAATAGAAGGATCGCTTGAGC
>DASTDH010000030.1:0-3621 GCA_035710445.1 Chthoniobacterales bacterium
GATTCGAAATCTTCGCTCTGCATTATCGAATTTTACCAGCTGAAACCCGACAAAACAGATTGCTGGAACAAAGAACCAGATGCGCGGATCCACTAAGGTACTGACCACGCGATCAGAGAGATCAACGTCGTTTCCGGCAAGGTTATGTTGCACTACACAATGGTACATCGCCGGCCCGGCGCCAAGCGCGATAAAGAAGCAAACAACGCTACCGGCAAAAAGGAAGAAGCCGGCCAAAGCGAGAATTGATCCGTTAACAATGGCACCGGCTCCGACTTTCCTGGAAGCCGGTGCAAACCGTGGCCGTAACACCAATGCCGCAGCAAACGCAACCACAGCCGCCAACAGCAGCAAGACCGACTTAAGCGAAACCGAGAAGCAGGCTGCCATCAGCAGCCCACCCCAGAAGCACCTTTTGCCTGGCTCGATCCTCGATATCACAACTGCGATCCAGGCAACCCAAAGCGTAGTCCAGAGGGCATCGGTGCGAAATTCCGCTCCGTAGAGAAAAAACGGCGGGAAAAATGCCAGCCCGATCACCGTCCAACGGGCAACTCGAGCGGAAAAGAGCGAAGAGCAAATTCGCCATAGCAAGAACAAAGTGATCAGATTGAGCCCGATGATCCCGCAACGAAGCAGAGCGAGGATATCAGCCCGGTCCCCAATCAAGGCCGCCAGCGGCGCGCTCAGCAGATGGAAAAGGGGGGTGTGATTATCGAAGACGTCGCGATATTGCACGAAGCCATGAGCCCAGGCCCAGGCAACGTGAGCGTGTTGTGGCTCATCCGAGTCAATCGGCTGTTGCCAGGCAAGCACCAATCGCGAGACAATGAATCCCACGATCGCCAAACGAAAGATCCAGGCCTGCCATCGGGTTGACCTGGATCCACTTTCCAGAGATTGCCCTGGCTCCATCGCGGAACCTCCGCTGTCATCCTTCATCGGCTGATCGGAAGGCTCCCTTGACACCTTGGAATCCAATCGTGCTTCGCCCATCAAGGATCGCTCCGGTTCAGCTCGCAACTGGTGTCTCTGTAACTCCGGAGTCGGCTGCCTTAAGACCGGAAGCGTCATCCTGAACCAACCAAATCGGTCAAAAAAAAGCGTCCGAGCGACTACTTTTAAGTATACGGCCTGGGATTCAGGCAACAGCATCGTCGGCAGCGACATCTGTAGATGGCCTGATTTCTTGCCACCATCGATTTGCGCCAGAAAAGCACCCGTTCCGGCATCCTCAAGAACCATAGGCTTGCACCCAAAACTGAGATTAATTCGCCAGGCAATCGGGTCGGCGTCGTAAGGAGAAAAAACCAAAAGAATCTCGTGCGCGCGCTTGAGCAGCTCAGCGGAATTCAGTTCCACACTCAGAGTGAGCGACGTACGTCTCAGCTCGAAGCCATACCCTGCGGCCACTGCACCTGAAGGATCCGATTCATAATAGATTTCTGTCGGTTGCGCGAACCGGTCGAATCTCTCGGGAAACAGATGAAGCTGGCTGCGGTGGCAGTCGATGGCGCTCCGTTTTCGGTGTAGTTCCTCGTCGGTCAGACAAAGACCTCGAACCGGCAACTTGGGCATCTGCCGAGGGCGATGAATAATATAATAGTAACACCGAGTGGACGGGTGATCGGACCTCTCTAAGGCCAAGGCGATCGCCACACCCAAAGCGCTGTGATCGGGGTGCGCATCATAAACGGATGGCGCTATGATCAAAGTCGGCTTGAAGCGATCAATTTCCTCCCGAAGGATTGCGGACAGCCGCGCCGGCATATTGCGTAAGAGAGAGGTTATCTTTTGGTCCCGGAGGTTCAAAAACCGAAAATGGGCTTGCCTGTCGAGACTCATTGCCCCGATCGCGGCTCGTATCTCTCGTTTACGCAGCTCTCCCCATCGAAGTCGATCGCTCTCGGCGACATACCATCTTCTCTCGACGCACCGTTGGGCCCAGACGTTATCGTCTCCGTTTGTGGCAAAAACCAGCTGAATACGGGACCCCGACTGCGCCGCACGCTGTAGTAATCCGGCAGCGCCCAAGGCCTCATCGTCCGGATGGGGTGCAAAGAACAAGACCCGATCAATCACGGAAAAGGCAATTGTCATCTGAAGAAATTTCGATCCCTCTCGCTGCTTTTGTCCGGATCAGCAAATGACGATTCTGTTATTGCCGAGGCCATAGAGACCCCTACCGTCGAGAAGGCGTTTTGCAACGCAATAAAAACCCGGAACTCAGCCGGCGCTCTTTTGGTTTGCCGGAGTGGTGCTGCGCCCGCGAGCTTCTCGCCAGTACTTTCTCCAAGCTTTATAGTCCGTTCGGAGAAGGTCGATCATCGTCTCCGTCGTTTTGCGGAACGCTGGAATTCGGAATTCCGAAATCGCTTCTTTTAATCGATCCGCTGGAGCTGATAGGAGGTGAAGATTGGCAACCTCAAAACCCATAGCGGTCATCAGCCGATCTTGGTCCAGGTTCACTGCGGTGCGGTCCTCGTCCACATTCAGGAGCGACAAATCAATCGTGCCACAATCCGACATCAATGGGCGAATCAGCCAGCCGTGACGAATCGTCGTGCCGGGACTGTACGGTCGGCCCGCAGCACGCAACAGGGCCTCGATTTGCAATTCGCTCTTGGTCTGCCCATTGGCCCAAACCGCTGCTGATGGGGCTACACTCTTCCCCTCGGTCGCGATCGGCCCTCCCTGGTACTCGGTAAAACCAAAGAAGCGATCGCGCCCAAGGCTGCCGAGACCTCTGGTTATGCCGGGCTTCAGCTCTCTGAATTCGACTTCGGCACCGGAAGGAAGCGTCTCTCGCAATAAAGCCCCCAGCTGTCGGGGGACTTTCTCTTCGGCGACCGGTTGAGTCTTCTCCTGCAACCATGCTTTCCAAAACCGTTTTGGCTCTTTTAGCACGGCTCGGACCAATCGCAGTAACCAGGCATGTCTTCGTTCCAAAACAAACGGTTCCCCGCCTCCCTCGAGTCCAGCGAGATATCCATCCCGAACCGCTTCGCAAATTTCGCTCAGCGTGAGTTCACAATCGGGGATGGTTTCGGAGGCGAGTTCTCCACTGGCCGCCAACCGCACTAAATCCATCGCAAACGACAGAGTCGCGGCTTCATCGTAGTCGTTGACACCCCAGATCAAACGGCCACGTCCATCGCGCCAGCTTCCAAAATTCTGGATATGCAGATCACCAACCGCAACCATCGATTCGGCGCGAGCCCACTCAGTACAAGCATCGTTCCAGCGTTCACACCATCGATAGAAAGTTGCCCGAAAAAACTCGAAAATCTGTTCGGCCATCTTGTCGTGCTTAACCTGTAAATGATCGTCGCGCAGGTTTATCTGCGTTCGCAGCCAACTCTCAAAATCAGCCGTCGATTGTACGATGTCGCGCATAGAGATCGGTCATCTCCTTTTCCCGACGAACCGCAGACATAGGGCACCAGCCTGGTGATGTCGAACCAATTTCGTTGATAATTTCAACCCGTCATCCGCAGCCATTGGCCATTGATTGGCAAACTACATCGCTCCACCCAACCCCAATCAAATGCCGGGACACGAGTAGCTTCGAATAATCCGCAGATTACACAGAGAAAATATCTGCGGATTGTTTCCTCTGCG
>DASTDH010000031.1:0-3583 GCA_035710445.1 Chthoniobacterales bacterium
GATCAGGCAAACCGCGGAAAATCCGACAGAAAATAGATCTTCGGTCGCGCCCAATAGGCGGCTGCCGAAATCGCCTTCACGCTGAGCGATCATTTTGAATCCTGGCGGCAAAAGCTTCCCAAGATCAACCTCGGACCCAACCGGCGTGTAAACCGCAACACCGACCACGTAAGGATCTTCGTGGCTTAAGGCTTCGATCGCAGCGCTGGTATCTCTTAGGAAGCAGCGGCTGATACTTGCTGCTTCTTCTGACGACAACGGAGGAGAAAGGCGGGTTTTCGAAAAGCCGTTCCTGGGCGTTTTGATCATAAGGCTGATCGCGCATTTGTTCCTCGCAGCGGGACTGCGCCGGGCTGGAGTCAGTATTTCAAGTTTCATCGTGCGCGTACATGGAGAACGTATCTCGGTGTGTTTGCGAAGCGCTGCCCGGCGTTTTCTTTGAGAGCAACTGTGAATTTCGCTATTCCCGGAGCCTCAATTTCAAGCTTTACTTGATCGCCGCCCAGACTCGATGAACATCGTCCTGATCTTCGAGCGCCTGAAGAAATTCGCCAACTTCCGCGGCCTGAGAATCAGAGAGTTCCGGAAACTGCTTCGCTAGATAACCGGTCTCACTCGTGACAACGGTCCAGCCTTCTTTTGCTAGAGCCTGGGAGACCGCATGAGCGGCCGAACGATCCGTGATGAATCGCGCGCCGGTCACACCTTCGGGTATGCTGTCGTTCTCCCGATTGGAAAGTGGTTCCACTTCGTTGGCGCCTGCCTCGATCGCCGCCGCTTCCGCGTCAATGTTGTCTCCGGAACGATAGGCCTCGACCAGCCCAACCTGATCGAACAGAAATTTATTGCTGCCCGGGGTCCCCAGTTGGCCCGACTTAAACAATGACCGAATCTCTGGCGCTGTGCGGTTCTGGTTGTCGGTGAGTACTTCGACGATCACCGGTATTTTGTGGGGTGCATACCCTTCGAAGATGACGGAATGCAAAACGAGTTTGTCGTCACCGACTCCGGCCCCTTTCTTAATCGCACGCTCGATTACATCGCGAGTAACACTCGCCTTTCGCGCCTTCTCTACGACGGCCGCAAGCCTGGCATTCCCGGCGGGGTCCGGACCACCCAATTTCGCGGCAACCATGATTTCTTTCACGAGCTTACCGACGGCCTGACCCTTTTTCAGGTGAGCAACTTCCCGTTTTGCTTGAAGCCACTGGCGTCCCATAGAGTTCAAATGTTAACCCACGAATAGATCCCGCAGCAATCGCGGAATGCGAAATGCCGAGTCCGCAAGCTTTGCGGCCGATAAGAATCCGTTCTCGGTGCCGCAGTTGCGGATTTGCGTCAGCATAATGCTTGTGACGGAAACTTGCGCTTTACCGATCCGGCAGGGATCCGATGAAGTAGCCCAGCACTTCAGTGCTGGGTTAAATGTCGGAAAAAGACGATCCGGGCCGCCAGGGACGATTGAAAGTAACATGCCGGCCATTCTTTGGCGCGAGGCATCGAAACTCGATCGTATCTAGCGGGACGGACGCGTAAAAAAACGCTAACCCAGCACTGAAGTGCTGGGCTACTTTCATCAGATCCCTCCGGGATTAGCGAAACCCCAGGTTTCCGTCACAAGTCCTTACGCTGAAACGCGCGGTCGCCGGAGCAATCTCCACTCAAAGCTTCAGAAGCTGTAGTGTGCCGGCTCTGACTAAGATGAGGATACCTAACCCAATCAGTAAGAAAGGAACTACCCGGTGCGCATAACGGCGAATGGGCGTACCAAGAGCCCGATGGTTCACGAGCCAGTGGGCAACGAGACACCAGAGACCGGTCATGACGGCAAACACGATCCCAATCGCAGGTACCTCGTAACCGCTGTGGGTAGCAAAGAGAGCGGTGTAGACTGCGATGTTATCGCCGCCGTTTGCCAAGGTCACCGCCGCCACTGCTAACTTTTTGCCACGAGCTTCCGTGCCGGAACCATTTTCTTCTTTCTTCTGACTGCGCCGTAGGTCGTATAACTTTCTAATTCCAATCGCCATCGGCGCGAGACCAAGCAGACCAAGATAGACAGAAGGGATGACTAGGGAAACCAGAGCCGCGGTCGCACTGATCGCATACAGTGTGCTGACCCCGGCGTATTGGCCGATAACAACATCGCGAGCATGGAAGTTCTTATCGGCAAAGAATGTGACCAGCATGAACACGTCGTCGATATTAGTCGATACAAACACAACGACGGCGAGGCCGATCAGGGCTATCAGCGATTCCATTCGAACTCAAATGTGTCACCGGATTCTCAGTGTACAGGTTCGAACCGGGTTATTCAGCCGCGCAGCCGGCGGGACTCTGCCCCTGCATTGGCGGGCATTTCACCGAACCGTAAGAGCAAAAGACGCAGCAGTCGCCGGGCTTAGGGCGCAGCAGCGTCTTACAGTGGTGGCACTCGTAGAAAAATTGGCATGCGTCGGTCGGCATTGTTTCGCGCTGCGCGAAACCGCAAACCGGGCACACGAGCACCGATTCCAGAAGAACTTCGTTCATACCCGATTCAGTTGTGGACCGAGGAAGGATAGCCCGCATCCGCGGTCGCTCTGGTTAGTGCACCAGGGCTCGCTTTATCAAGATCAAATGAAACACTGGCGGTTTTCATATCGAAATCCACTTTCGTGGCCGTTACGCCAGGCACTTTTTCGAGCGCTTTCTTGACGGTGATCGCACAAACCGCACAAGTCATATTTTGCACGTCGAGAATGACGGTTTGTAAGGTTCCAGCGAATGCAGCGAATGGAAGTGCGACGACGCACTGATGAGGATAACACGATTCATTAGCGATTTCATGATCAATAAAACAGGGGTGCAAACCAGGATACAGCGATCAGGCCAAGCACCAGGACCGCAAAGATCCAGAATCCCAAGCGTTGGCGCTTTAGAGTGCGCGGGTTCTCGCAGGCAGATCCCGGCGAACAGTCCGCGCGTACCAGATAGAGACGGTAGAAAGCGAACCCAAGGACAATAGGGTTAATCCGATAAAAATCGGTCGGTAGGTTTCGAACGGAGCCCGAGAGCCGATCCACGCACCACTGACCCCAAGCGCGAGCAACACAAGTGGAACCGACGCAGCATATTGATGCTCCAATAGCCGAAAGTATTCCGGCGATTAGAAAGCCATTTCCGCTTTTACCGTTAGACCTTTTCAAATCGGGCAGAATTTTGAGTTCCGGAGCAGACATATTTGAAAATCAGCTTTTGGTAGTCGACTTCAGCGAGCACCAGTCCGGCCCGATTTTTTTTGTTTTCGCTTCTTGGTCCTCGGGTAGCGGGCGGATACCTTTGGGCGACCGCTTCTTGGAAGACGACTATCTGTTGGGCGCGACGAATGGAACGCAGTCTTTGCAGATCCTCAAAGCGGTAGGAACGTGTCCCGCCATACGGCTTTGCCGGAAGGCCGAGTAACCCTATCCGCTGATAATACCGAATGGTTTCGACGGTTACATGGACGGATCTGGCAAGTTCGCCGATTCGCATTGTCTCGCAGCTTAAACCTAAATATCTCACTCATTCCAAATTGTCGCGAGGGGATCCTTTGCACGAC
>DASTDH010000032.1:0-15171 GCA_035710445.1 Chthoniobacterales bacterium
CAACCGGCCACGACCACGCAAATCGGAAGCACTCCTGCTCGGATCTGGATGCTTACAACTTGACAATTCTGCGCGCCGACGTCGCCTTGTTCCTTATCCTCGTCCTGACCGGGTTTATTCTGCTCGGCATCTACGTGCTGCAGAGACGAAAACTCAGCTGGCTCTGCGGATCCGGAAGCATTGCGGTATTTTCGCTCTTTTATGCAGTTCTGTGATCTGGGAGCATACGTGGCGTCGTACAATGTCGATCGCTGGATCCATCCCACCGCCCATATGCAGATTGATCTCGACTATCTTGGTCGGTTGGGTTCCGGCGCCTGGAGTTCGCTGCAGCATTTGGCGGATAGTAACAGTCCACTGTCAGGGCCAGCTCAAGCCGTCCTCACCAGAATTCGCTCCAAAGTCTGGCTGGGATCATTCCGCAGGAAACACTGGCAAACGTTTCAGTTCCGTCGATATTTCTGTGAAGCACAAATCCTGCGTTGGCGACCACGAGCAACGCACTGAGTCTGGAGGACTAAATCGAGAGTCAACGACCGTGCTGGAACCGCGGCCCATGCAATGCGACTCTATTTGTCCTGAAGCTGGGGTGCACTCATCTCTTTGTAATCAGCGGGAATGGCAAAATCGTCGTCCGGAAGACTGGTTTCTTCCGCCGAGTCCAGAGTAGTCGTAAGTTTCTGCCCTTTCAGTTCGATCTCGGTGCGTAGCGGCATACCAGGATATTTGTCCGGAGGTATGGACAGAGTCGATTGTAGAGCAGACGCTTTGTGGGCTGTGCCGAGAGCTTCTAAAAATTTTTGGTAGTTTGGATAACTCTTGGCAACGAACACAGTCGTAGGTAAGCCACCGATTTCGGTTGTATACTCTTCGGCTTCATATCCCTGGATGGTTTCTTTCTTACCGGTGGGTTTCAGCTCCACAGCGGCAGAATTCTGATCGTTCAGCTTGAGGGCGCGCTTCATCGCTTCCGTGCGTGACTTCAGCTGTTCTGCACTTATTTTCACAAAAGCCTTCTGTTGGTGAAGGAGGATGGTTTCGCCGCCGGTCTTTGTGTCGAAGAGAGCACTATTCTGGTTCGCCGTATCGATGCGAAGCTTGGTGTCCTTTATCTTCATTTGAATCTCACGAGTTTTCCCCGCATTCTCAATCGTTTGCTTGATGACATAATCTGCTTTTGCGGCGAATGCGCAGGCCAGGCTCGCGACTACTAAGGCGG
This sequence comes from Chthoniobacterales bacterium, assembly GCA_035710445.1. Classification (GTDB taxonomy): domain Bacteria; phylum Verrucomicrobiota; class Verrucomicrobiia; order Chthoniobacterales; family JAFAMB01; genus DASTDH01. The sequence continues at coordinate 1,220 of DASTDH010000032.1, forward strand.
TCTTTCTCATTGGCGTTTCCTATCTGGGTATTCGGCGGAAAATGCAACTCCGACTTCATCAATGCGGTCGGTCTGCGTCTACTATGTCGTGCCTTGCCCTTAGCGGGCGCACATGCCAAGATCGGCACGGATCATGAAAATTCACCAACGTTTGGCTACAACACTCGCGCTATACTTTTTCGCATTCAGTCACTCGGCTTGGGCTCAAGACTCCCTGCCTTGTCCGGAGAACAGCGCAATCGTGCTGGCGTTGGTCGCAGATGGAATTCAGATCTATGAGAGCAAACCGAATTCATCGGGCGGTTTCCAGTGGTCGTTGAAAGCTCCGGAGGCGGAATTGAAAAGTTTAACTGGAGAAATCTTGGGTAAGCATGGGGCTGGACCGAGCTGGACTCTTAATGATGGCAGCAGCATCGTTGGCAGCATACCTCCACTCAAGAACTCACCGGCTTCGGCCGGCATCCCCTGGCTGCTAGTTGCAGTAAAATCGAAAAGCGGCTCGGGCATTCTCAACCAGGTCGACTACGTCATGCGAGTCGCGACCGAAGGCGGGGTGGCTCCGGTTGAGCCACCGAAAGCGGAAGGCGAAACCGCAAAGATAAAATATCACGCGGTCTATCTGTTTTTGCACAAAGCGTGAAGTCATGATTACAGGAGCTCATTTTCTCCTCTACAGCAAAGATCCGGAAGCGGATCGGCTCTTCTTTCGCGACATTTTGGAGTTCTCCTCGATCGATGCGGGCGAAAGTTGGCTCATCTTCGCTTTGCCGCCGTCAGAAATTGCAATCCATCCAAGCGACGAGAACTTTGTGCAACTGCATGGAAATCGTCCGCTTCTTGGGACAGTGCTTTACCTGATGTGCAATGATCTCGGTTCGGTGATCCGGTCGCTGAAAACCAAGGGCGTCAGCTGCACGCCGATCGCCGGAGCCGAGTGGGGAATCAAGTCCACCATACGGTTGCCAAGCGGGGGCGAGCTCGGATTGTACCAGCCAACACATCCGACGGCCATCTCCAAACCGTGAGTCGGCCCTGCTTGCCGACAAGGAATCCGTCGGCTCTCGCGGAAGTGCGGACCGACCTACCTAGCAGTAACGTCGACGATCTCAGGCTTGCTCACCCATGTTCTGGGCGTATGCTTGCAACCAGGCGAGAACTTGGGGCCAACCTCGGTGATGGTCACGCGAGCTCTCGGTACTCAATCCGGAATGCGTCAGGCGCACCATCGTGACGCCGTCTTTCTCCTCCAGATCGAAGCGCACCAGTGTTTCCGGTGCGTTCTCTTCCCAGTCCGGAAGCCAGGTGAACACCAGCAAACGCGGACGCTCAATAGTACGGTACTCTCCTCGAACCGTGAAGTTCTTGCCGCCTCTACCGATGCCGCAGGTAATCCATCTCCCGCCCGGACGTAGATCGGACTCCATATGCGTTCCCCGGTATTGCCCTTCTTCGCCCCACCATCTCAAGCGCTGTTCCGGATTGGTGAGCGCTTCAAAGATCCGTTCCGCCGGAGCGTGGATCGTGATCTCTTTGACGATTGTGTCGCTTGCGTCGATTGGATTCATCGATTTTCCTCAACATAGGTTTTGAGACTGCGCAGATTGTCACTCCAGAACGCTTGATAGTCCCGGAGCCAATCGTTGATCGCACTCAACGGTCTGCCGTTCAGTTCGCAAATTCGGGCCGTGCCCTGTTGATCGGTCACGACCAGGCCGGCCGATCGGAGCAAACGAAGGTGTTTCGAGATTGCGGGGCGGCTGGTCGCAAAATTCGCGGCGATCTGGCCGACGGATTGGCGACCGTCGCGGAGGAGCAGGGCCAGGATCTGGCGGCGGGTGGGATCAGCGATGGCTCGGAAAACGGCATCGGGTTGCTTGCGGGCTAGTGTAACCATTTGGTTACTGAAAGCGTAACTAAACGGTTACGAATTGTCAAGCCGCCAGTCGCCGCCCGGTGAAACAGGGATTGCGGCAATTCAGACAAAAAAACGCCGATCGGCGTTATCTTGTCGTTTATTCGCGCGAAACCAAGGCGGGCGAACAGTGGTTCGCTGGTCACATGGGCTCGCTACCGGTAAGCTTTTTAGATGCCTGATCGCGCTTCTGTGACAACTTATGACTTGGGTCGCGCCCTCGGGGCGCAGAGCGTCTTTACGTTACCAACAACGGTATGAAACCGATTGCACTGTTCATTCACCTTTGCTGTGCGGTTGCGCTCACCAGCGGTCGGATCTACGCCATACAAGAACCGTTCTTTGACGGACTCGGCTCGTATACGCGCACAGTGACAACGACTTCTCCGGAAGCACAAAGATATTTTAACCAGGGACTCAACTTCTATTTCGGCTTCAATCATGGCGCTGCGATTCGAGCATTTAAAGCAGCCGCCACTCTGGACCCGGCCTGTGCGATGGCCCATTGGGGAATAGCCCTGGCGTCCGGACCACACATCAATTTTCCGCTGGTGCCTCCGCCGGCAGCTGCTCTGGCATGGAAAGAACTCGGGCTCGCCCAGGAGCACGCGGCGCAAGCGTCAGCAGTCGAGCAAGCATTGATCGAGGCGCTCACCGCTCGCTATGCGAATCCGCAGCCAGACGATCGAGGTCCGCTTGATCAAGCCTACGCCGACGCGATGCGCGCGGTTTGGAAAACACACTTGGATGATCCGGATGTGGGCGCGCTTTTTGCCGAGGCGATGATGGATCTGCGACCGTGGGATCAATGGACCCAGGAAGGCCAACCACAGCCTGGCACCGAGGAGATACTGGCCACGCTCGATCAGGTATTGAAGCTCAATCTGTATCATCCGTTTGCCAACCATCTCTATATTCATGCATTGGAAGCGTCACCGCATCCGGAGCGCGCGCTGGCGGCGGCTGATCGCATGCGCGACCTGCAACCGGGGATCGCACACAACGTTCATATGCCGTCGCACATCGATATCCGTATCGGTCACTGGTATGACGCCATCACGGCCAACTTGAAAGCGGTTGAAGCCGATCAGCGTTACCATGCGATTGTGGGCGAGCCGAAGGGTCTGATCGTTTTCTACGCAGCGCATAATCAGCACATGCTGGCTTATGCCGCTATGATGACGGGCCAACGCGACCTCGCCGTCGAACACATTCGCGCGATGGTGACAGGCATGCCGGAAGACGTGGTTAAAGAATACGCGATGTTCGGAGAAGCATTTGTTGCTATGCCCTATGAAGTGCTCATCCGTTTCGGGATGTGGGACGAGATCCTGGCCGAGCCTGATCATCCGGAGTTCATGTTATTCACGCGCGCATTCCGGCATGCGGCACGCGGGATCGCGTATGCGGCAAAGGGCGACGTCAAATCGGCGCGCTCAGAGCAAAGTGCTTACCTGGAGGCGAGCAAACTGGTGCCGGCTGACGACGCGTTTGGCAATAACCCGTGCCAGGCTATCCTGGCGATTACGACTCCGATGTTCGAAGGCGAGATCCTGATTCGCGAAGGCAAACTCGATGAAGGCTTGAGTCAACTGCGCTCTGCGATCAACGCGGAAGATGCCCTGCGTTACGATGAGCCACCCGGATGGATTCTACCCGTGCGCCATTCCCTGGGAGCGAATCTGATGCAAGCCGGCCGCTATTCTGAAGCGGAACAGGTTTACCGCGATGATCTTGCCCGCTTGCCGGAAAACGGCTGGTCGCTCTATGGCCTGGCACGCAGCTTAGAGCTGCAACACAAGGACAGCGAAGCTGCGGCGGTCGAAACGCGTTTTCAGAAGATCTGGGCTAAAGCCGATATGCAAATTACCAGTTCCTGCCTGTGCCAGCCGGGGAGCTAGCTAGTGCCGGGAAACGCCGTAATCGCCGACAAAGCCGGGAACTGAAACTGATCGATTTCAATGGGTTTATAACTTTGCCGGGTTAAAGCTTTGGCATCCTTTCTTGCTGCGTTGAGGATGCGGAAGATCCCCTAACGCTTGCGCTTTTCTGCGATCCTCTTCTGCCTCTGTTGTCTTCCCTACTGCATCGTAAGCCGCCGCTCGTTTTCGATAGACCTCGGCACTATCTTCGGGACCGTAAGACTGCGCGATTTAGGCTCGCTTCCATCCTTTCAGTCGCTAAGCCCACCCTTTCGGCACGAGTCCGTGAGTCGCAAAAGAAGCAGTTCTAGCGATCATCGCTATTTGAAGCGGTACATTACTTTGTCGGCTCCAAGTTTACCGTCGTTCGCATCTTGTCGTAGCCGACAATCATCGCTTCCAGGACGTACGATCTTCCAGCCACCATATCTCGGGTCGAGATATTACCGACAAACTCGGAGCGCTCATTCGGATTAATAATCACGTAACCGGGATTCGGATTGGCTGGTTGGTCGTCCGACCATTGCACCAACTTCTTTCCGCCGGCGTCCCGAAGAACAAAATCGTACTCACGTCCGGTATCGAAAATCAGATTCTGGGATTTCCTCGATCGATTAATCAGTTGAATACGCGCCTCGAACGAGCGCGTGTCGCTCAGCTTAATCGGATCAGGGCTAATCAGTACACGCATCTCCAAGCCGTAGTTCACGGGCCCGGTAATCGGACCAAACGGGTTATTCTTTTCGGCTCTCGCCTTAGTGGGAACATGGTCTTTGGGTCTGTGTCCGGCAAAGGGAACCCAACGGTAAAGCCCCTGCGACGAGCAACCGGCCAAGCATAAGACCATCACGGTCCACAACTTCAGACGAAAATGCATGAGCACCGTTTAGCGAAACAGGAGGTTGGTTGCAAATCCTATCCATACCGATCCGGTCCTTTGGACGAACCGCTGGAATTTGGATTCGCGAAAGAAATAAAATCATTCCCTCTCCGCTAAGAGGAGTTTAAACAGACTGTCCAGAGTGCTAGAGACTTTTCCCTTCAACCCTGCAAGTTACCGTTCGGCGGCGATCCGAATCCGACAGGCTGCCGGCTTCTTCGGATACCTCTTGCTTGCGCCGAGTTCAGTCCAGAGCCAACCATCTTTGCTTATTCTACCTACCGAAAACCAGGGCTTACTTCGGGGCGATCCTGCCGGCTTTTACCAATATGTTCAGCGTGATTTCGAAGGACAGGTAAGCCAACCCTGGGAAGGGGGACAATACGGATTTGTCCGCAACCCGGTCCGCTTCGGTTCTGCCATTGTTTACACTCACTTCCACGAGGGGATCGATATCCGGCCGTTAACTCGAGACGCGCGCGGGGAACCAACTGATGTGGTCCATGCCATTGCTGCCGGCAAAGTCGCCTACGCCAATATGGTCGCCGGGCATTCCAACTACGGCAGATATATCGTAGTCGAGCATTCGTTCGACAACTGTCCGTATTACAGCCTTTACGCGCATCTCAGCGTTATTACTGTGAATCCTGGAGACCAGGTGGCGCAGAACGCCCCGCTGGCGATTATGGGTCACACCGGCGAAGGAATCGATCGGGAGCGGTCCCATGTTCATCTCGAACTGAATCTGATGCTTAACGGCCATTTCGATGAATGGCAAAGCAAGTATTTCCCGAAAGATATTAATCGTCACGGTCTCTATAACGGCATGAATCTGGCCGGGCTTGACATCGGACGTTTTTATTTTGAACTGCAAAAGAATCCGGCACTCACCGTTGCTCAGTTTGTGCAGAGTGGAGAGCCTTGGTACCGGGTGATAGTGCCACGCTCGCGACAAATGGATCTCCAGGGACGTTATCCTTGGCTCGTTCAGGGCTCTCAGGTGGGGCAGTCTTGGGAGTTAACTTTTGACCGTACCGGATTGCCGCTCCGGATCCGGGCGGTCGAAGATTCAACTAATGAGCCAGTATTGAGCTGGGCTCACCCTTCGCCTTATCCACAGAATTGGATGACCAAAGGCTACATTCAAAATCGCGGTGCGGCCGCGGCGTTGACTGCCGAGGGTCGACGGTTCATCGACCTCATCTGCCCTGGTAGCCCGCTGAAATGATCAATCGCGCAGCTTTTGCCCTCTTCTGGCTTGCCGCCCCGCTTCCGGCTTTTGCGGCCTCGCAACTAGGCGGCGCGGTAACTCAACTGGTCGTCGGAATCGCACCAACCTGGGATAGCATGACGGGCAAACTCCAACTGCTGCAAAAGGTGAACGGCAGATGGGAACGGGTCGGAGGACCGATGGATGTCCTCTTTGGTAAGCACGGATTGGCCTGGGGGCGCGGTGAAATTTCCGGGCAAGGGGGTGGGCCAACCAAGGTCGAGAGGGATGATCGTGCGCCGGCGGGGGTTTTTAGAATCGGAACCATTTATACCTATGACCAATCGCTTCCGCCCGGTTCCGAGTATCCATTTCACACGGTGAAACCGGGCGATGCATGGGTCGATGACGTGCAAAATCCAAACTACAATCAGCATGTTGAAGTCGATCCAAAGAACCCTCCCTCCTGGTACCAAAAGGCAAAGATGCGATTGGGTGATTTCGCTTACCGCTGGCTGATCGAGATCCGTCACAATTCCGATCCGCCGGTACCGGGTTACGGAAGCGCTATCTTTTTCCATATACGTCGTGGACCGACCCGACCGTCCGCTGGATGTACGACCATGGCAGAGCCGAATTTAGTGAAGGTGATTCGATGGCTGCGAGCATCTGCGAACCCGCACTATGTCTGCCTTCCCCGAGAAGAGTATTTGGCTCGCTGGCAAGGATGGGCTTTACCGGATCCAGAAACGGTAGGACTGTTCTGAAAAATGGGCGTGGACGAGCGTTTTTTGAATGAGGCCGTTTTCAGCAGTGACAACTGAAACTGAACGAGTGAACACCGGGCCGGTCGGTTTCAAACCGAACAGTACCCTCATCGTTGTTGGTCATGGTTCTACGGTCAATCCGGATTCCAGTGCGCCAACCTTTGCTCATGCTGATACCATCCGCCAAAAAGGTTTCTTTGCCGACGTGCTCTGCGCCTTTTGGAAAGAAGAACCTAGTCTGCGGGAAGTGCTGCGAATGACCGAAACCGAAGAGGTATATGTCGTCCCTCATTTCATCAGCGAGGGCTACTTCACCCAAAAAGTCATACCAAGAGAATTGGAACTAACCGGACCGATTACCCGCCGTGACCACCGAGTGATTAACTATTGCGAGCCGGTCGGGAACCATCCGCAAATGACTGAACTACTTTTACAGCGAGTCAGCCGAACTGCTCCCCAGATCGCACCGGAACAGACCAGCCTGCTCATCGTCGGACACGGGACCGGTCTCAACGAAAATTCTGCCGTCGCGGTCAAAACCCAAGTCAACAGAATCCGAGCTCGCCACATCTACGCCGAAGTGGGTGCAGCCTACATGGAACAAGAACCTCTCATCTCCGATTGGCTATCGCTGACGCACTATTCTTCCGTGGTGGTAGCCCCATTTTTTATTTCCGACGGTCTCCATAGTTACGAAGACATCCCGGTGCTTCTGGGCATTCAATCCGAATCGACCGGAGCGGCCAGCCAACAGGATGTTTTCCGACGAAATCCATACAGCCTCGGCGGACGCTCCCTTTATTATTCCGGTGCGATCGGTACCGATCCAATGATGGCTGAAATCATTCTTGGAATGGTTCATCAATTTGACCGCAAGCGTTTCTCATCGGCAGCTGGCAATGGATATGATCCGCGACCGGCTTGAGCGCATTCTCGCTACGGGTAGTCTGAATCTCGGAGAGATTAACGCGCGTCGTGTCAGCAGTGTTCTCTTCGTCCTGCGTCACCGGCAAGACGTTCATTCCGGAAAGGCCGCCAAACTTCGCATATACAAAGGCTGCGCGGCCGCCCGTGACCTGGCACGGTTTGATCGAGAAGGTCGATATCGTCCGCTCAAAGGTGCGCCGACGCTGCCGAGCGGTTGGGAGCTTCAACTCGATTCCATCGACGCGTTAAGACTCGCTATCGACGCTTTCTATCCTGGCGCACTGGCCAGCTGGTTTGCCTGGGAGGAACGACGGGTCAACCCCGTCGATTTGCGAACCACTCTGAATCGGCAAACTGGCATGTATCGAGTCACGCAGAAATTGACCGATCATGAGGCCGATCGGCTGGCCGGACGGTTCTGCCGTTCGGATGGCGGATGCTTACGAACGATTTTGTGGACGATCGAAGGGAAACGTCCAGACGGCAATCTGCCGGAAGCCAAATTTTCGATCACCCACGATCAGCTTGGAAAACAAGAGCCGGTAACCCCGTTTCTTTGTCTCGAGGCTTGCAACCTCTTTGTTGCGGAAGCCCGGAGGACCGTCAAACAAAGCCCAACATGACCGCATATCGGTGCCGGAATTTGGTAACAATGGGCTCCGGCGAATTTGTGGACGGAGCATTTGTGGTTGACGGGAATCACTTCGGAAAGGTAGGAAGAGCGGCCGACGTATTAGCCCATCACCACGGTGAGATTGTCGATCTCGGTGAGGTGATTGTACTGCCTGGGCTGATCAACGCTCATTGTCACCTCGAATACGGGCTCTTACGGGGCGCGATTTTGCCTTCGCGGAACTTCCCCCAATGGATTGGACGCATTAACGCCCTCAAACGCTCCATGACCGATGCCGACTATGTCAACGGGATCGAACTGGGACTGCAAGAGTTACGGCGACACGGGGTGACCACAGTCCTCAACGTTTTGTCAGCACCGCAAGTGATGCCTTTGCTCTCTCCACCGGCAATTCGCGCCTGGTTCTGTCTGGAATTGATCGATGTCCGGCCCCGACCATGGATCGATGACTACGCATTTGGATCCTGGTTGTTTTTCGAGCCGCCGAAGTCTTGGCTCGGCGGATTCGGTCTAAGTCCACATGCTCCCTATACCGCGTCCGCCGACCTTTACCGCCTCAGCAACGCGTATGCGCAAAGCTTCCAAATGCCGTTAACCACTCATGTCTCGGAGTCTTGGGAAGAATACGAGATGTTTACCTTAGGACGAGGAGCGCTTTTCAACTTCCTCCAGAACATGGGACGAAAAATGGACGACTGCGGATCGATGTCACCCCTGCGATATCTGCTCGCGTCCAACTTGATCGGTAAACGCTGTGTCATCGTGCACGCCAACGAGCTGGACGAATCGGACTTCGCACTGCTGGCCCAACCCGAGTGGCGGAGTCTCTCGATCGTACATTGTCCGAAAAGTCACCGCTTTCTTCATCATAACCGTTTTTCTCTGGAGAAACTCTGCGCAATCGGATTAAACGTCTGCATCGGCACCGATAGTCTCGCGAGCAATGATTCCCTCAATCTTTTCTCTGAGATGCGCATGGCCCGTCGAAGTTACCCTTTCCTTACCTCGCTCGATCTCCTCAAAATGGTGACGACAAATCCTGCCCACGCCTTGCACCAAGAGAACAAACTGGGAAGAATCGCTCCGGGTTACCTTGCCGATGCCATCGCGATTCCGTATTCTGGCAGCGCTGACATGGTGCATGAGGCAATTGTGGAGAACCGAAGCTCGATTGAATGGATGATCGTCGACGGAAAATTGGTCAAATAGCGGCCTTGGTTTTCGCCTGCGCCGCTCACCCGCTGTTCGGGCAAACCCTCAATGTGGTCGCTCAGAGCGCCGCGGTGGTTGACTCCTACAGCGGCGACTTTCTATTCGCGAAAAACGAAAATGCCAAACAGTATCCGGCCAGCTCGACGAAAATCCTGACCGCGCTCATTGTGATCGAATCGGGCGACCTGGAACACCTCGTAACCGTCGATCTGACCGACACTAAGGTAGAGCCGAGCAGCCTCGGGCTTAAGCCGGGTGAACAGTACACCCGTCGCCAACTTTTGTTCGGGCTGCTTTTGAAAAGCGCCAACGACGTTGCGATGGCCTTGGCCCGCGACAATGCCGGCTCGATCCCGGCATTTGCGGAAAAAATGAATCTGCGGGCTGCCCAGCTTGGGGCAACATCAAGTCACTTCGTCAATCCACACGGGTTGCACGATCCAAACCACTATACGACGGCACACGACCTGGTCCTCATCGGTCGAGCAGCAATGCAGCAGCCGCTGTTTCGGGAGATAGTATCAACGGTGTACTACACATGGAGGGCTCCGTCGGGACAGATCGATCAGCTGAGAAATCACAATCGGCTGCTCCGCCACTTTGCCGGCTGCAACGGCCTGAAAACAGGTTATACGCGGATAGCTCAGCAGGTTCTGGTCAGTTCCGCGCTTCGGGGCGGCCATGAGGTGATTTCCGTGGTCCTCCACACCGATAAGCCGGGGATCTGGGACGATAGCAAAGCATTGCTCAGCTATGGACTCATTAAGCTGGGATGTCCGGCAGAAGCGATTGTGGATACCACCGACCGAGCGGAGGAACCGGCTTCATCTGACGAGGGGCACTGAACCATCGAGGTTCACAGACTCCTACAGTTGCGACGAAAATGGGTATTTGGGTCTTCATTTCGGGAAAATTCTCGCAATCCGGAACGGTTTTAGCTTAGATATTTACAATTATCATAAATCATATAGAAACGGCGGGTACATAGATGGCAAAAATTCTTATCATCGATGATGAGCCCGCAATGGTTGAGGTTATTTCTAATCTTTGCCGCGACCGAGGGCATCAGGCTTTCCCATTTAGCTCGTCCGAATCTGCTTTGGACGCGCTTCCCCGAATTGACCCTCAACTGGTGATTGTTGACGTAAAAATGGAGAAAGTCGGCGGCTTCGACGTTCTCCGCGAATGCAGGGAGCGCTTTCCAAATACGACCGTGATCATGATCACCGCCTACGCCTCGGTTGAGACCGCGGTCGAGGCCATGAAAATGGGTGCATACGACTACATCACCAAGCCGTTCAAGGTCGACGAACTTCAACTTTGCGTGCAGCGTGCCCTGGATTACCAAGCCACCCTGAGAGAAAACAGCCAGCACAAGAGGGAGATACGCGACCGCTACAAGTTTGAGAATCTGGTCGGCAGCAGTCCACGGATGCAGGAGATCTACAAACTGATTGGAAAGGTCGCCGACACCGAGAGCACGATTCTGATTCAGGGAGAGAGTGGAACCGGCAAAGAACTCATCGCCCGTGCCCTGCACTACAACAGTTCCCGCCAGCATCTCCCGTTCGTTACGGTAAACTGTAGTGCCCTTCCAGATAGCTTGCTCGAGTCAGAGCTTTTCGGTCACAAAAAAGGCGCTTTTGCCGGCGCTCTAATGGACAAGATTGGCCTTTTTGAAGAAGCGAACCATGGAACACTGTTTTTCGATGAGATCAATTCGATGTCGCTGCAGCTTCAGACCAAATTGCTGCGCGTCCTGCAAGAGCGTCAGATTCGGCGGATTGGGGATACTCGCAATATTCCAGTTAACGTTCGCGCCATCGCCGCTTCGGTTGAGCCGTTGAAGAATAAAATCAGAAGCGGGGGGTTCCGCGAGGATCTTTATTATCGGCTGGCAGTCATTCCGATTGAAATACCTCCGCTGCGAGACCGAATTGAAGACATTCCCCTCCTCGCTCAGTATTTCCTGCAGCGATATGCCCTGCAAAGCGTAACCGAACAGAAGAAGATCGATCCTCAGGCGCTAGAACAACTGATGCGCTACAATTGGCCGGGTAATGTTCGCGAACTGGAAAACGTGATCGAAAGGGCGAGCGCCCTTTGTGAGGGCGGTATCATCAAGTCGGAAGACTTGCCGGCACAAGTACTTTACGATCGTGATTCGTTTGAGACAATTTCGGAGGCGGATTGGCAGGTGGGGCAACCACTGGACAATTTTGTCCGGGCGCAGGAACGGAAATATATTGAGCTTACCTTGAAGTTCAATCAGGGGTCCCGGGAAAAGACAGCGAGCATGCTCGGCATCAGTATCGCTACCTTGTATCGCAAGCTGGACTTGAAACACCATAAGGGTTAGCGGGCGAAGGGCGATTGCCCCCCCGGCTTTGCAGTATCGGCTTCGGCAGCCGCCGGCCGCACCCCTTAGGGTAGTGCATGTCTCTCCGAGACCGCAGAAGCTAACGAGCTCTCTGGATCTCGTTTCGCGAAGGCCGCTGCCGAAGAGTACTTCATTCTCGTGTGACCGAGTCTATCGGCACGATGGCTTACCGAGGCATGCCGGCGGCCGGGACGGAGCGCGCTACCATTTTTCGCGGATTCAACGGTCGCAGAGCGACATGCGCCACCGTACAAGGGGACAGGTGCCGGCCGTGGCCCGCATTGATCGGAAAATCGGTTCGTTGCACGACTATTTCCAAACTTCCTTTCTGGTGGCCTTGCAGTTTTTGTGCCAATCTTCTACTGTCCGTTTCACTTTATGGCTGGACCAGGCATGCAACAGATCCAAGGGCTTGCGATGCAACAGGTGCTCGCACCCCAGTTGCAGCAGAGCCTTCAGATTCTACAGGCTCCGACCCTTGAGCTTCGCAACCTCATTCAACAGGAGCTGCAGACCAATCCGGTATTGGAAGAAGAAGCCGGCCTTTACGAGAATGAAGAGCGGACCTCCGACGATTCCGATTTCCAGGAGGAATTTGAGAAGCTGGCCAAGCTTGACGAGGAGTGGCGGGATTTCATGTCGCAAAGCGTGAGCTATTCGTCACGCAATCAGGAAGATGAGGAACGACGCCAATTTTTTCTCGACTCGATCGCAAACCAGGAAACCCTGCAACAGCATCTACTCGAGCAATTGAATACGGCTGACGTGACCAAAGCCGATCACGAAGCCGCAGAACTAATCATCGGTAACATTGACGATCTGGGGTTTCTTTCCGCCAGCGTTGAAGAGATTGCGGCGACTTCCGGACAACCGGTCGATCGGCTGCAGTCGATGCTCAACCTTGTCCAGACTTTTCACCCGGTGGGGGTGGGCGCTCGTGATCTACGCGATTGCCTGCTTATCCAATTGCGCCGGCTCGGCAAGGAGCAGAGCGTGGAATATCAGATTGTCGAACAATACTTGGACGAGCTGGGGAAAAAGAAATTCCCGGATATTGCGAGAAAGCTGGGAGTCAGCGTCGATCAAGTTCAGCAGTCAGCCAATTTCATTGCCACGCTCGATCCCAAACCGGGACAGATTTTTTCTCCGGAACCTAACAGTTACGTCCTTCCAGACGTGGTGGTGGAAAAGATCTCGGGCGAATATGTCGTTTCCTTAACCGGGGACCAGATCCCGCATCTTCGAATCAATAACACCTACAAGGAACTAATGGCACAGGGCCGAAATGGTTCTGATGTTCGCGACTACATTCGTGAGAAGATCCGCAGCGGAAAATTTCTGATAAAAAGCATCCATCAGCGGCAGCAGACCATTCTAAACATTGCTATCGAGATTGTGAAACGGCAACGGGAGTTTCTCGATGAAGGCACCGCCTTTCTTAAGCCGATGACGATGGTACAAATCGCAGACACGGTCGGCGTTCATGAAACCACCGTCAGTCGCGCCATCTCGGGCAAGTACATGGCTACGCCCCAAGGTGTATTTGAAATGAAGTTTTTCTTCACCCCCGGGTATCAGACTTCAGACGGGGTTTCTCTGAGCAATACCAGTGTCAAAGAAGCAATTGCTGATCTCGTGCGCGGAGAGCATCCTCGAGATCCACTGAGCGATAAAGAGATCGTCGAAATTTTATCGGAACGCGGTATTCCGATTGCGCGCAGAACTGTTGCGAAGTATCGGGCAGAACTAAACATTCTGCCAAGTAATCTCCGAAAACAATTTTGAGTGCGAGCCACGATTTTTCTGCTCTGGGCTAATATCGCACTGGCGACGTTAGCAAACGGCAAACCCTTCCACTTTCCTCAAGATACCTTTTCCTTCTCGAACCAACTTTATTTCGACTACCAGACAACACCCCAGGGCGAGATTCAGGTTCATCATCGAGCTGATGGGACCTCCCCCGATTACTCCCGTCACTGTTTCGTGCTAGTCCGCTCTCTGTTGGAGTTTCACCGCTTCGCAGAATTTCGACCGGATTTGCCCGCGCTCACGGAAGACGAATATCGGTCTCGGGTGCGAGAGCTTATTCGAATTCCGCCCTGGAGCAG
>DASTDH010000033.1:0-4931 GCA_035710445.1 Chthoniobacterales bacterium
TCTGGGTTGTGGCTGGAAAGGCTGAATCTATCGATCAACGCAATTTCACACTGGATACCTTTTCACCCACCCCCAACGACGTGCGAGTCGCAGAAAAACGTGTCCAAACCTATTGGAACAAGCACAAAGCCCAGTACGGAGCCAACACCCGTTACCTGGCGGTCGAGGCCGGCGCAATTTTATCTGGCGATGTGCTGGATCTATGGCCGAAGCTGATCAATTCTGAGACGGCAACCGATTTCTTTGCGCATGGTGGCAGAAATACGTACTCCAATCTCAACCTCACCGGCATCCAGATCTACGACACCTCAAATAATCGATTTGTCGGTCCTGGCTTTGTGTCCGTTGATCTGCCTCGACGCAATCATTTAGCCCGCTGGGACGGTTACATTGCGCGATTCATCGGGACAGGATGGTCGTGGTGGTAAGACGTTACAGGTTGCGGGTTGCGGGTTACGGGTTGCAGATCACGAGTTCTGCGTTTTTGTCATCCCTCCACCCCAAGAAGGTTGTCTGTCGCAACTGCTCGTCTTCTGTCCACTCGGCGAACGCTACTTCACACACTAGCTTTGGTTGAACCCACTGAATTCGCTCTGGAATTTTTGGCGGACTCTCGACCGGCGACTTGTCGGTGAAATACGGCCTTAATCGCTGGATGGCGTCCGCCAATCCTTTCTCACTGAAACCGGACCCCGAATGACCGAAGTAGCAGAGCCTTCCGTTTCGGTACGCGCCCAGTAGCAAGGCGCCAAGATGTTTGCGACTTCCTTTTCCTTTGGTGAAGCCGCATGTTTGACGGAAGGAAAGCTAAACGAAGCTACGCAGTTAGTTTGCCGCAGCTGGGGTGAGCTGAGAGATGATCGCCGCCGAGGGCGATCGGAGTTCAGGGCTCACGCGCTCGGACAACAGCTCCGATACCGGAGAGCTGAATGTGCCGAGTGCCACAATGACGGCAACTGCGACACCTGGGTTTTGGGGCGTCGCACCGATGCATCCACCGCTTTTGTTGCGTCATACATAACCGATAACAAAGAAATGAAAGCCGCCGCGAGAGATCTATTCTAAATTCTAAATTCGAACTCCTAATCCCGCCCCATCGCCGCCGATATGAGTGCTGCTCTTAAGATTGATGTCCTTTCATCCGGACGGAAGCGGCACTGGCCACTGGAAGAGGTGTTTCGTGACATGCGGGTCAGGTACGGGATCAAAATGGGGTTAGCCGGTACTCTGGCTTTATTCAGTACCCAGGCTCTAAGGTTGCCCCATGATAATTGGGCCATCTTGACGGTGCTGGTCATGATGACCGCTCAGTATGTCGGTTCGACTGCCGTCAGAGCGATTATGCGGGTGCTCGGAACCATCGGCGGAGCAGTCGTCGGTGTCTGGTTAGTCGGCGATTACACCTCCACACCAATGATCTTTGTGCCGGTATTTTTTCTGGTGCTGGCGATCACGAGTTACAAATACGGCCAGTACGGCGCACGCCAGGTTCCGTATGCCTACTACTTGCTTGGTCTGACAACGCTAAGCGTCGTCACGAATGGAGTAGCCACTCCCGACCTGGCTTGGCAGGTCGGAATAGATCGGACAGAGGAGATTCTCCTGGGAGCAATGATCGCACTCTTCGTATCGACTATCTTGTGGCCACGATCCGCTCGAGAAGAATTCGTGGCAGCCAGCCGCGACAGCCTCAAGATGATCGGCCAATTGGTATCAATTCAGATTGAAGCCTACGCACTAGGAGCCGAATCCCCTGCCAAAGTGGAAGAAATCCGGCAGACATTTCTTGGGCAATTATCGATCCTGCGGAATCTGCTGCAAGCGGGGTCGATGGAGAGCACCCTGTTCGCTGCTCGGCTCTCCAATTACAATGCGTTCCTGGTTTCGTTGATCAGCCTGTTTCAAGGCGCCCTCTTACTAAGCCATTGGCGCCGCGTTGATGCCGCGATTGTCGAACGCCTGCAGGCAGAACTGGAGTCAGTCAGCACTGCTATTTCGGAAGAAGTTAGCATTTTGTCAGGGCCGCATCGTCCTGGTGAAAAACTGCCGCCTGGTTCCTTGCAGGATGCATTTGCTTCCCTGATACGAAAGATAGAGGAGCTTCGGGACCAAGGCTTCTT
The DNA here is from genome assembly GCA_035710445.1 of Chthoniobacterales bacterium. Taxonomy (GTDB): domain Bacteria; phylum Verrucomicrobiota; class Verrucomicrobiia; order Chthoniobacterales; family JAFAMB01; genus DASTDH01. The sequence continues at coordinate 2,121 of DASTDH010000033.1, forward strand.
CGCTACCCAGCCCCTCCAAACGGCCATTGTTTTCGGGACCCATTTTGCCGCACTGCGTTCGTTACGGGATGAACTAATCAACATCCGGAACGTGACTGACGGGTTGCCGCGCTTTGGTCAGCCGTTACCGGAAGCCAAACCCCATTGGGATCTGTTGCCCACTATCGACTGGTTTTGGGTAAAGGTTGGCATTAAAAGCGGGCTAGTTGGGGTTATTGCCATCACGCTGCTGCTGTGGATCCATCCTCCTGGGCCGGGTGCACTTCCGCTCATGGCTTGGATCCAGACCGTGCTGACGAGACCGTTTGTCAGGGCAGGTGGCACCGGCGACAAAGGAATTTTTCAAAATTCATCTCTCGGTTCTCTGGTTCTCATCGGTTGTACCATCGTGCTCCTGCTCATCACGCCGTTTCTAGCGAATTACCTTGTGATGAATTTGACGCTGTTTGCGATCCTCTTCAGCCTCGGGTTTCTAACCGCCCGGATCCAGGGAATTAACTTTTGGATCCTGCTCGCTTATTTAGCAATCAGCGTCTTCGTCGGACTAAATCCGCAACAACCGGTCGACTCACAGAATATCATCGATTCGTTTGTCGGACTGATGGTTGGAATGTTTATCGGCGCCTTCGTGGGGAGATTGATCTGGCCGGTATTGCCGCAAAGGCTGTTGAAAGATAATCTGCTCGATCTTTTGGCAGGCATCAGAGCATTGCTGCGAGAAGATCCGTATCCGGAAAAGATTAAAGCCCGCTTAATAATTCGATCGGTGGAATCTCTATTACTGATTCGCCGGATCCGGATGCACCGGTATTCCGAGCAAGAGAAGTCCGGCATCCGCGCTTTGCTTCGCGAGCTACAGGCGTTGGTGCCTCGGGTCGGACATCTCGTTTCTTATCGAAAGAACCTGCCGCAGGCTGCCGAACCATTGCTAAGGCCAGAACTCGAGCGTTTAGAGAACGAGTTCGATCAGCTGTTGGACGCTTTTGCTGAAGCCTTTCGTCAGGGCGATTGCCGGCGTGAGTTCCCCACCCTGCACGGCGCCTTGAGTACAATGGATCAGACGGTCCAGCAGATCCGGCAAAGCGGAATATTAAATGTGCACAAAGTAACTGAGCCTCTAAGAATGTTGGATCTCGTAGGTCGATATCATCTGATCGCAGACAACCTGGAGGACTGCTCGCGCTTGATTCGTGGGTTGAGGATTGAGCGATACTGGGGAGATTACGCGCTGTGATCAAGAGGACCGGGATAGAATTCAGGAGTTAGAATTTAGAATGTGGAATCTCACACAAAGGCGCGAAGGCACAAAGAAACGAGCGCGAAGGCCGAGAACTGCCCCCCCCGGTCAGCGGCGACTGTCCTACTGCGTCGATGGCGCGATAACACTAAGTGGAAAAATAAACTGAGGAGGCGAGCGGAGCCTCTACTCAAGTTAACTGACCAAAAGCTGGATGCGGCGAAGGCGAAGACCGTGATTCCTGTTACGATAGCAGTAAAGCTGGCCCAGTCCGGAAGCTTGTCGCACTTTTCAGGCGAAATCTTCGCAACACTTTAAATGTTTGTTCTCGAGTTTGCCTAACTCCTTGTAATCGCTGATTCAGAGCCGCTTTCCCGCACATTCCAGTTAGAAGATGCCGAAGCGTTCAATTCCTATGACTTTGGCCTTTTCAGTGGAATTCTCGTCCGACTAGCCGGGCGACGGCACGACAGAATTTCTCGAAGGTATTGTCCCTTTCAGCGGCGGTAATGGGGATCGCTCTTCCGTTCCACCCGGGAAAGCAGTTATCACCGGAAGAGAGAAGCGATCGATCCGTGTAAGCGATCTCAGTGGACCAACCAGTCCCGTCGCAGACGGCAGGATCCGAGTATTTAGCTTGCCAGCACCAGACGTTGAGCCGGTCGAGCTCGATTCGGAAAGTCTGCCACTGTTCGGCCGAAGGCTGTATCTCCTCGCGTTGCGGTTCCGGTCCCAGTTCCTGCAGATACGAGTCTCGCGACTGCAAGTGGGTGTAGGTAAGCCGCCCCTTTTGAGCGTTACACTGTAGCATGGGCCGAAGTGCCCCCCCATACTGATGCAAATCCGCTTTGGAAGAGCTTTCGCGGTGGATTGCGTGGATCGAATCATTTCGCGCCCTCCTGGCGGGGGTCTGGTGCTCATAGGACGAAAGACAAAGCTAGAATGCTGAGGGCGATCTGCGCGTCTTTAAAATTGTAGGATCCAACAGCACCCGAGAGGTGCGGGAATAGCTGATGAAAGCAGAGAACGACGTGTCCGGCCTTATGATCGGTTAGGTAACAATAGTGGGGAAAAGAATGCCTCCACGCAGAATCGACCTAAACTCGGAGCGCAAATCTTCCTGGAAGCAACGAGCTTAGACCTGCGCACCTTGAGGAATCGTATACGAACACACCAAGGGCGACTTTCAGGAGGAATAAAAGTAAATCTCGACGCTCCCGACCCGATTAAAATCTGTGGCAGGACCGAGCTCACCCATGCGTTTTTCATCCACCTCGCAGATGTTGGAATAGCTGATTTTGCGGTGAGGTCCCGGACTCACACTAAAAAAGATTAGGTCCCGAGCTTCCTGTTTAAGGAGCTCTCGAGGGCGCCGGAAGCCAGCGTCGATCCCCATCTTAATTAAGCAATGGATTGGCTCACCTTGCTCTTCAATATGGGGGGGATCAATCGGCTTCCCTCTGTATTCGAAGAAGGCGTGCTCGTTCGTCAACCCAAATTCGGCGCTGGCTCGAATCATTCTACAGGCTTCTTTCTTTTTATCTGGCGCAGCCCTTTCTCCGGTTAGAGGATGC
>DASTDH010000034.1:0-2761 GCA_035710445.1 Chthoniobacterales bacterium
TAAGTGTAACATTCACGGTTACGAATACCGGAAAGCGGGCCGGAGCCGAGGTGGCCCAACTGTATGTGGGCCAGGAGAATCCCAGCATTAGTCGACCCATCAAGGAGCTGAAGGGTTTCCAGAAAGTGTCCCTCAAACCCGGCCAATCGCAAAAGGTAACGCTCAAATTGAATCAACGCTCTTTTGCTTATTTTAATGAGAGCACTCACCAATGGGATGCGCTGGCCGGGAAGTACACTGTCTTTGTCGGATCTTCCTCGCAAGACAGCGATCTGAAACTGACCGGTGCAGTCGAGCTCCCTTCGGAGATCACCGCGAACCCATAGGCGAAAAGCCAGATTAGTCAGATGAGCTGCGGGGCGAAACACGTCGGTGAGCGAGAGCGCTACCGACGTGTGAGCCGCCCGCAAAGGGAGGGCGATTCACCATACTCAGAGCGGACCACGCGCCATCGGCTCAAACCCAGCGCTTGGAGGAAGCAACACGAAAGGGCGGAGTGATCCAAAGCGCCGTTTGCATAAACCCAGTGTCTCGCCAAACTTTAGAGCAAGCGATGACAAAATCGATCAAACTCTTTATCCCGGGGCCGGTTGAGGTATCGGCCAAAACCTTTACCGCGATGACCACGCCGATGATCGGGCACCGCAGTGGCGATTTCAAAGAGCTGTACCGAGGCATGCATCCGAAACTGCAAAACCTGTTCGCGACCAAGCAGCAGGTTTACCTCTCAACCTCCTCGGCCTGGGGTATTATGGAAGGAGCAATTCGGAACATCGTCGACAAAGGCGTGCTCAATTGCATGTGCGGCGCCTTCTCCGATAAATGGTTCGACGTCGCTAAACGCTGTGGAAAATCGGCGGCTCCCTTGCAGGTTGATTGGGGCCAGCCAATTGACCCGGCGGCGGTCGATCGAGAGTTGGCCACCGGCCGATTTGACACTCTGACTCTGGTTCACAATGAAACTTCGACCGGGCTGCTCAATCCATTGCCCGAGATCAGCGAAGTGCTCAAAAAATATCCTGACGTGGTTTTCATTGTCGACACGGTGTCTTCCTTCTCAGCGCAGCCGATTCCGATGGATGATCTTGGGATCGATTTCCTTTTGACCGGAAGCCAAAAAGCGCTGGCACTTCCGCCGGGCTTATCCCTTTTCTCTTGTTCGGAAAAGGCGTTGGCCCGTGCCGGGACCGTCCCAGATCGTGGCTATTATTTCGATCTGCTCGAATTCAAGAAAAACGCGGATGAATTCATGACTCCGAGCACTCCCGTCATCCCGCACCTTTTTGCCTTGCGGTCCAAGCTGGAGGAGATTTTTGAAGAAGGTTTGCCGGCACGATATGAGCGGCACCGCAAAACGAACCAGCTCGTGCACCAATGGGTGGCCGAGAACGGATTCGAGTTCTTTGCCAAGGAAGGATTTCGTTCAGTTACACTGACTTGTGTTCGTAATAATCGTGAAATCGATACGGCAAAATTTGTTCAGCGGCTTCGCAACGAGTTTGGTTTCCAGATTGATGGTGGATACGGGAAGATTAAGGGCAAAACGTTCCGGATTTCGAATATGGGAGATGAAACCCCGGACACAATGCGGCCATTGCTTGAAGCAATGACCCGCTGCCTTTAGCGCAAAAGCTTCCGCCGTTGTTGACTCGGAAACTCCGAATTCATTAAAGTCCGGCAATGCAAGCACGCTGGATCCTCGCGGTGTCAGTCTTGATTGGCATTTCATTCTCGTTCGGAAAAACGCGGGTGATCGTTGAGGATCCCAACAATCCAGTTGTTGGTCGCTACGCCATCACCGAAGAACAGAAACAGCAGGCTACCGAATCGGCCGAGACATTTCTGGCCGGCGGCAGAGAGGAAGCGGTCCAAAGGGCGTATGCGATGCGTTTCATTGCCGTGGATTCAGGTCCATTAACTCCGGACCAACAGAAGCGAGAAGCAAACTTTATTGCGAAAGCACAAACGAGATTCGCCCGTTATGAAGTACCGTTTGACTCCAATCGACCGTTGCACGCGGTGGTAATTTACGACACGATACGCCACCGTGTCATCCACAGCCGGCTTTACACGGTTACGGAGTTGCCTCGTCGCTATGATGAGGCGCGCATTGACGAATACGACATCCTCTATGTCGGCGGCGGAACTCCAGGCACCAAGTCCGGATACTATAAGTAGCTTAGCAGACGGAATCGCGGAGGAACGTTCACGGGTAAACGCTCGGCCCGTCCCTTTGCGGGATAGGAAGCGTCAAAATAACGTTGACCTCACACCGAAGTGCGGGGCCGATTTCTGATCACTATTCTTGCTGTAATTACAATGATCGCTAGCTGCTCGGAAGTGAGGCCGCGCGAAATTATTCGGCGACCCGGGATTATTCCCTACATCCTATCAGAAGAACGCCGATTACTCTTGGGGGCCGGCAACGTTTGCGATTGGACCCTGCGCCGGGTTTCTACTATATAAAAAGAACATTACCGGTCGAGCAGCATGCCAATCATCGAGCGTTATCGACAATATGAAATCGCTAAACGCGCGGACGGCAGCCTTTGGGAGCTTGGGGCCGGAGCCATGGGGATCACCTACAAGGCTTTTGACACCAATTTGCATCGTTACGTCGCCCTAAAGGTCATTAATGACACATACCTGGGCAACGCCACTGCCCGAGAGCAATTTCTTCGGGAAGCTCGTTCGGCCGCCGCTTTGCGCCATCCCAACGTAGCATCAATCCACGATCTTGGTACGGATCATGACTGCCATT
>DASTDH010000035.1:0-12968 GCA_035710445.1 Chthoniobacterales bacterium
GCCAGATTTTTTACGAGTGCATTCACATGCAACATCACAAGGGAAACGCTGATCGCCCCAATGAGAATGGTGAAACAGTCGATTGGATTTCGATCTACAAGCATGGGCATGACGGTGATGCCGAGCACCCGCTAAAGTATACTTTCCTCAGTTTCTTCCGCGAAGATCCAAAGACGGTTTACCGGGAATTGAAACGCAAGGACCCGCGCGACGCTTTCTGGGGGGTTACAGAGTTGACGCTGTTCGTTTCCACATTCGTCATTCTCGGCGTCCTCAACTGGCGTTACATCTGTTTTCTTCTTCCGTTCTGGTACTTCGGCCATTGTCTCTCCTACCTTAACGGCTACTACCGGCACTATGGTGGTAACCCGGACGAGCCGCTTGCCTGGGGCGTTAGCAGTTACGACAAACTTTACAATTGGATCTGGTTTTTTAACGGCTACCACGCGGAGCATCATTTCCGTCCTAAAGTACATTGGACGCGCATGCAGGCGCTCCGCGACCAGATCATAGAACAACAACGGGCTGCCGGTGTCCGAGTAATCAAGCCGCCCCACGCGCTTGCTTTTCTCGATCCCGACCTGCCACCGCTGAAACATTCTCGGCAAAAGCCTCGCGTTCGTTGGAATCTAAAGTCTGCGCGTCTCCAAGGTGGAGCCGACTGAGAGAATGCCCATTGAGCGCCACTCGGGTACGTAATATTGCTGGCTAATCTTTCGTTTGGCGACGAAAGCCTGAATTTTCCGGTTGCGATTTAGTCCCAACGTTTCGAAATTCGAAATCCGGAATTTTTTCAAATTTTGCACCGTTAGCTCAATTGGCAGAGCAAGTGACTCTTAACAACGCCGGTAACCTGGTATGCGACGCTACATTACCGAATACGCTACCATTCACACAACTTGCCTCCATTCCCCCGCCTTATGTGGCCGTCGCGCCCATCACCGCATGTCCTTTATCCACTCCGTCACTTTCTCTTACCTGTTCATTGCCAGCGGAAACGTCATCTGCGAGAGGCGCACGAGCACGCAGGCGATTTTAAAGAGAGAGCCGTGAAGTTCACTTTTTGATCGCGCCTAGCGTCTGTTCCATGATAGCGTCGCGGGTTAGATAGAATTATTCCGCAAAAGATTCGAATGACTAAATGCTATGCTGAACTTGACGGCAACGCTTAAAACTAACGCACCAAGCACCCCATTTAAGCAAAGCGATCTTCCGAAAACAGTCGCCTGACGGCAAACACCATGTTTGGATCGACTATTCTCGATGCGGCAATAGCCATGGTACTCATCTATCTGTTGGCGAGTTTAGTCGTCAGTGCGGCAAATGAGCTGATCGCAGCGATGCTCAAATTGCGCGCAAAGAATCTCTCCTCCGGGATAAAAGAATTACTGCACGAGGAAGATGAATCGGGGCTTACTTCCAAATTTTATCAGAACCCTCTCATTAGCGGTCTCTCGAAAAAAGGCGGTAAACCCTCATACATTCCGTCGCGCACATTTGTGTTGGCATTTTTAGATGTGATCGCTCCAGCCGATCCGACGAGCCCCCGTACAACGGAGAAATTACAATCCGCGATAAACAATCTTCCAGATCCGTTGAAGAATGCACTGACAACGTTGTTCGATGAAGCAGGTCACGATGTTGAACAGTTCAAGAGCCAGTTGGAAATATGGTTTAATAATACGATGGAGCGCGTATCCGGGTGGTATAAACGACGCACTCAATGGATTCAGCTTGTTTTTGCGATCGTCTTAGTAGTGTCTTTGAACATTGACAGTGTGCACATCGGACGAACACTCTTCGCTGTTCACTCTCCACTTCGCGAAGCGTTGGTTGAACAAGCAAAGCCGTTTCTGTCCTCACACAATGACACGCTCGAACATGTTACGGCCGCGATCAGCAGTGTGTCCTTGCCTATTGGGTGGGGAGAGTTTCGCTGGAAAGGTTTAGACCAAACTGCAGCAGATATTCTTTCTCGGTTCCCTGGCTGGCTAATAACAGCTCTAGCAGTATCTCTCGGTGCACCCTTCTGGTTCGATCTTCTTAATAAGTTCGTCAATATACGTGGTTCAGGGAAAGCGCCTGAGGAAGGGCCAAAAGGACCAAAAGAGGTGCCGCAGCCAAAAGGTCCAGGCGGATAACTAGAATTCAAAAATCGGCGGGCGACGCAATGCGATGCCCATCGCGGTCACGGCTGCAAAGTCTCAGAACTATGGACGGCACGCAAATAGTCGCGTGCATCGGGGCGCGTCGTCTATCACTGCGTCACTCCATCTTGCCGAATTTAACGCGAACCTCCTGAGGGACGCCTTCCTCTGCGTTGAAACGCTTGATTATCCAAATGCCGTCTTCCGTAAAGCGAATCTTGTAGCCGCGATAAGCTTTAAAATAAGGCCCGATCAGCTCTAACACGCTGTTGATGGCAGCTGTGAATCCGAGAGTACTAATGATTGCTGGTGGGAGGATAACTAATCCCGGATTGCGGTGAAACGGAAATTTACCATCGTCCAGGAAATCGAAGTGATGGGTCAAGAGAATGCGCTGCTCTCTTCGTGCGAACGCCAAAACTGCTTCGTGCGCCGATCCAATAATCCGAGATCCTCGACGTACCGAACATTCCAGCCCCGATCCCGAATCAGTCTCGCGGCGTTGATACCAACGCTTTCATCTACCAAAAACCGCGCTTTGCCCTCGAATTTTCTCCTAAAATCAGAAACCTGGTCGCTGGTCAGAACCTTTTGCACGTCTCCACACCGTACAGAATCTTATCCTCGGAGATGGAAATCAAATCGACGCACCAACGACTTTTGCGAGGATCGCACTTCATAAACCGGTAATGCAAGGCTTCACATCTTCACCATCATTACCGGATGGATTTCCCAGGCGGCGTAACCTACAAGATCGGTTCTCCGGTTTGATTGATTTGGCGAGAAAATTGTAATGAGTCGAATTTGATTTCGGTGTGAGCTTGTCCTTTGTTCCAATTCTCTGGCACTTGCAAGTCAATCGGATGTCCCCACGTCAAGGTTCTTTTTGAATGTCTCATCAAGACGTATTGAAAAAGTATTGAACAACTGCGACGAGACCAAGACCGCCAGAAGGGTAGAGTATAGCTCGAATAAACGGTTGTTCAGTCAGCGGGGCAAATGCGCCTTTCTTAAGTCCGCGAATCTCGGCGATGAGTTCATCGAACATCTCACGCCTTATTTCGTCACCGGCTGCGTAACTCTTGATGCGCAGTGATTGCAGCTTACGGATCGCACCCTCGCGTAATTGTTCGGCGGCTCGACGCAAAAACATGGCGCTCCCAAGCGCCCACATTACATTGAGAGCGAAGACTAAGCCCAAGCTAACGGGCCAGCTCCAATTATCGAAAAAAGATGAACGTGCGACGAACATTACTGCTAAAACTATAATTGGATACCAGATTAAGGGAGCGACCGCCTCGGTCCTTAGCCCGACGAAAAAGATGTCGAAGTAGCGGGGAAGGTCTTCTTCCTTTAGCGGCGGAATCCGCTCCTGCCCTAGCGAGAGGGCGGGCTCCCACTTCGCGACGCCATAGGTGAAAATACGAATGAAGTTGCTGTTCAAGCGAATCGCGTCGACGACGTAAAACGTTAGAATCATCATCGCGATGACAGCCGGGATAAGAGCCACCCAAAAATCGAAAAAGAAAGAGGTCGGTCCTCGTGCCGGGGTGACTGGCTGTGGAAAAAGTGTGAAAACGGCGAACGAGAAGGACAAATAGATTACGAAGAGCGTGCCGATCCGAATAAGGCGAGGCCAAAACTGGTTGCGCACCAGATAGGCAGACCACGCTTCTTTCGCGGAAAATGGCGTGTCGGAGCCCACCCAGTCTGGGTGTTCTTTCTGCCAGCGCTTGAGGCCAAGGCGCGGATTCCACCAATGCCATCTTTCGGAGGGTGGCGACCAACCAGGGAAGAAACGCTCGTTTACTTCGTGCTCATTGACGCGAAGGTCGACATGGGCCTTGATCATAAAATGAATGGCAAGCAGTAGTGCAATCAGGCGCAGCATCTCGCTTGGCCAAATACTAATGCCAGCGGAAAACGCCAGGGGTTCTTGTTGAGCTCCACCAGACTCCGAGAACCATGCTACTAAAAGAACAATGACAGGCACCCCGCACACCAACCAGAACGCTGTGCTCAAACAGGTGCGCTTCAGGCGCTCTCCTGAACCGCCGCCGCCCGATAGCCTACGATCGACGCTACTCAGGCCAATCCAGAAAACGATGGCAAGAAGCGCGATGGCCCCAAGGATTAGATGCAACCAAACTTTGTGCGAGAGAAACCAATTCCGGAACCATCGCGTATTTTCTTGATTCAACTCCACCGAACCGTGTCGACCGATTTCGAACATGCGGGGCTGGCGGTCGAGTTCCCTCTTAATGATACTAGAATCGAGGCGGGAAGTCGCGACAAGCGTTCCGAAAAACATCGAAGTTTGGAGGTTGTCTCGGAAAGGCGCCACGTGTTGCTCGAATAACGTTCGATCGTCTCGTTCGATAAAAACTCTGCTCCCAAAAGGCGAGGCCACAACCAGGTTACGAACATCGCTCCAATCGTCCCGCCGTTCGAAATGAGCGTCGAAATCATTTGTGAAAAAGACAGCGTCCCGAAACACTGGCCGCAAAGCGCGCAGGATCATGAGCTTGTCATATATGTCCGAACCGAGCAGACCGATCGCGCGAATTCGACTTCGGTCTTCGCGCCACCACTGCGTCTGTTCATCTTTGAGCTCATGCGCAAGGCGCCGAAGGAAGTCCGATTGATCCAATCCTTCGGTTGCCTCTTCGGTCTTGGGTTGCACTGCTCCTTGGCTTTTCTGTTTATCCTCACCTCCGGCTGGCTTAGCCTGTTCACCCGGAAGACGCCCGTCGATACCGCGCAGGTAGCGATAAGATAAAATCCATGTCGGCCAATGGCCCGGCTCTTCAACTACGCCATAACTCTGATTGGATGCGAGCGCGGCGAAGGTCTTTGCCAAGGATCTGCCGTAGGGGCTGTCCCATTCTGTGAGGAGTACAATTTTATCGTGCTTTTCTTCATCTTTGTGGGCCACATCAATGTTTCTTAGCTCCAACTCGCTAATCAAGTTGAGAAGCACGAGATCGTCTGTGGCAATCGTGCGACGAAATCGGATCCCGTGTTTTGGAGGGTCCACATGGCCTTGGATAATGTCCTGCACGGCACCTTGTTCGCGGAGCAGCGCGCAATCCGGAAAGCGGATCTCGCGTTTTGGAGGGGCCACAGGGGCCACAAGGTCTTGGATAATGTCCTGCACGGCACCCTGTTCGCCGAGCAGCGCGCAATCCGAGACGGTCGCACGAGGTGAAATGATATCGAGTCCGTCGAGACTGTCGTAATCGGCAGTATCTAACTCCCGTTCCTTGACCATGTCTTGCAATCCAGTGGAGTTGGCTGGGCCAATCAATTTCACATCCACCTCATCGCGGATCTCTCCGACCAATTGACCGATGAGGGCTGCGAAGTGCTTTAAGGGGTGCTCTGAAAAACTGGCGGACGGCAGCCAAAGGAGAAACGCGCCTTGCGTGTCGCGAGGGTAGACACGGCGTGGATCGTCAGTGACCTTGCACTCCTCCCACGGAATCAAAGTTTTGTTGTGCTCCCCTGTGTCTTGGCTCCAGTTGACGAAACCGATATGCTCACTGTCCTTTGGCACGAATCCGCTTTCACTTAGGCCTTCCAGAACCGCTTGGCGGGCACGAAGACGGGATTCCCCTTGTTCGATGTATGGGCCGGAATCGAGCATCACCGCAACCAAAAGGATCCGCCGGTGCGGCGAGCTCGCCTGCACAATGAGGTTCTTCAGTGCATCGATATCATGGACCTGGGTTCGGCCAACCGGAACTTGTGTTTTTGGCGCTTCAGCGTCGAGCTCTGCTTTTTTTCTTTGCGCGACAACGAGGGGATCTTGCCACAGACGCGCATCGACATCTTGTTCCGCAACTACCTCGACTGCCTTCTCACCTGGAGCCGGTGGACGTTCGCTAACAAGCGGCCTGAACTGCACAATAATTCCGGCGACCGCGGCCATGATGGGCAGCAAGGTTGCCCAAGGGATGTCAAATTTTTGTTTGTCGTTGTCTGCCATAGTCGGTTCCGTCCACGGCAATCTGGGGAAAATCGGCTTTCGCTAGCCCACTGGCCTTCGCCTCGTCCGCCGATCCGTAATTGCGATAGTGGGCCATCGCAACGCAAACGATGAACGCGCAACTCCCGGCATTTGCAATGCGGCGAATTTGCATCGATTTCGGCGAGCGAATTTTTTGCCCGCATCGAAATCGTTTGGCAAGAACATTTTCACGAGTAATTCAAAATTTCAGTCTTACGCAGGTGAATTTCCGCGCGACTGTCCTAACGTTGAACCCACAGGTTGAAAACGTTCAGAGTTACAAAATGACAGCTGCGTATCGTTACGGCGTCGTTTCACCGGCGGCAGCGAGCAGTTTTGTCCACGTCTCGTCGGCCGGTTCGATAAGTCCGGTCGCTTCGAGTGCCGAGCGGGTTTGAAACGCCCGGATGGCCGAGACGGTATGTGACTTGGCTGCCACATGCGCGATTTTTCCGTCGATGGCCATGCTTAGCTCAGTCTCGTTAAGCGATTGTTCAGTTATCGGGACGGTTAGAGCCGCGCGACGACCATGTTGGTTTGATGCATTGCAGCGCCTGCTTGGCGACAGGTATAAATCTCGACTTTTTCTAAATGAAGAGCTAGCCTTGCGCTCCAAATGCACACATGTTTGGCGAGTCGATAATGAGTTCGGAAATCTCGGCTTCAGTTGGGCGGTGGGAAAAAGGTGCGCGCAATCTGCAAGACGATGTAAGGACCATGCAACGCCTCTTGAAAGCGGCTGCTAAGACTTTGGAAGCTCCTGAAATCGACCCCAAAGGAGTGGACGGAAAGATCTCGCGACCACCTGCCACGTCGGACACTGTAGAGGCGATCGAAGCCTTTCAAAGCCGCTTCACCAGCGCGGTAGACGGAGTTGTTGCACCTGGCAGCCAAACGTTGGCTGCACTACTGGAAGTCGTGGCAAAAATGCCAACCGCCCCGGAAAATGTTTCGGACGTTTCTCAATGGCTTTTCCCTTTTCCTACTGTTCCAAACGCCAGTTGGGAAGAACGACCGCGGGCGTTTGCTTCCCCTCGGGCAGGTGGTGCCCGTTTGCATGCGGGCTGTGATCTCTACTTTCCCAAAGGGACGCCAATCCACGCCATTGCCGACGGCGTGGTCACTCGCGGGCCGTATGCATTTTACTGCGAAACTTTTGCCGTGGAGATTGATCATGGAGCTTTCCTTGCTCGTTACGGAGAGATCCAAGGCGAGACCGAGGTGAGTTCTGGCGCTGCAGTCAAAGCCGGACAGAAAATCGCTCGCGTGGGGCATTTGGTCGGCATCCAGGTGCCTAGTGATATGCTGCACTTTGAACTCTATGACAAGAGCATGTCGGGTCCTCTTACTGTTGCCAGTGATTTTGGCTCAGCTATGAAGAACGGCGTACCTTTCATGCGGCGGAAAGATCTCATTGACCCAACGCTGAAGCTCAATCAGTGGCGAGAAAATTTGCCGTCCGGGTGAGTTGTCCCAGCGAGGATCCAAGGATCCTGTGTTGGAGCGAGTTATTACACCGGATCCGTCATTTCACAGGGTTCAACCCACCAGCATTAAAAACTCCGGGTTGTCCGCCAAATGCTTGATGAATGGCTTTCCGTGTGGTCGACCATCGAACGACCCGTAACGAAGAATCTCCTTTGAATTGCGGCTAGCAACATAGAGGAAGCCATCGTCACCGAATGCCATTCCAGCCGGGCCATTAAGTCCACCGGACTTTGATTCGACAAATACGCTCGTGGATCCCTGCTGAATATCATGTCGCAGAATTGAATCATTTCCGCCGCTTCCAACAAGAAGATAGCGGCTGTCCGGACTAAGTAACAAATGAATCGGCTTATCGAGCTGATCGCCTCGCGAAATGAGGTTCCGCAAATGGCACCCGGTTCGACCATCATAAATTCGTACGCAATCGGCAGCCCTATCCGCAACGTACAAGTCATTATTCGGTCCAAAAATTACAGCTCTGACTTCCAAGAGACCGGTCGACACAAGCTTTGCTGATGGAACAAAGGTTCCAGGGGGAAGATTTATCCTTTGGGCGCTGAGATCGTCGGGAAAAGGCATCGGCGTTCCTGGTTTTCCTCTCGTATTGTTAGGGCCGTGATACCTCGCGACAAGACTCGTATTCTGACTCGAAACATAGAGATCGCTGTTGGAATCAAACGCTACATTAAATGGGTGATCGATCCCGGGATTCATATCCGCGTGGCGCTCGACGAAAACTTCCACAAAGTCGTGCTGCCCATCCCGGTTGCGCGCCCCCTTAAACTTCAGGACTTCGCTATACTCGAAATACGAGTTGACCACGTAGAGATTCCGATCGGGGCCGAAGACAAACCCGCGAAGTTCGCGAAGTGTGACCCGCCCCGGAATGCTTTTCTTGTTTAAAGCTTTCCGCAATTCCTTCCCGTCGGTCGAATAGACATGAATATTGTTAAACGAAGCCTTCTCATCCCCGCCGTGAAAACTGATGTACCACTCTCTCGGCATAAATTGCCCTTTACTCCTCCACCGCCTAGCGAAGGAGACGGGTGCTTCTCGAATTTAAGTAAGCCACGCAAGATGTCACTGCCAAACAATGCCGTCTCTTAAAAGCTACTCGCTGTTCATGCGATGAATCGAACAAAAGTCGTTTCAGAGAATTTCATCATCTGACCCTTTTTTGTCCTTTTGCACGGAATTTTCGGTGATATGATGCTAGACCCTGAAACATGAATTCTGTTTCGGACGAGTCGCTGCCTCTTGGAGATCCGCCATTGGTGGAACATCCCACGCCCAATGGCGTTACCGAAACTGCTCAGCGGCTGGTCCCGTTTCCGTTCACTCCACCTGATGTGAAGCTCAATGAGAAAGAGCCTCTCTCGAGTTCGAATGACTGGTTCACCAAGCATGATAAGAACAAAATCGATGAGCTCGACAGTCTGGATTTTTACGCCTCAACAGGGCCGCAATGCGTAGGTGTTGTCCCGAAACTTCATAATACTTCAGCGGGCATCGAAATTTATCGGTTACCGCCCACGATGAGCAAGGACACATTCGAAAGCAAGGAAGGCCCGTACCGGCAGGGCTTCACCAAAAAGTTCAGTAACAAAAGGGACGGTGAAAAGATTGCAAAGTTCAAAACATACCCTATCGCGCAACCGGCGCTCGCTTGCTTTTATATGTCTCGTTTACTCGGCCATCTTGTCGAGGTGCCGCCCGCGACGTATCGGACGATGGATGTCCAGGAATTCAAAAAGGTCGGCGATCAAGCCCGAGAGACCGGCCATCCAAGTTGCACGGAAGAGTGGGCGAATCTGCGAGGTTGGGTGCAATCGACAAATCCCAAACTGGTTCTACCGGGAGGTAAGCTCGTTTATGGGTCCCTAGCCCAGAATCCGCGAGGAGAAGACAGCAGTCCCGAAGACTATTGGACGGTCGGTGCAATCAGAGGGCACAGTTTCTATCGAGTTCTTTCCTCGAAGGCGCCCGTAGCGAGCATTTTGAACTTGAACGACGTGAAGTCGGTTCAGGACCTGGCTCTCGCACAAGACATGACTCGCGGCGTGATCCTGGATTCAATTTTCAAGCAGGTTGATCGCCTCGGTAACATTAGTGTTGCCGTTCTCCAGCACTACGTGACCAATGAAGGTAAGGTAAAATGGGACGATAAAGTCAACGACCAGGACAAAACTGAAGCAGTAAGCCCGCTTCTGCCGTTGAAGCGGATCTTGTACAAGGATAACGACGACGGCATGAATTGGGAAAGGGATTCGATTTCCGTCAGTCCAATTCTCAACGAAACCCATCACATCGACCAAACCATCTACAACAGGTTGCAATGGTTGGCAGGCCTGATGCAGGATAGCGAACCGGGCTCGGATGCGAAGATAAAGGACTACTTTGTAAACGTCGTCCATATTTCTGGCGAAAACTACGACAAGTTAAAAGCAAGCCTCATTAAGCAGGCGGCGTCGCTGAAGAGCAGAGTGGATTCCAAGGATATTATTGTCGACCTGGATTTTGAGGGAACGATAAAGAAGCTTTATGCTAAAGAGATTGAAGCCGCCCAAGCCGCTAAGAATGCTGCGACGACCTCAGCGACTTCAATCGGAGGAACGCCGACTCCCGTCTCCTGAGAGATGTGAGACCAAGCAAATAAGGAACTTGGGAGGATTATGACTGGGATTAAGCGACAGCCGTGACCCGGTCTCGTGCGCGCTGACTTTGACGTGAACACGCCACGCGGACAGGAAACAATCAACCATGTAGCTCCCAATGGGACGGTCGAATTCGCTATCCGCTCACTGCCTTTTCCAGGACACCCTGAGATCTATAGTAAAAAAGACATTGAGAAGGAAAAGGAGCTCGCAGCGATCGATTTTTATAACGGCAAAACGCAAGACGGACTGGACATCGTTCTGATTCCCAAAACGTACAGCACTTCGCCCGGGCTCAATATTCACGAGGTCAGGTTGCCGACAGGAATGAGTCGTTTGGATTATGCCCAAGGCCATACGGGGAAATCACATTCAGGCGACGATAAGGTCATAGCGAAGTACAAACAGTCCATTCCAACCCATTTCACCTATAGCCCGTCCATACTCGGTTATTATCACTTATCGCGGTTTCTTGATGCTGGAAACGTCGAACCTGCCGTTGTGCGAACAATGGACGTGGACGCGCACAAGCCTTTGGCTGATTTAGGCAAAGCCAAGGCTATAGGATCGAATAATCGGAATCAGTGGACGGAGCTAAGGGCTCTCGATGAATCTCACAACGATCCGAGACTTTACACTCAAGATGGGAAGCAGCTCTGCGGCGCACTTCAAGGCAACCCTACTGGAGAAGAAAGTTATCCCGATCTGAGCGACCTGGGAGGCGCCGGTGCGTTTGCAGCTTCCTTTGAGTTCAGCAGAGTAACCAATTCAAATCCACTGAAGTTAATCTGGAAAGACGACAGCGGTAACCTCAATCAGGCTGCAGTTCAGCAAATTGTCCAAATAAAGGATCTTTCTGATATGGTCCTGATGGATTTTATCATGAGTCAGGCTGATCGCTTCAGCGGCAATATGCATTCCCAGAAGATCTACATATGGATTGAAAACGGCATTCTAAAACACAAAACTAAGAAGAGCGATCCAACTAGGGCTGCGGACCAGAAGATTCCTCCCGCAGCTGTTTTAATCAATCGCATGATCCTGAAAGATAATGACGCCGGCCTGATCAGCGGTAACTCGGCCAAGAGTTCTCATCTTCTGGAAAAGATCAGCCATATGGACCCTAAGACCTATAATCGGCTTCTTAACCTGCAAAGCGAGCTGCAAAAACCAGAAGTTGCCGAGTGGTATCAGAACGAACTTCTCTTTACGCAAGCTGACTTCGACACGGTGAAGAATAACGTGGATCAAGCCCTCGGCGTCCTAACTTCCCGTAGAGACAAAAGCCTTTTTCTAGATGCCGGCCTAAATGTGGCCCTTGGGATTGAAGAAAAGAACGGTTAGGTCACGAAATTTGCGCACGTGTTCAGACAACGTTAGCAGCGCGGACTCGAATTCTGAGTTCTTCAGGTCCACTGCTTCGGCGGCTTTTTCCAAGCTCCACTTACAACGACTTGGGTCTGGTCGACCAGTGAGTTGTCTTGGATCAGTCGGGGCACACGCTCCAACTCGATCCGCATGCAGCCATGAGAGGCTGCGTAATCGGGAACAATTAGGAAATAGTGCAGTGCGATTCCCCTGCTCTGCATGAACCACGTAACGTAGGTAGCGCGCGAATCGCTGTTAAGTCTTCGTTGGAAGCCCTGCACCGGATAGATTCCTTTCGGTGTGCACTTCGAACCAGATCGCCGACTTGTGGCATCATCATCACAATTGAGGCCCTTTAAACCTGCACCAGGCGATGTCTTGAATGGCCCCGTCTCCTGGCTATCGGCATTAGGTCCGGTCCAGGTAAGCGTGAGCCAATGATGAGGGTCGTCCAGGATTACTAAGATTTCCTGTATATAAGTCCCAGGAAATTTTCGTTCTGTAACGAATGAGCTGCGAAAACTTGCCGCGGGATTTGAAAGGTAGGCTTGCCTGCGTCCATGGCCTCAAGTTTTTTTGCCCGCGCCAGACGCTCTTTCAGAGTGGGTTTCGCTTTTCGTGGCTTGGTTAGCTTTGTTTTTCGGGAAACGCTTGAGCGCGTCGTCCGTCCACGTTTGAACGTCCGTTTTTTCTTTTCCATAGATTGCTAATCCTGATCGGGCATTTGACTGATTGAGAAGGCGTGCGACCTGGAGCATTCGAAAGCGCGATTCTTCGTGAGAGAACAAGATGAGCCACGCCCCCCGGGAGCGCGGCCGGCAGCAGGCGAAACGCCGAACTAAGAACGAGTTCATAAGCAAGTCCGGCGGCGTTGGCTGTATCGCTTGGTTAGGCCCTCGTTTTTCGAAAGAGAGTCTTCTTCATTTCCGAATGATCTCCGAGGAGAGGACATCATGTTTGTCCAATATCAGGAGCGCAAAATTGTCGGCCAAAATCTCTTCTGGATGACCGTGCACAAAGTTGACGATCATCTAATTCTCATGAGATTAATGATAAGGGAATAAACAAATGGCGGTTAAGGATACCGTCAACAAAATGTATGGCTTCGGTCCCGGACACATTTGGTAGATCACGTGTTTCCTACGGCAGAGAAGAATGCGTAGCACTTCCTCCGGCTCCTGGAACTGAAATTGATTCAGGCCGAAAGGATGATGAAGACGCCCTTTGCAAAATTAAATTCGACGATCCGAACGTGATTTTCTGTCCTGCGCTTCATAGCACAAATCCTGGGACTGATATCTA
>DASTDH010000036.1:0-6140 GCA_035710445.1 Chthoniobacterales bacterium
CCTTGCTCCATAGCGTTTTTCAGAACGAGCCGGATTGGGGCGGTCTCTGTTGCGACGAAAAGGGAATCTATCACGAAACACTAGTAAGAATGGCTAACCGATACGGGCGCGACCAAGATCTGTTGCTCCTTCAAACTAGACCGGACCATGCTCCGGAAGATTGGGCTCCATCGGCCCGCTTTAACCTGCTCTCCGATGAAACGATTCCCTGGTCGACCTATGCCACCGTCATCGTCGACACCGCATCGTCTCTCGCCTCTGGCACCGAAGACAAAGGCTTTTTCAAAACCCAGGCACACGCGAATATCGGACGAGGAATCCAATTTTTTCGGCTGCTTGGCTTGGTTCCTACCATGCACCACTTGCTCGAGATGCTGCAGTATCAACCGGTACTCAGGGCAATGCTTCAACAACTGGAACCACTAAAGAATGAAGGCAATCCGGATGCTCGAGAATGTTACGATCATTTCCTGAACGGTTTCTTGCATCAACCGGCAGAACAACTCGGAGGTGTCATTTCGACGATCTACAATTATCTCAATTACTTCACAAACCCAGAGATTAGTGAAGTGTTCGGGGCGGAGGAGAACAGTTTTGATTTTGCCGCACTGGATGATGGCGCCATCATCTGCGTCTCCTTGCCCCAGAAATATCAAACCGAACGCCGCTACATCACGACGATTCTCAAACTGCTCTTTTATACGCACGCACTGCGCCGGTTCGATCCGCGACCACCAGAAAAGCGGAAGCTCGAGGACGATAACCTCCTAGTCTGCTGGCAAGACGAAGCTCAGCGCTTCATTACCGAATCAGATGGCAATGTCGACGTCATCCGACAGGCTCAGACCACCACTGTGCTTGCGGCGCAATCCAAACTTTCGTTTCTGCCGGCGCTCGGCTCGAAAGAGAAAGCCGAAGTTACTATTCTCAATTTACGAAATCGGATTGTCTTTAAGGCGGCCGACCGCGCATGCGCAGAAAGCTCCGCCGACTTCATCGGAAAGCGAATGATCTGGAAGCGTTCCTACACTCGAGGACGCGGTAACCACAGTACCACCCGCACGCGCGAAGAGGAATATCTGATTAAGCCATTCGAATTGATGTCTCTTCCTCAATTCACGGCGATTGTTAAGCATTGCGAAAAAGGCTACCGCCGAAGCCGAATCCACCCAGTCGACGCCGACGGGAAAACGCCGCCCTGGTATCCGGTTTGGCGCAAGTGGTTTTAACCCGCAAAGCGCACGCTAAGAAGCTAAAATCTCACGCCAAGACGCAAAGACGCCAAGGAAAGAGGAGAAGAAGAGATAGCCGAAAAAGAACGCAGAGATCGCTAGAAAAAGAGACCAAGGGACTTTGTGCTTGAAGAAACATGTTCCACTGAACAACTGAATCAGACTGTGAGCGTCCCATAGTCGGCGGTCCCATTCCTTACTTCTCTCAACCGTCTTTCCTTGCGATCTCTGCGTTCTTTTGCGGCTATCTCCTCTTTCTTTGTGCCTTTGCGTCTTGGCGTGAGATTTCAGCCCTGAGTCGGACTCGGTGCCGCGGCCGACCTCTTTCGTGCCTCTTGGAGAAGCTCATCCACGCGGGGGATCGCTCCGCTACGCGGATATTTCGTTTTGAATTGTTCCAGCAACTCAGCAGCACGGCCCGGCTCGTTTAACGATTGGAGATAAAGGGTCGCCAGATTGAACAAACTGTTTTCGTGCTCTGGGTTCTCGCGTTGCGCGGTTTCGTACTCTGCCGCCGCCGCCTGTAATTGATTGCCAAAGCGAAGCGCGCTGCCGAGATCAGACCGAACATCAGCATTGTCCAATCCGAGGCCGATCGCCTTTCGATACTGTTCGGCCGCCTTTGCCCAGTCGTGATGGTCGAAATACCAGTTGCCCAGGGTCACGGCGCCTTGCGCCGGAGCAAGCGTGGAGACATCCGGGAGAACATCGGTTGCTTCCGAGCCGCTTACTCTCGTGCGCTGTGGTTCGCCATCGATCATGGTCGTTCGTTGCGGCAAGACAGACGAGCGGCCGGCCAATTGTGTCAAAATCGCCCAGGTCACAAGCGCGCCTATCACGAAAGCGACTGCACCGAGCAGAACGATTCCGATAGCCCGTGACCTACTATCCTTTGGCTTCACAAATCGAGAGGCGTTCGAAACATTCAAGGAAGCGTGATCCGCCCGATGATCTAGAATTTCGGGAATGCCATCAACATCGTTTCATACCCCGGCCAACTCAGCCAAAGAACAGCTCTCCCTGGCTGCGCACGGCGTTGGCGGCTTCTTCGCGAATCTCATCGAGCAACGATTTGAATTCGCACTGCTCGAGTCCTCGAAGATACTCGTCGTATATTGGTTGAATCTTGAGCTCGGCAATTGGCACCGGCAGCGGGTGGTCCAGATCGAGTTTCACCATTTCGCGATTTTGCAGAATTTGAGCCCGGGCTTCCTCCAATCGTTTCCTTACTTTTTCGCTTGGCACGTCTTTTAGATTATCCAGTAAATTCTCGATAGTACCAAATTGCCGAATAAGACCCGAAGCCGTCTTCGAACCGATGCCGTCGACTCCAGGGATGTTGTCGACCGAATCTCCGGTCAGGGCTAATACTTCGCCGATCCCGGCCGGAGGCACTCCCCATTTTTCGGTCACCTCTTGCACGCCCAGAAGAGCATGCGAGTCCTTTGGATGCTTGAGATCCGCCTTGTTCGTTGAGTAGACTTTGACCCTGTCGCTTACCAATTGGAAAAGATCTTTATCGTTCGTTGACAAAACGATGTCGTGCTGATCTCGAGTGGCCGCCACAACATAACACCCCATAAGATCGTCGGCTTCCGTGTTGGGCAGCGCTATGGACTTAAGGCCCATCGGTCGGGTAAAGGAACGAATAAAGTCTAATTGCGGGACCATTTTTTCCGGCATTGCCTCACGCTGCTGCTTGTAGGCCGGCTGCAACTGAACCCTTTTTTCGGGCATCCCTTCGTCCCAGAAGATGGCGGCTAGATCCGGCCGCAAATCTTTGATCATCTTTCGAACCGTTTTGACGAATCCGTAGATGGCGTTTGTCGGTTCGCCCCGGGAGTTATTCAAGGTCTGGATCGCGTGAAACGAGCGGTAGACGTAGTAGTGTCCGTCGATCAACAAAAGTGTCACATTATTTCTTTAGCAGCGCTGGGAGTATGGTTCAAGACGGGCGGGCGGCCTGACAGTCTTTGCTTAAATTGATAGAAGGTTTTCAGCGGCGATGTGTCCGAGGAAGCCTACCCAGGCTGAAGCCTGGGCTAGGTTCTCTAATCGCTTCGCGGTAAATCTGACACACACCTAGGGCGAAGCCCTAGAAACTCCGGCACATTCTGGGCTATTTCGAAACGCGCTTTCCCGCGCCTCAAGCCAACTTCAAATTCGGATCTGCGTCTTCGGTCCAAGCAGTGAACGATCCGGATCGAAAACGTTCGCCGGCCACGAACGCGATCATGGCGGCGTTGTCGGTGGTCAATTCTGGAGCAGCCAAATGCAGATCAATCCCGGCAACTGTCGCCGCGCGTTCCATCTCCTGACGGAGCCGCAGATTACAGCTAACGCCACCGCTCACGGTCACGGTTCGCATGCCAACGGATTGAGCAGCGGCAATCGTTTTTTGGACCAGAACTTGGACCACCGCTTCCTGAAAGGAGGCACACAGATCGGCTTGATAGTTCCCAGATAATTTGGGTAACAGATAGCGAACCGCGGTCTTCAAGCCGCTGAAACTGAAGTTGAAATCGCCGCTTCCCAGCATGCTGCGGGGAAGATCGAAGCGAGCCGAATCGCCGTTTTGCGCACAGCGCTCGATACTTGGTCCGCCCGGATATGGGAGTCCCAACAGCCTCGCCACCTTGTCAAAGGCTTCGCCAGCCGCATCATCCAGCGTCGAACCCAACATCTGATATTCTCCGACTTCCTGCATCGAAATCAGCAGAGTGTGTCCGCCGCTGACGATTAGACCAACCGATGGTCGCGGTCCGGCCGGGTCGTTAAAAAACGGTGAAAGCAGATGTGCCTCGAGGTGATTGACCCCGATAAATGGCTTTCGTAGTCCAACTGCGATTCCTTTACCCGCGGCATATCCCACCAGTAGAGAAGTGAGTAATCCAGGTCCACGAGTAGCGGCAACACAATCAACCTCGGTCAATCGGACGGCGGCATCGGCCAAGGCGGCCTCGACTAGCGGCAGTAGCTTAACGAGATGATTTCGCGACGCAACCTCCGGGACAACGCCGCCGTAACGTTCGTGGATTGCGCTTTGGCTGGCGATCTTCGATACCAGGAGTTGATCCCGGCTGCGCAGCAGAGCTACCGCCGTCTCGTCACACGAAGTCTCGATCGCCAACACGAGCGTCCCGTCCACTCGACTACGATCCTCGAATTCCGGATTCCGTACCCCAATTCCGCGATCCGCAATCCGCATTTTCGCGTTTCCTTAGTCAATTCCCCTGGTCGGCGTTACCGGTGTTCTGAGTGTAGATCATTACGCTCTTCAATGCATCGATCGCCCGGTCGAGTTGCGCATCTCGCTGCTCGTTCACCAGTTTTTGCTCGTCCGCAGTCAACGGACCGTCGCGACGCCGCAAAACCAGCGCTTTCTCCTGATCCGGCGTGAGCGAAGCCTTGATATTTGGTGTGACGCCGTTCTGATGAATTACTTGCCGGCTTGGCGTGTAGTATTTGGCGGTAGTAAGCCGCAAACCGGACCCGTCCGGAAGCTGGATTACCGTCTGAACCGACCCTTTCCCGAACGTGGTGTCTCCCACCACAATAGCTCGGTTCAGATCCTTCAGCGCCCCCGCAACTATTTCGGCGCCGCTCGCACTTCCTGCATTAACCAATAACACCAGGGGAAAATTTGCTGCCGGCTTAGCGTTGCGATCGGTAAAATACTCGCGGTGTTGCGATCCCTCACGACCCTCGGTGTAAACCACCATTGTCTTGGGAGGGACAAAATTGGCGCAGACGTCGACCGCGCTGTTCAGCAGTCCTCCCGGGTTATTTCGCAGATCGACAATGAGTGCCTGCATGCCCTTGGCTTGGAGTTCGTCCAATCTTTGCCGCAGCTCTTGCCCAGTCGGCTCATTAAATTGGGTGATTCGCAGATATCCGATCTTGAACTTACCGGTGGCTGCCGGATCGAGAATCTTCGAATCCTTTACGCTCGCCACCTTGATGATTTCACGTTGGAGGTTGAACTCCTTCGTTTCTTTGGAGGACGGGCGATAAATGGTGAGCGTGACACGTTGGCCCGGTTCGCCTCTGAGCTGGTTGAGCGCATCTTGCAGACTCATCCGATCGGTCACCTTTCCGTTGATCCGCAAAATTTCATCGCCCGGCATGATCCCGGCTCGGAAGCCAGGAGTGTCTTCCATAGGGGTGACAACGGTAATGATTCCGTCTTTGGTCGAAACGATGATCCCAAGACCGCCGAATTCGCTGCGGGTGTCATCCTGCATGTCTCGGAAGTCAGTCGGCTCCATGAACTGGCTGTGCGGATCCAAACTGTTGAGCATTCCGCGCAGAGCCGAATAAGTGAGATCTTTGAGTGCGACCTTGTTCTCGTCGACGTAGTCTTGACGGACCAGTTGGAGAGCACGGGTAAAGACCGACAGATTGTTGTACTCGGTCTCACTGGATTCGGCTGATGCGCTGCCCGTCAGGACTTTGTAGCCGACCGCCAAATTAAAACAGACTAGTAGCGCCAAAGCCACTAACGAAAACTTGCGCATAATTTCGACAGCACCCTACCACACGTCTCGAGTGAAGCGAACGCGTTCCCATCATCTCTTGCGATGCCGGACCAACCGCGTCCCGTTCGCGCTTACTAGGACTAATTCGTCGTTGGTCAGGCGCTCAATTTTTTCCTCAACCTGATAGGTCTCGACTGCGGCTGAGTCGCTACGGAAAACTTCGCCGGACGCAAGCAGCTTACCGCCGCGGACATCCCACATCCCGGAAAAGCTCCACTTTGTGGTGCCGCCGTCGGCATGCATCACTTCGTCGGCGGAGTGCATGCCGTCCCGATGGAAGCTGTTTTCGCCGTAGAAGCGATAGTTGCCTCCTGATTCATCGGTGACCCAAGTCCCGACCAACTGGTGAATGAGCTCCTCATCGCTAACC
>DASTDH010000037.1:0-4696 GCA_035710445.1 Chthoniobacterales bacterium
ACAATGAAAGCCGCAGTCGTGCGCGAGTTCGGTAAGCCACTGGCGATCGAGGATGTGCCAATCCCCGAGGTAGGCCCCGGCCAGGTGCTTGTAAAGGTTCGGGCATGCGGAGTGTGTGGGACCGATTTACACGCGGCCTGCGGCGACTGGCCGGTCCAGCCGAACCTGCCCTTCATTCCGGGTCATGAGGGCGTAGGGAACGTGGCGGTTGTTGGCCCCGGCGTAACACGCGTGAGCGAGGGCGACCGGGTCGGCGTGCCGTGGTTGTACACCGCCTGCGGTCATTGCTCCTATTGCTGGTCCGGCTGGGAAACGCTGTGCGAGGCGCAGAAGAACACCGGGTACTCGGTCAACGGCGCCTTCGCCGAGTATCTGGTGGCCGACGCCAACTACGTCGGCCAACTGCCATTGAACGTGGAGTTCGTCCAGATCGCGCCGATCCTGTGCGCGGGCATCACCGTCTACAAGGGCCTGAAGGTATCGGGAATCCAACCGGAGGGCTGGGTTGTGGTCTCGGGCGTGGGCGGTCTAGGGCATATGGCCGTCCAGTACGCCAGGGCGATGGGGATGCACGTCGCTGCAGTCGACGTGGATGACGAAAAGCTCGAACTGGCACGCCAACTTGGTGCAGCCGTAACCGTCAACGCCCGCGGCACCGATCCCGCGGCCTACCTGAAGCAGGAAATCGGCGGAGCACACGGCGTGCTCGTGACCGCCCCCTCCTCGAAAGCGTTCGAGCAGGCTCTCGGCATGGTCCGCCGCGGCGGGACAATCGTCCTGAACGGCCTGCCGCCCGGCTCTTTCCCTCTGCCGATCATCGACATGGTGCTTAACGGTATCACGCTGCGCGGGTCGATCGTCGGAACCAGGCTCGACCTGCAGGAGGCACTCGCGTTCGCCGGTGAAGGGGCGGTAAAGCCGACCGTTCAAACGGAACGGCTCGAGGATATCAACAGCGTGTTCGACCGGATGCGCGCGGGACAGATCGAGGGGCGCGTGGTGCTCGACTTTGGCAACTAACGCCTACTATGACGAAATTAGTTTTATTACGGCATGGCCAAAGCGTCTGGAATGAGGAAAACCGGTTTACTGGTTGGACAGACGTCGACTTGTCCGGGCGGGGGCGAGAGGAAGCCTTAGAAGCCGGCAGGCTTCTTAAATCGCACGGTTATTCTTTCGATTATGCCTATACCTCGCTCCTGAAACGAGCAATACGGACACTTTGGTTTGTTCTCGATGAACTGGATCCAATGTGGATTCCAGTCGAGAAATCGTGGCCGCTGAACGAACGCCACTATGGGGCATTACAAGGCCTCAACAAAGCGATGACCGCGCAAAAATACAGCGATGACCAGGTTCATCTGTGGCGTCGAAGTTATGACGTGCCGCCGCCCGCTTTAACAAAAGAAGATAAACGCCATTCTCGTTATGACCCCCGATACACGACGGTGCCGGAAGCGGACCTGCCTTGCACCGAGTGTCTCAAAGACACGGTGACCCGGTTCTTACCGTATTGGAGCGCCGCACTGGCTCCTTCACTCACGGCCGGGCGCAGCCCCATTGTTGCCGCTCATGGCAACACCTTACGCGCGCTCGTCAAATACCTGGACGGAATTTCTAATGCCGCTATCCCGGAGCTAGAAATTCCTACCGGCGTACCTCTCATCTACGAACTCGACGATAATTTGCACCCATTGGCACATTATTATCTGGGAAACTCGCCCGCGGGCGAAGAGGCCCAGAAACACCTTGACCACGTGGTTCGAACCGCCGGCCAATTGGCTTGATTAATCTGCACCGCAGCTGTTATGAGCGAAAAAGAAAAGACTGGGCGTTGTTGGGTAGTTCGATGGCGATTGGAGGGAAAATCCTCCGTTTTGCAAGACTTTTTCCAGGTCCTCCCTTGGCGATGGAAGGCAGAAAAGGTCAAGGAGTACCTATACAGCCTATATTACAACTCTCCGACCAGGCCAGTCGTTGAGAGGACCGACTGGATGAATTCGAAAGTGCCGACAGGCCTACTGGTAATTGAGGAGAAAGAAAGAGTGATCGTCGGCGAACACCCATTTCTCGTAGCTGACTTAGTCACAGACTTCTCTGTCGCTTACGATGCAGCCAGAGAGGTGGAAATCTTGTCCTACACTGAACCGCGCGGTACTCGATTTGACATTGAGGGAGGCAAGGTGCTCAGGAATAGTTCACCGGTTATGGCAAGCTTTGAACTAAAACGCCAAGCCGATGCGTAAGTGAACCAGAAATAATTCCAAATCTCCGACAGACGCGGCCAGTTCATGCAACAATCAACGGGTAGTGTGAAGTGAAACTCCAATCTGCCCTATTGTTTGGGAAACCTTATTGAGGTAAGCCCCATCAAAATGAAAGCTAGTTCAACGGCAGATCGATCCGACAAACCGTCGGATGGATTAGCGACCGAGGCGCCGTCACGACCTGAGGGGCGCCTCTTCTACGAGATGCTGATGATGTTCCGGATAACTTCGCCGCAGCATACCAAAATGCTGCTGCTCGGCGTTGCCATCGTCTTCGTCATCGCAGCGACCGCATTCGGTCAGATCAGACTCAACGCCTGGAATCAACCCTTTTACGATGCCTTGCAGCGTAAGGACCTGCATGAATTCGTCGTTCAGCTCGTGGTCTTCTGTGTCATCGCCGGAGCCCTCTTGATCCTAAACGTAGCGCAGGCCTGGTTGAACCAAGCGACCAAGGTTAAGCTGCGTGAAGGGCTCGTGAAGGACCTGTTCGACCAGTGGCTTAAACCCAGGCGCGCATTTCGCCTCGCCGATGCCGGAAAGATCGGCGCTAACCCGGACCAACGTATCCACGAGGACGCCCGTCATCTGACCGAACTCTCGACCGATCTCGGCATCGGCCTCCTGCAGTCTTCGCTCCTCCTCGGCAGTTTCATCGGGGTTCTGTGGATGCTGTCGGGAAACGTTGTGTTTCACGTGAGCGAGCACAGTTTTGCGATTCCCGGTTACATGGTCTGGTGCGCCCTTGTGTACGCCGGCACCGCCTCCTGGATTAGCTGGCGAGTCGGGCACCCGCTAGCCGAGCTCTATGCTGCCCGCTATGCTCAGGAGGCCGAATTGCGCTTCGCGCTCGTACGCCTCAACGAGCACATTGACAGCGTATCGCTCCATGGCGGCGAAGAGGGTGAGAAGGAGCACCTTATTGCCGAGCTCAAGGATGTTCTTCGTATCATGTGGCAGATCGTCGGTGCCACCACACGGCTCACGTGGATCACGGCGGGTTACGGCTGGTCCACCATCATTGCCCCCATTCTGATTGCGGCTCCCGGATATTTCGGCGGCGATCTATCCTTCGGAGCGCTGATGATGGCTGTCGGCGCCTTCATTCAGGTCCAGCAGTCCTTGCGGTGGTTCATCGATAACTTTAGTACGATCGCGGACTGGCGTGCCACGCTGCAGCGTGTGGCCAGTTTCCGCGAAACAGTGATAAACATGGATCGGATCGGAGCAACCGAGACTCACATCGAGTTCATCAAGGCACCCGGCAACAAGGTTACTTTGAGAACCTGCAGATTGCTACGCCTACCGGCTGCACCATGCTAAGCGAGCAGCACGTGGAGATGGCGCTGGGGGACCGCGTGCTCATTGTTGGCGCCCCCGGAACTGGTAAGACTCTCCTGTTCCGGGCGATTGCAGGCTTGTGGCCTTGGGGTTCGGGCCGCGTCGTACTGCCGTCGTCAGACGGTGTTATGTTCGTACCGCGACAGCCTTATGTACCGCTGGGGACATTGCGTGCAGGCCTGGCGTATCCTTCGCCGGAAACTGCTTTCAAAGACGAAGAGCTCGTCGCCGTGCTCCAGAGAGCGGATCTGAATCATCTTTCTTCGTCACTCAACCAAGTCGCCCGTTGGGATAAGGAACTGAGTTATGAGGAACAGCAACGTCTGGTCCTCACGCGTGTCTTGTTGCACAAGCCGCGCTTGGTGGTGATTGACGAAGTGCTCGACACATTGGACGACGACGCGCGTAATCGGCTCATCAGGCTCTTTAATAGCGAGCTCAAGGATACCGGCATTATCAATATCGGTCGCCCCGAGACTAAGAGCCACTTATTTACACGCGTTCTGCATCTTATCAAAGATCCCCAAGGCCGGTGCTTCCTGCCCGATCTTAGAGGCGCTTACTCACCCGCCGCCTAACTCAACTATTCTACCATAATGTCATCATCTGGCTTTTGAACCGCATCCACGCGCTTCTGGAAATGATGAGAGAACACGTGCGCGCTGAAGCCGGGGCGGGAAAGAAATTATGCTGATGATTTCAGTGGGTAGAATGGCTTTCACTTCATGGGAGGCGACTCTGAATTCAGAAGGGCGGATGCCAGCCGGCGTCTGCCCAAAGCTGCCCGCTGACTTCCGAGTTGCTGATCAGGAAGCAGATCGCCCAGCGATTTCGGACGGCTCGATTAGCCGGCCCAGCCGTGTGTAAGGAAGGATGTTCTGCCGCACTAAGATAACCTGCATCCCGGGCGCATAACGAACGTAACGGACCGCCGTAGCAAACGATTTAAACACGTTCTCCACCGCGAACTGAGGTTGCCCCGTCGGTTGGCGCCAGCGCAACAAAGCGAGATTAATTAACAGAAATGCTGCGCCATTTGCTGCGAAAATGGTGTTTGTGCCAATCAAAGGTATCAACGCGCCGCCAAG
>DASTDH010000038.1:0-4756 GCA_035710445.1 Chthoniobacterales bacterium
ACTTTCTTTGCCGGCAGCGCTTCAGGGTCTTAACGCTCGCTGGGACACATCGGCCCGCGCATTTTTTGCAATCAAGCTTTGCGAGATAGTCCGCAAAGCTGATCCGAGCTGGGTACGTTTTCTGAAACCGATCGGTGGCGGCCTCGATCTTTCGTCCTCGGATGTCGCCTTTACTCGGGTCGTGGTCGATCCAGGCGCGATCAACGAGGCAGATGCGGCTGAAGGTAAACTCGTTCATTTCGAAATCGGTGCCGGTAATTCTAACTCCTGTTTTCAGGTCCCGAATCTTGAAAATCTGTTCTATGTCACCCGCCGCCATCGCGAGTACTATCTATCGACTCGCACTACCGGCGCATCGCTGGATGGCAAATCAATCCCGGCCCATTTCGCGTTTCGCTTCAGTTACATGGACGAGCTCCGGGCCGGAAAATTCCGGCTCCTGTTTCGCGAATTGCAGGTCTTCTACCGCTGGTTTAATGCTGGGACCAAGGGAGTTCCCAGCTTTGCATTGCGGCAGAACGGTCGTCCCATACTTGATCGTCCAGGAGACAACCACGACGCCCGAACGGTTTCACTGAAACCTACGCACTTGGTGGTCCGCGAGGAGAACCAGGAACGGGAATTCAAGTGGGGCGAACAGATTCAGATCCCTGGAATGACGATGCCGGTCGCGGAAACGGCCGAAGTAATTTTGGCGCTCCCGCGCGGCGAAGCAGTAGAACTCGACGCACGAAAACGGATTCCCCGATGCCTGCTCGAGCTGAACAACGTTTGCTGCAAATTTGGCAAGAATCCAGGGTTAAAGGAGATTACTTTTTCGGCCACCGGCGGCCAACTGGTTGCGGTAATGGGTGCAAGCGGCAGCGGAAAATCGACGTTGTTAGGCACCATGACCGGCAAGGTCCCTCTTTCTTCCGGTGCAATTACAGTTGACGGAGTCGATCTCACCAAGTTGGTCAAAGAAAACCCCCGGTTCTTAGGCTATGTGCCACAAGATGATTTGCTTTTCCCGACACTGACCGTTGCCGAAAACCTTCGATACGGTGCGCGTCTGCGTCTGCCGGGAGCAGGAAAGCAGGAAATCGAAGAGCGAGTCCGTGAGGTGCTTCAGGAAGTCGACCTGGCTGATTGGGCCAACGAAATCGTCGGAGATGTAAACAACAAGACTTTGAGCGGCGGCCAACGCAAACGGTTGAACCTGGCGCTCGAGTTACTTACTCCCAAAACGCTTCTCTTACTCGACGAGCCAACCTCGGGTCTCTCGTCGGGCGATTCAGAGCGAATCGTTCAGATCTTACGAGCCCGGGCGGATTCGGGAGCGCTCGTCTTGGTGGTCATTCATCAGCCGAGCGCAACGCTTTTCCGCCTATTTGACCGGCTCCTACTCTTGGACCGGGGCGGAGTGACCGCGTTCTATGGCGATCCGAAGAATGCCGGAGCCTACCTGGCGGGAGTCGCGCCAGTCACCAACGTTCGCGAACTGCAGGGGCTTGATCCGGGGGCGTTTCTGGCTGCTCTGGAAACCCCGTTTCGCCAGATTGATGGCCGAGTAGAAGAGCGGCGGATGTTCGAGCCGGCTTATTGGAAAATGCGGTTTGAGAGCTTCCGGAAAACGCATCTGACTCCAGTGCTTGCTCCGGTTCTCAAAAAATTCCGATCTTCCATGCCGGCCTCGCGGTTGACCCTCTGGCAGCACCTGGTTCTTCTTAACCGGTCGTTTAGACGCAAGTTGCGGGATTCCGGAGTGCGCCTTCTGATTGTCGCGGCTTTGGGCCTCGGGATTATCACCGGTCTGATTTTGCGTTCCAAGTCACCAACCTCGGGCGAATATTGGCTCTGGTTCTTGGACCAGCATTACACCCTGGAACGGAATGGTCTCCTCCAGTCCTTCCCGTTTCTGGCTGCCATCGTGGCGCTCTTTCTTGGCATGGCTTCAAGCGTCACCGAGATCAACAAGGAATGGGCGATCATGCGCCGGGAACGGCTGCTGAAGATTAACTTTACGATCTGGCTGGCTTCGAAGTTTGTGACTCTGGTCGTGGCCAATTTCATTCCAATAGCGATTTATACTGTGGTTGCGCTTCTCCTGCTTGGTGTCCCGGAACTCTACTTCCAATATATCCTCTATCTTTGGCTGGTTTCGGCGGTAGGCGTGTCATTGGGCTTGATGCTATCGAGTTTCGACTTACGCGACGAGGGGGTCGGCACCACGCTTCTGCCGTTGGTCTTAGTCCCGCAGTTGATATTGTGCGGATCGCCCGCTTTTTCTTTTGGGGACCTCCAGCATCTCGTTGTTCAATCCCACAGCGAGCAACAACAAAAGATACCTGAAATGGCTCAGATCATGCCGTCGCGCTGGGCCTACGAAGGGTTGATCGCACTTCATGTGAACAATTCCCGCTATGGCGAAATCGAGAAACTGGAGAAACTCGAGGCCGATATCAATACGTCGGCCAATAGCAATGATTTTAATACACCAGCCGACTCTCCCGCTCTGAAAGGTTGGAAGTCGCCGTACACGCTCCTGAAAGAGAGTATTACCGCCCTGACTCGGGATAAAAAGAGCGCGGATAAGGACAAAGATGGAAAGGAAATTTCCGGCACTGCACTAAAGGAAGGGTTTTTTCATCCCTACGTAACCGATCAACTCAAGAAGGGAGTGTGGGACAACAATCATCTCCATAGAGTGCAAGGGAGATCCACGGATTTGCTGCAACGATTCAAATCACTGCCGTTTGCCTCGAATCAGGCCCAAAGCAACGATCAAGACTTCACTTATCTGTCCAAATGGGAAAATCAGATCCCAACCGAATGGTATAACGCTTTTGTGCTGGTTTTGCTGGGATTAGCTGCGCTGGCCATTACCCGGGTAATGATCTGGTACGGTCTACGCTGAGGTTGTAGGTCCGGCTATGAGAGATGGCTCTTTCAAGAACATACGTTTTTTTGTAGCCGGAGATTCTGCTTTTGCTGGACTAACCGCGATCGATCTTGCTCGGCAAGGTATCGCAACCAGATTGATCACGGCTCCCGATTCTCTCGCCGTCGGAATCGCTGCAGCGAACGCGTTGGAGCCCGATCCCGTCACCTACTCGATCTTCCTGCCTCAGATCGGCCTGAGCGAAGCTTCCCATCTGGTGCTGTTCCCCGCCGATCTTTGCGAAATGGTCCTGTGGTTGACCAATACGGCGGATTTCTTTGATGCAAAAGGCCGTCGCAGTCCGCTTCAGGTATTTGTCGGAGCTCCGACGATTGAAAGCTTCTCGGCGGTGCGTCGGGGCGCGCTATCTCCCGAGCTGAATCCCAATCTACCGATTCGTTTTTTTTTGCCGGAACAAGATATCGCTAGAGATTTCCTGTACGAACATTTCACTCAGAGTAGCCGATCATTAGTATTGGCCGACGGGTTCTTGTTGGTTGGCTCCGGTCCTATTGCCGAATCGCTCGCCTTGAAAATCGCTCGACTGGGCGGCCAAATCGATGGGATCAAACCAAGACTGGATTGGGTCGTGCCTGGCGATTACGCGATGCATATCCGAGCTAGCTATCCCGAACTCAAGGAAGCTTGCGTACTAACGCTTCATGCCGCCGAATCGGGTCTGCGGAAAGCGTTGGAGGGCTTGGCGCTTCCGACGAGAGTTCTGATCCTCGCCGAAGGGGCTAGAGCGCTGGAAATTTTGCTCGGGGCCGAAGAGCGGAAGATATTGAGGCGATTCGCTGGAACTTATGTTGCTGATTTCCAAAGCAAGCGGCTCAACAATATCTTTAGGAAGCGATTTGAATGGGGAGCCGATTTGGGCAGCATCCGATTTTTTGGCGATCTCTCCTGTATAGCCTCATTCGAGCGGTTCCAAGAAGAGGGCCGGTTCGGCCTGCCGCGATCAATTCATGAACGCTATTGCCAGGGCCGGATCGCAGCCGGGGAATTGGCGGTCGACAATCCCAGCCTTCGCCCCTGGGACCAGATTGGGGAGGACTTGCGCCAGGCCAATCAGGAACAGGCCGACCACATCTTGTACAAACTCAGCCTGCTCGGCTATGGCTTGGAAAGTGATCCCCAGGCCAAGGGACCGCCGATTGTGTTCTCCAACGACGAGTTTGAGAGCTTGGCCAAGCTCGAACATCTGCGCTGGAGTGCCGATCGTAAGCTGGCCGGCTGGACCTACGGTAAGATCCGAGATAACGAGCTTCGCCGTCATCCGATGTTGGTGCCATACGAGGAGTTGCCGGAGTCCGAAAAAGAGAAGGATCGCCAAACGGTCCGGGATGTGCCTTTTGTATTGCGAGCTGCCGGCCTGATTCCGCGGCGACTGTGATTTTTCATGAGCGCAGAATGATGAGATTGAGAAATACACCGATATTGTTTTTGGGTGGTGCCACGCTTCTATTCGCGACCGCCGCGCCGCTGAAGGCCGGCGACGATGCAACCATGCCACGATGGCTGAAACGTCGTCCCGTAGCCAACCCGCTTGGAATCGATCCGATGCTACTGCTGCAAACCGACAAGATCAAAACGGAACTCAAACTCACCGCTGAGCAGAGCGAGAAGCTCGCAAAGGTTGCGGCCGAATACAGCCAAAAGCTCCTCGATCAAGTTGGCAACAAGCGGCTGTCTACTTTGAGCGATGAAGAGCGCCAGAAGAAAGAACAGGAGCTCCGCCAGGCCGCTGACGAAATCATGCAGGCTGAGCGCGCCGACGTTGAAAAAATCCTGACCGCCGAACAGCTCGATAGCTTTAAGCGCATCATGCTTCGA
>DASTDH010000039.1:0-2212 GCA_035710445.1 Chthoniobacterales bacterium
TGACGATATTCGTAACATTCTTTGTCCGATTGATGATCTTCACGTTCTGAGCTGGCGGCTCGCAGTACCGCACGTAGCTCGGTGCCGACCAATGAGCATAGCGGATGAAGGAGTAGGCGGACGGTCCAATGTCGTAATATGCGTCTGACCAAGACGAAATCGACACGTTCACAGAGACGTCGGCTTCGGGCGGGAGAGGAGCCCAGCCAACATGCTCATCACTTTCTCGCCAGGAGACCCACGCTGGGGCCCACTGATGTCCTGGAACCCAGCACCATCCGGTACCGCCAATACGGACCCATCGTCCATAATGGTAGGTTGCCCAGCCGAAAGGCTCGTTCGAGTCCCAATACCAGCCGCGATCGGTCCAGATCCAGTGTCCATCCCGGTAAGGTCGCCAATCCCTCGCTACCCGTGGCCGAAAACAGTAACCGTAGTTGCCCGCCTCGACCCAGCTGCCTTCTGGCGATAGCCTCGAATAAAAGAGGTCATAATCGTCTTCATCTGGCTCAAAAACGGCCTCGCCCTGTACTGGCTCCTCAGCTTGGAGTTGTTTCTCTTTTCGAACTTGCGGCGGCGGAGTCGGCACCTTTCGCGCGACACGTCCGCCGGAACGTTCCGGAACCGCAACAAATGCTGCCGTCAAATTGTCAGAGGTGGTTCCGTACCCGACAATCCATCCTTTGTCGTTGATGTCGTAGGCGACATCCAAAGAGGCGAACCCGGCCTCGTTCAAGTTTTGGGCGAGCGTGTCCAATTGAACTAATTGACCTTTGCGATAAACGAATGCCCGCTTTTGATCGGCGCTATCGCTTTCGCCCACGATCTCACCGGAATTATTGATCCCACGCGCATAACTAGCGTTTTCGTAACCCGGCAAAGTCCCTAAATCTTTCAGCGAGCCATCAAACAGGAATGCGTGAGTAGCTCCGTCCGCGGTATCGCTGTCGCCCACCAGGTGGCCATGCTTGTTGATCGCAAGCGCCTCGCCGTTGGCTCCACCTAACGTGTTGAAATCGGTGGTATTACCCTGCGAAGAAAGGAATGCATGAAATGCGTTGTTGCCCGCGCTATGCCTGCCGACGATCTGACCGGAGTCGTTGATTGCATAGGCAGTTTCGAGAGCATCCGGTTCGCTCGAACCGCCTAGGCCAAGATCTTGAACCGCATTGTTAGAGAACAGCACCGGCCGATGGTTTTGATTCCCGCTTCGGCTGTCGCCGACCACCTCTCCCCGGTTGTTAATGCCGAACGCTTCGCTGGTAGAGCCACCTTCCAGCGCACCCAAAGACGCAATCGGTGCGTTTCGTGAGAATATGAAGGCCAGCAGATTTCCGTTTGCGTCCTGACTATAACCGGTGACTTGGCCAGCAGCATTGATCGCACACGCGGCGTTGAGCTTCCCTCCCAGCGATCCGATTTCAGTCATCGATTTATCTGCGTAGGAAAAGAGGAATGCCTGATAGTCGTCTCCCTGGAAACTGTAGCCGACAACTTCGCCCTTATCATTCAACCCGAGCGCCGCGCTGTTGGCGCCGGCAGGAATCCGAGTGATTTGGTAGCGGGTCTGGGCTATCGCGACAGAAGCGAAGCAGGCAATCGCGCACATCACTCCAATCGATCTCAGAACGAGGAGCCCTCGTGAGGCTTGTCGCGGAGTTTTGCTGGCGCGAATCCATCCAACTCGGTTTTTCATAAAGGCGAAGCAGCATACACCCTCCACCCGCGTTCGTGTGCAGCCTCAAGACCGCAGCATCGCCACGAAGCGTCCCATGTTCCAATATGAAAAATCGACGGATAGATTAGAGAAATGTTAACAGGTGCGCGCTATCACCGATTTGCCTACAGCCTAGACGAAGCAAAGAAAGACAGAGCGAGATGGAAGGACAGAAAACTGCATTAGTGACTGGAGCAGCCTCAGGTATTGGAGCGGCGGTAGCTGAACGCTTCCTAAGCTGTGGCTATCAGGTGGCCTTTTTTGACATCGATGGCCGGGCCGCTCATGCCACCGCTTCGCGGATTCCCTCCGCAGCGAAAAGGGTGGTACTGGAAGGTGATGTATCAAACGAGCAAGAGGTAAAAGAGGCTGTCACCCGCACGGTTGCTGATTTAGGGTCTCTCGACGTCTTAGTTAATAACGCCGGGATCGAAGTTAACGGAACCGCGGTCGATCTATAACGAGCATGATTGGGATGTTTATTCGGACGCGGGA
>DASTDH010000040.1:0-8608 GCA_035710445.1 Chthoniobacterales bacterium
GAGACGGTTCAACGACTTTTAATCTGCCTGATGCTAGAGGCCGCACCTTGGTCGGAGCTGGGCAAGGGACGGGTTTGGCCAATCGCGTATTGGCGGCAAGCGGTGGCGAAGAAAACCACCAATTGACGATCACTGAGTTAGCCCAGCATACCCACGTCCAGAACGCACATAACCACGTTCAAGACGCTCACCTTCATACGGTCGGAACAATTCTATCGCTCGGCAACCAGACAGCTGCTGGCGGCGGAAGTCAGGCAATAGGATCGACCGGTAATGCCAACACCACTTCTGTCGCTGCTACCAACCAAGCGGCCACTGCTGTTAACCAGAATACTGGGGGCAATACGGCACACAACAACATGCCGCCATTTTTGGCAGTGAACTACATCATCAAAAACTAGGGTCGCGGCATTCGCACAGGCGGCACTTGCGGCGCACCGCCATGCGTCTCTTGATAATCCTTGCGCCAGACAATCACTTTACGCCACCAGTTCATACGAATCGCGCGCTGACGGGTTCAGTGATGACGAGACTCCCCCTGAAAACCCGGCTCACTACTCCGCTTGGGGACACCATGCGAACCTGCTGATCGTAGGGCGGATCGATTGCCATATTCTGAGTAATCGCCGCTGGCACCTGCAACCAGGTCTTGCCTTGGGTCGGAGTGGTAGTCTCTTGCCAGTCGACCTTGACCACTCTGGGGTCGCTATCGGGCACCTGACTTCCGTCATCCTGATGAGGTTTCGCGGTGAACTGCAACTTCTGTCCGGTGAGATCGACCGGCGATTTTACCCCAGTGGTTTTATCGGTCACGCTCAAGGTGATCTGGCTTTTAAGATCTTCGCCGCGTTCGCAAGTCAGATTAAAGACTTTGCCGCAACTGCAGACCGGCGCTGCGGGAGTAGTCGCTTGGTCCTGCAGGGTCGGCGCCATCTGCATCTGGCGCAAAGCCGCCGGCATTTGGTAAGGTTGGATAGCGGCACTCATGGTTTACTTGTGGTTAGTTGTGTGCAATAGTGAGGTCATGCCTGACGAACCGCAAACTCCATCTTTTGAAGACGTCGTCCGCGATCTCGGCGAAGACAAGATGAGCTTTTTTTCGGAGATGGTCGCGCCTGATCCGCAACCAGAAGAAGAAGAGTAGAAGCGCTCATGGGCTAGCTCCCGCTGGCTGCGCCAGACTCTGGGCGTATTCCTCGGTCATTTTCCGGCCACTCTGCACTGCTTTGGAATATTCTTCTAACATCGGCACATAGGACGCTTTGGCCGCAGCGGCTCCGCCCTTGGCCCAGCCTTTCTCGGCCCAGTGATGTTTCTCCGCGTACCACATAATTGCCTGTAATTCGTGCGAATCCATGCCGAGTTTAGCTGCCGCTTTATCAAAGGCTTCCTGGCTAAACGCGAAATCCAGATTGCTGACGCCAGCTTCGCTCTTCGGAGTTAAGCGCCACCGTTCCGGTGCGCCTGCGACTCCGTCGAATCCTAGCCGACGCATGGTGCGCCCAGCCCATTTATCGATCGTGGCGCGCGTTCCTCGCCCGAAAAGATTATCGAAGAAGTTAGGAGTTTTGGGTCCCTTGGCGCTTTCGAGCCAGGTGCCGGCGAAGACTTTCAAGACCTCATCCGAATTCAGACCGAACTTGGCGCCGTTCGCCTTGGTCGGCTTCATGTCCTCGGTGATTTTGCCGGTCTTCTTAAACTGCGCGATCGCCTCGTCGTAAGCCCCCAGCTTGTAGCGGTGATAGGCTTCCAGAGCGTCATGCCAGTTCTGGACGACTCCCTGTTGGGGGCTAGTCGCCGCGAGTAAGTGGGCGAATAGTTCCGCGTCTTTGCCAAAACTTTTCTCCAGATATCCGCGGACATCGCGATACCAAGTTTTGGCTGCCATCACGTCTGGGTTGTCTTTCCACTTGGCGAACTCCGCGACGATCTTGTCGGCGTATTGAGTGGTCGCACTGGCGCTATCGAGGTGCGTCAGCCGCTTTTGATCGAGTGGTCCGATAAAATCGATGTGCGTGAAATCGTTGGGAGCGTCCTTGGCGAATTTCTCCGGTGGCTGTTTATCGGCGACCAGTGGTGCATCGGCAATTTCGTAGCCTTGAGTGTTCGGCTTCTTCTTGCCGCTTGAGGTGGTTCGGTAAGTCACTGGGATCGCCTCGGGCGTTACCTCATCGGTCGCTTGGACTGCCGATTTATTTCTGGGTGCGAACCTCGTTCCCGGTTCGAGCGCAGGCTGCGCCGCCGCAGCTTCTTCACGCGGCATCTGGAAAGCGCGCACCTGTTCGTAGGTCGCAGCTCCCACCGGGCGCTGCACGCCAGAGACTTCGCGCACTCGATTCATTCGGTCGAGACGGAAGGTCTTAAATACACTAGGCACCTTTCCGGCGACCGTTTCAATATAGGGGTTCGCATCAACGGCAATGCCGAAAAGGGAATTAATAACCTGCTTTTTCTCTAGTCCAATTCCGGTTTCGCCCGGTCGATTCGCCGCCAGATTCAGGAGGTAAGTATTGACGTCCTCGCTTGCTGGCTGAATTTTTCCGTCCCACAACCGTTGTCCGTCGCGCCGGCGCAACATCTTGGCAATGTTCGCCTGCATCGTCTCGGGATCGTAAGCCTGGATATTGACCTGATGGGTATTGGGCGAAATCTCGGTGTAAAGCGGCACTAGCGCTTTCTCTTTCATCGCCAGGGTTGCGTATTTTCCACCTTTGCCCGCAGTGTTATAGACCGAGAGCATCATCGAGCCATCATTGCGGCGAGTCATGCCGTCGACCTTCTGCCAGTTCTGGATCTGAAAAGGGTTGTGCTGATTGGTCGCGGTGACTGCGTCAAAGACCTCTTGGGGAACGACCTGGCCGCGGTAGACCTCGCGCCCGTTGCGATCGGTCACCAGCTTCAGCACGTTATCGCCCGCCTCACCTAAGTGTTGCGGATTAGCTTTCAGGAAATTAACGACCGTACCGGTCATTGCCTTAAAGTCGCGATCGGCTTCCGCCGCACTTTTAATCACTGGCAAACCGGAGGCGTCTCGTAGGACCTCGCCCGTTTTCGGGTTCCGCGCCACAATCCCGGCACCATCCAGATTGCGGTGGATAATACTGGGATCGGCTCGCCACATGTCCGGCGGTATTCGGGTCATCCCGTCTTCACTCTCCAGTGGATGGGCCTTGAATTGCCGCTCTTTATAGTAACGCCCTACGGTATCGACTAACCCACGCACATTGCCGACACCGGTCGGATTACCGGTCACTGCGTCGTAACCCATCCCCATTTTGCCAAACCAATTGGCCAAAGTGTTCGTACTGACTAAATCGCTCGGCACAAACCCGCGTACCATCTTCTGTACTAGAGCGGGATCGCTGAAGTGTGCGGCGTGCAGCTCGGCGAACATCTCCTGGGCGATCCCGTAGTTGTCTTCGGCTAAGACGCCAGGCACATCGCGAAGTTTCCGCGCGTTATACTCTGACTGATACTTGGTGAACCGGGCATCCGGCATATAGGAAACTTTGCCGTCCGCACCGACAACGAGCACCGGTTTACCGTTTTCGTCCAAGTGAGTAAAAGCGCCCGTCTCGCCAGTAACCGGGTTACCCAACATATGATCGGCGACCGTCTGTCCGAGATCGTGGCTGGCAATGTGATGAGCGATCTCGTGAGCCAGGATCTGTTGCACAATCGAGTCGCCGGCCACATTAATCGAAACCGAGGAACCGCGATCGGTTACCACATGACTGCCATTGGCACCTTTGGGATCGTGGAAAAAGCTGACGCGCAAGTCCGGATGCGCAGTGGCAAAGATCGAAACTGCGAGTTGTTCGTCCGGACGCAGCACATTAAAAAGCGGGCGATCTTTCCGATCCATGGTCGCCATGAACCGGGAGCGGTCACCGATCGAAGCTCGGCGCAAAGTCGCTGGATCATTGAACCGACCGATCTGACCCATGCCGCCGCCCGCCATACCGAATAGCCCGCCCGTCGCTATTGCCTGCATGGTCGGCTCAGTCTGTCCGCTGCTTGTGACCGCACCAACTGCTCCGCTGATTCCAGCGCCAGCGACTCCACCGCGCACCGTGTCGGGAATCGCATAGACCAATTGGTTATCGAGCTTGGACGCGATCGCACTGGTTAAGCCGCTCGTGTTTTCTGCGACCGCTTTCCAAAAAGGAAGTGTCTGTCTCCCTAAGCTGAGTTGCTTACCGATCGTCTGAAAATCGCGCCCGATATTGCGCATGGTTTCGGTATTGAGCAAAGCGCGCACGATCGGGTAAGAAGTCAGCCCGAGTGCCGCGCCGGGAATTCCGGCAACGGCATGACCGGCTACCGCAGTGACACCTGTAACCGCACCGCTCCACATCTTACCGAGTAATTCGCTAACCGCACTTTTCGCTGCGTCATCGGCGGCTGGCCCCAGAACCCGGCCCGCCATACGAGAAGGCACTCCGGTAAATTTTTCTACCCCAGCCGCAATCGAATCAGCAAAATCGCCAATCGCACCAAAACCAGCACCGGCAATTTTGCGGGTAACACTGGCGCCGGCGAAATCGTCCATCTGTTTTTTGACCGCATTACCTAAAGCGGTGACATCGGTTAGCGCGGTTGCGTGCGCCGCTGCCGCCGCTTGCTCCTGCGGCCCGAGTCGCGCCAGTTGCGATTTCAAATCATTTTTAACGGCGTCATCGGTGGCAGAGGCGATCCCTGATTCGAGCGTTGTTCGCTGCAGTTGCAGGCTAGCCACGTCTTTCTCCGCAGCGGTTAAAATGCTCGCCGCTTTTTCAAACTCGACCGTGCGAATGCCGCCTTTGAGCATGGTGGTCGCTTTGCCGGCACCGGCACTGAGCAGATTAGTCGGATCGGTTACGATCTGGGCGAAATTTAATTCATTCTGGGTGGGCACCGCAGCATCACTCATGATCTGCGAAGCTTTATCGTTTAGCCCCACCATGCGCAAAAGACCGGCGACATCATTGCGCGCGCCGTCCACCTGTTTCTGGGTCCACTCTTCGCGGACTTGGGCTTGGCGCAATATCTCCGATTGTTGACGTCGCAGTTTTTCCTGTTCTTCCGGATCAGTCGTGAAGGTTGATTTTAATTTGATCCCACTCTCATCGATTAAATCCTTGGCCCCACGAGTCAGATTCTGAAATTGCAGCACCGTGTTGCTCTTTAGCCCGGTATAAATCGAGTTGACAATGCGCGCGCCGGCGGCGTCTCGGTCGGCTTGACTGATAAAGGGATTAATGTTTTGGATCTCGTCCTTGGCCACTTCGGCTCCGCCCACAACCACACTCTTGCCAAAATTGACGATGGCGTTGCCGATCATGAAAGGGGTTTTGAGCCAGAAGTTCGGATCGGAGACGTCGTCGATTAACAGATGCGGCGCCTGGCCGGGTTTAAAAACCTGTTGGTAATAGGTCTCCGGATCATGGAGCGCAGCATCTTTGGGGAGGATCCCGCCGTTGCCGCCTTTGGCTGCGCTCAGCACTTGGGCGAGCTGCTCGTAGCTCAGCTCCGAATTCTGTCCGCCGGAATTGCGAAAGGTGTTATACGCCTCGATCAAGCGTTTATCCGAATCGCTATCCGGATTATTCGCCTCGAGCGGCGTGTAAGTAATGCTGTCGGCGGTGGTAGGATCAGGCATTTCTATTGTCCAAAGAATCCCTTAGTCCAATCTTGAATCGCTGGATTAGTCGATTGACGCTTTTGCCGAGTTAAATCTTCCAGCGTTTTGGACACATTATCTTTGGTGTTCTGTTTTTGCTTTTGGTCGTCCCCTGGCGCACCGGCACTTTTTTGATCCTCGGTCGCGGTCTGCGTCATCATATTCTTGTAGATCTCAGCTAAGCCAGCGGTGTTATAACCGCTCGCCGCATAAAACTGGATCTTGCGCCCTAACATGTCGCGCGCCTGGGCTTTCATCACCGCGACTTTGTTCGCTGCTGTCTCCTTAGAATCTCCCGGTTGCGGTAAATACTTTCGAGTGACGTCCAGATCTTTATCGGTTAAAACGCCAGTCTGTCCGCCTAGCCCGCGCGCGATCTGGGAAACACTCGCTTCCAGCGCGGTATTAAACGCAACGCCTTCCTGAGTGCTTTTCTGAGCAGTCCCAGAAAGACCTGGGATACCTGCCTCGACCCAACTACCAAACCCTGGTGCGCCCTTATCAACAGCGTTAGCGTGCAACTTTTGCAGATTATCCAGAATATCGAAATTGTTGGCGTAAACGCTTAAGCCTTCTAGTTGCTGGCCAGGGATCTCTTTGGGCTTTTCCGGTTCCGCCGGCACATTCTCTTTCTCGATTGCCGCATACTGACTAAGCACCAGTTTTTTATATTCGCTCACCGTGAGTGGGGTCCCGGCTTGCTCCATTCCTTGAGCAAGCTGCAGCGAGCGGTATTTGGCGGCTTTGGCGACATCCTCTGAGGAGAGAACTCCGCTCGGCATCTTCCAAGTGGCGAGATCGCTGGGTAGCTCGATCACGTTGCTGGTGACACCGCTACCGTCATCGCCAGAACCGGCGCTGATATTTTTGTGCCAGCCGGCATCCGGATTTTCTACTACGAAGCGTTCGCCGCCGGCCATAAAGGTGATCGGCGCCCCAGCGCTCGTGACCTTGCCTGATTCGTTTCCGGTAGCGAACTTCGCCACATTGGATCCAGCCAAAACCCGGTTTACAATCGGACTTAATTTTGCGCCTAGCTCGGGCGAAATCCGATCGTTGAGTCGCGCCATGGTCACTGCCGGGTAGTAGCCGGAATCCGAGATTGTTTCATCGAGCGTCTGTCCTCGCGCCTTGGCCCGGTTCATGACGCTTTCCAGATAGGCCGTTTGCGCCTCTTCCCCCTGGTTGCCGACCTCCGCCATAACACTGGAAAGGAGTTTGTGCTGAAGATTGGGGTTAGCCTCTAATTCTTTGCGGAATTGAACTCGGATATCGCTTAAAGACGAACGGGTAGATTCGCCGCCACCAGACTTAGAGCCGCCAAGCTCTTCCGATGGATAGCTGCTCGCCTTTTTTCCGGTGCTTTTAAGGACATAATCAGGATTATCTACGTCGCCTTCCGGAGTATGAAAGATCGTCGTTGTGCCTAATGACGAGCTGTCCGGCTCTTTAGTCTTACCCCTGATTTGTCCGAGAAGAGTCTGCAGCTCGTCGACTGAAAGAGTGGAAAGATCCAGTGCCATTCTAAACTCCGGTCTTGATTATCTTTTGTTCATAACTGCCGGTCGACGGGTTAAAAAAGAAGCGTTTCTGCAATGCCTTCTCCACTTCCTCTGCCGACTGAGTCGGCGGCACATTGTCGGTCTTAACCTCTGTCTTAGGCGGAACTAGCTTAAGTACCGGCTCCTTTTCGGTCTTCTCTTCGGCTTTAAGCCTGCCCTCTAACACCGTCTTAGCCAATGACCCGCGCGTTTGCGCCTGCACGACAGCAAGTTCGCGCGCTTGCTGGGCTTGCTGCTTTTGGTTCTCCAAAATCTGGGAAAGATATGCCCCCATGAATTGTTGTTTGGTTCCCAGCCCTTTACTCATGATCGAATTGTAGGCTTCCTCCGAAAGGATCGGGTTACCTTGCGGATCCTTCATTTGAGTCAGTTGCTGCAACGTTTCGTTCGCAGTTTGGTTTTGGCCGAAAATTCCTTGGCGAATCTCGCCCGTCTTAGGGTCAATGCCGCCGAGTAAACCACTGATGGTGCCGGCAAGCGATTCCCCCATTTTAGTGATTCCCTCGGCGTAACCCTTACCGATATCGGTCAGAGGAACATCGTATTTCAGATTGAAAGATGGAGCTGGCAGTGGATCGCTCATGATGTTGGTGGTCCGAAATAGTCAGGCACAAAGCCGTACTCGCTGGCTTGGTCTGAGACGTTGACAATTTCCCGATTGAGTTTCGGGCAAAAAACTCGTTTGCCTGGGGTGCGTTTATCGACGCAGCGGATGCAGGTTGGATACCAGTCGCTATTGAAAGTCTTGTCGGGCCACTCTCTGCGATTTACAACGTCGTAACGATCCATTTGAACCGGGACGTTGAACTCGACCGTGTAATCCCAGATATCGTCGTGGGTCCATTCTTTTAAGGGAAAGATCAAATCTGGTCCTTCGTCGCGCATCACGATGGGCGAATGGAGCGGGACGACTCCATAGATCTGGTCTTCGTCGACGTCCTTGTGACCGATCAGCGCAACATCCCACGGGTACTGGTAAGAGCCGCACGGTTGGGTCAAAAATGATACCGCACAAAGATACTCGCGGGCGTCAGTCCCATCTGTGTACTCTGAAGTATTCTTCAGGACTGCAACGGTGGAGAGGGGGCCAGATTGGTATTCGCTGA
This sequence comes from Chthoniobacterales bacterium, assembly GCA_035710445.1. GTDB lineage: Bacteria > Verrucomicrobiota > Verrucomicrobiia > Chthoniobacterales > JAFAMB01 > DASTDH01. The sequence continues at coordinate 8,331 of DASTDH010000040.1, forward strand.
CCAATGCAACCATCTCTTTGCCGTGCAGTAAACTCGTCCGGATCGGCGGATAGGAGTGGACGCTTAAATTCCAGGAATCGATCACCGAATCAGCGAACCTGTTTTTTCGCGGGAAAAACGGATCGCGATAGTAGAGAATATGCATCGGTAGCGCGTTGGCATAACACAAATGCAAGAGGACCATCGAGTCCTTGCCAAAGCTGCAATTGATCACCGGATTCGCGTAGTCGCGCAGCGTCTCCTTGATGAACGCAAGGGTCTTCGCCGCTTTATCTGCA